>JAPLKK010000165.1 GCA_026388115.1 Elusimicrobiota bacterium | reverse complement strand
GTCCGCCTTCACGATGTCCTCGTAGGTGAAATCCGAGCCCTGCCAGGCGGAATGCATCATCGTGGGCGGCACCTTGACCACGCGCTCGACGCGCGGCATCCAGAGCCACATCTCGTTGTTGCGCCTGAGCGTCGTGTTGCCCTTGTCCTTCGGCGGGGCGTGGATGAGGATGAACGCCTTCTCGCGGCCCTGGTTCCAGCCCTCGATGGTCAGCTCGCGCGTCCACTCGGGCGTGACGATGGTCATCGTGAGCTTGCCGCGGCTCGAGTCGCCGCGCAAGACCTTGTTCGCCCGGTCGATGATCTCGGTCGCGGAGAGCTTCTGCCGTTCTCCCTCCCCCCTTGCGGGGGCGGGCCAAGCGAGCGCCGCAGCGAGCGCGCAGCTCAGCGCCAGCCTGGCGGCAAGCTTCGCCGCCGCGATCATGGCGTCGGGCCTCGCGCGTCCTTTGCCCGCGATGTCATAGGCCGTGCCGTGGCCGGGCGAGGTGCGCACCAGCGGCAGGCCCACGCTCCAATTAACGACGCGGTACGGGTCCGCCGTCTTCAAGGCTATCAAGGCTTGGTCATGATACAGGGCGATGAGACCGTCGAGGTCTCCCCGCACGTGAGCCGCCCAGGCGCTGTCGGCGGGAAGGGGCCCCGCGATCCGCACGCCCGAACGCCGCAGGCGCGCGAGCGCCGGAGCGAGGATGCGCGCCTCTTCGCTACCCAGGATGCCGTGCTCGCCCGCGTGGGGATTGAGCGCGCAAAGGCCGAGCCTCGCCCGGCGCACGCCGAGCTTCGACAGCCCCTCCCACGCCAGCATCGCCGCGCCCACGACCGCCGCCGCTGTCAGGTGTTTCCGAACATCGCCGAGGGGCACATGCCGGGTGACCAGCGTCGCGCGCAACCTGCCGGCCAGCAGCATCATCGCCGCCTTCGCGCCCGTCGCCGATTCGAGGTAGCCGGTATGGTCGGCGTGGCCCACTCGCCCCATGACCCAAGCCTCTTTGGAGATGGGAGCCGTCACGACGGCGTCCACGAGCCCGCGCGCGGCCATCGAGACAGCGAGACGCACCGCCTCAAACGAGGCGCGGCCTCCGTCGGCGGTCGGCCTGCCCGGGACGCCCCGGCAGGGCGCGCCGCAATCCATGAGCGGCGCAAGAGACGGCCGCCAACCATGGCGGAACATCACGTCGCGGCTGCCGATGACGAGGGGCTCGACGGAACGGCGCAGCGACGGGTCGCGAAGGGCGCCGATGACGACCTCGGGGCCGATGCCGCCGGGGTCGCCCATGGTGAACGCGACGATGGGGCGCTGCCTCACGACTCACCCCCCACCCCAACCCTCCCCCACAAGGGGGGAGGGAGAAAGGAGGCCGCCACTAGCCTTCTTTGGGAAGCTTCCTCTCGATCTGGGCCCGCTTGCGCAGCTCCTGGGCCGTCTTCTCGAGCTCTTTCTCGAAGCCCATGTTGAGGAGGAACTGGCCGATGTCGTCTTTCAGCTTCTCGTAACCCAAGGACTCGGCTGCCTTCTTCTCGGTGACGCGGATGAGGTGGTAGCCGAGGTTGCTCTCGACCGGCTCGCTGACCTCTCCCAAGGGCAGCGCGAAGGCGGCCTTCTCGAAGTCGGGCATGCCGGTGGTCCCTTTCACGATCGGTCCAAGATCGCCGCCGCGCTCGCCGCTCTCCTTGTCGTCGGAGCTCTTCTTGGCGATCTCGGAGAAATCGGCATCCGGCGCATCGAGCTGCTTCTTGATCTCCTGGGCCTTCACCAGCGCCTTGCTCTTCTCCACCATCGAGGCGTTCGGGACGACCTTCACCAGGATATGGAACGCGTGGATGCGCTCGCTCGTGACGAGCTTGACGCGATCGGCCAGGTTCATCATCGCCTGGGCATCCCGGTCGGAGAGCCCCTGCACGACGGAGGAGTCGCCCTTGATGATGTATTTGACCTTCTCGAACGCCTTCCTGATCTCCGCCGGTTCCGGCGCCTTGACCTTGGGCTTCACGATCTCCTCGATGACGCGCCGGATCATCATCTGCTTGCGGATGCGCTCGCGGAACTGCGACGGGCTGATCCCCTCCTTCTTCAGCTCGGAGGCCAGCGACTTCTCGATCTCCTCGTCGGTCAGCGTCCTGCCCTCGGGATCGCGGCGGAAGTTGCGCTCGCGCACCTCGTTGATGCCGGCGTCCACCTCGCGGTCGTGGATCTTCACCTTGAGGCGCAGCGCCTCCTGCTCGAAAAGCTTGTCGTCGATCATCTGGTCGAGGACCTTGCTCCGGACCTCGGTGAGCGCCTTCGGGTCAGCCAGCAGCTGGGGCGCGGTGTGCTTGTACTGGTCCATGACCGTGTCCAGGTTCTTCTGGTACTCGGTCTTCATGATCGGCTCGCCGTTGACCACGGCCACCGTGTCCTCGACAAGGGCCGCGCGGGCCCGGCCCGCCAGGAACAGGGCGGCGACCGCCGCGAGGATCCTACTTGAATTGGACATCGACGACCTCCACGGGGAAGCGCGGCTGAAGCGTTTGCAGGTACTGATCCAGCTTCTGCTTTTCGAGGGTGAGCCGGATGCGCTCGCGGACCTCCTCGAGCTTCGTGGGCCGTTCCGCTTCCTTCTTCAAAAGGTGATAGCCGAACTTGCTGCGGATCGGCCCGACCAGCTCGCCGACGCGGCCCTTGAACACCACGTCTTCCAGCTCGGGGATGATCTCGCCGTGGAGGGCCGGCTTCATCCGGCCGCCGTCGAGGGCCGTCTCCGCGTCGAGGGAATCCTTGGCCAGCGTCGCGAAGCTGGCGCCGCCGCGCAGCTTGCGCAGCGCGGCCTCGGCGTCCTCGGCGGTCGCGAACAGGATATGGCTCACGTGGACTTCCCTCGGGTAGCGCGCGTACTGCTCGGCGACTTCCTTGTCCGTGACCTTCAGGATACCGCGGTTGCGCAGTTCCACGCGCCACATCTGGATCGTCAGATATTCCCGCCCCTGGGAGAGCTTGTGCTCTTCCTCGGCCTTGAGCTTCTCCCATTGCGCCCGGAAGGCGGGCTCACGCTGGATGCCCGAGTCCTGCGCGGCGGCGAGGATGAGCTTTTCGCGGATGAGGACGTCCAAGAACTGACGGCGGCCGTTGGGCGTGAGCACGTAGTTCTGGTAGTCGGGAGCCACGTCGGCGAGCTTCAAGCGGAACTCGCTTTCCGTGATCTCGAGGCCTCCCACGCGCGCGACGACCGGGTCGCGGCGGCAGGCCGCAGGCAGCGCAAAGAGGAACAAGGCGAATCCGATCTTTTTCACCAGACGGAATGTAACATTTTTTAGCGGCGCGGTTCGGCCCGGCCCGCAGTATCCGAGGCCCGCCGCCGCGCCTCCTCCAGGCGCTCGGGGGTCCCCACCTCCTCCCACCGGCTCGCATCCGCGCGATAAGCCCGGATGGTCTCGCCGCTCGCGGCCAGCCGGAGATAGGCGGCCGTCATCGAGAAGGCGCCGCGCAAGGGTAGCTTGCGAAAGATCTCCGGCGAGAGCGCATGGATGCCGTCGAACGCGAGCGCAAGGCCGGCGGGCGGCGCCTCCGATTCCCCCTCCCTGCCGAGCAGGCGGCCGTCGGCGGCAAAGAGCAGCCGGCGTTTGCTCGGCCGCTCGCGCACGGCGAGGGTGGCGAGCGCGCCGCTCTCGGCATGGGCCTTGTAGAAGGCCCTCAGGTCGAGCTCGCTCAGGATATCGACGTTGCGCACGAGGAACGGCTCGCCGTCGTCCAGGAACCAGGCCGCCTTCGCGATCCCGCCGCCGGTGTCGAGCAGCGCGTCCTCGCGCGAGACCTTCACGGGAACGCCGAAGTCCTTGGAGCGCAGGAAGGCTTCCACGCGATCGGCGAGATGGAAGGTGTTCACGATCACGCCGTCGGCCCCGGCGCCGGCCAGCGCGCGGACGGCGCGCTCGAGCAAAGTGACGCCGCCGACCTCCAGCAGCGCCTTCGGCGTCGAATCGGTCAGCGGGCGCAGCCGGCTGCCGACGCCGGCGGCGAGCACCATGGCCTTCATGACTCCTCCGGCTCGCCGTCGCGGTGGACGATCTCCACCCGGACGCGCTGCGTGTCGCGCAGGCGCTCGGCCAGCCGTTCCGCGCAATAGACCGAGCGATGCCGTCCGCCCGTGCACCCGAAGGCGATCAAGAGGTCGGTGAAATTGCGGCTCTTATAGTTCTCCACGCTCTGGTCCGCCATGCTGTAGACGTGCTCCAGGAAACGGCCCACCGCAGGCTCCTTGTCCAGGAACTCGACGACGGCGGCGTCCTTGCCGGTGAGCTTGGCGTACTTCTCCTCGCGGCCGGGATTCGGCAGGGCGCGGCAATCGAAGACGAAGCCGCCGCCATGGCTGGTATCGTCGACGGGCATGCCCTTCTTGTACGAGAAGCTCTGCACGCGCACGGTGAGCTCCATGGAGGCCTGCCCCATCTTCCTCAACGCCGACGATTCGACGAGCCGGCGTAGGACGGCCTCGAGCTCCGGCAGGCCAGGCGGCAGGCCGGACGTCCGCAGCAGATGCTCGAGGTTCCGTATCGCGTACGGGATGCTCTGCAAGAACAGGGGCTTGCGCTCGTGGAAGCCCCGCAGCCCGTAGGCGCCCATGGCCTGGAAGATGCGGATGAAGGCGTAGCCCGGGTAATAGCGGAGGAACTCCTGGCGGTCGATGGGCGCGAACGCGGAGGCGGCGGCGATATAAGTCTCGACGATGTCCTTGCGCGCTTCGAACGGCAGGTCCGCCTTGGCATCGAAGCACAAGGAGGCCAGGTCGTACTGGAGCGCGCCCCTGCGGCCGCCCTGGTAGTCGATGAACCACGGCACACCGTCCCGGACCATGATGTTGCGCGATTGGAAGTCGCGGAAGAGGAAGTAGTCGCGCTTCGCTTCGAGCAAGAAGTCGGTCAGGCGCTCGAAATCGTCCTCGAGGGTCTGCTCGTTGAAGGCCACCTTGCCCAGGCGCAGGAAGTAATACTTGAAGTAGTTGAGATCCCAGAGCATCGACTGGCGGTCGAAGCTGCCGCGCGGATAGCAGGGCGAGTAGTCGAGGGTGCGGCCCGCTTCGATCTGGAAGCGGTCCTCCTCCAGATAGACGCCCTTCGCCGGGTCCTCGGCGTAGATCTCGGGCACCGCGAGGCCGCAGGAGCGGAAATGCCGGGAGAAGGCGAAGAAGGCGGCGTTCTCCTTGGCGTCGGCGTTGGAGGCGCCGATGACCGAGCGCGAGTCCCGCCGCAGCCGGAAGAGCTTGCGCGGGGACCCCCCGGTGGTGGGATCGAGCAAAGCGCAGCTCTCCGCGGGAGTGCCGTAGGTGCGCTCGAAGAGCGCGTGCAACGCCGCTTCCGCTTGTGCCGGCACGCGAGCATTGTACCAAGACTGCGAGCGCGGTTCTAACGACGGCCCGGCGTCACGCTGGGCGGGCGACGCGCCGGGAGACGAGATCGAAAGCCCGGATCGCGACCCAGAAGCCCAGCAATATCCAGACGAGAAGAAGCACGAACTCGGCCTGGGCGAACTCCGCCGTGTCGGTGAGCTTCTCGGCGTTGCCGACCATGAAGCGTCCCCACCACATCATCGAGAGGTTGCCGGCCGAGAGGGCGCCCAAGAGCGGCACGATGCCGAGCATCGAATAGAACGGCCGGATGGCCAAGCGCGGCAGGGTGGGGGCTCCGATGGCGGTCACGGGCTTGAGCGCGAGCACGGCGAAGAGGAGGTAGGGGTGCCAGCCTGCTCCCATCGCCCGATAGCCTTCGGCTACCGTGATGTGGGAGAACGAAAGAGAGGCGCCGGAGAGCTTGAACGACCACAACCCGATGCCCAGCAGGCCCAGTCCCTCCCACATCGGATGCGCGTCCCGCGTCTTCCACGCCAGCGCCCAACCCGCGGCCACGGCCAGGGCCAGGAGACACCACTGCCTGTCGTCGGACAAAGAGTGGTAGAACGCGAGCGCGACGGCGCTCAACCACATCCCGCGCAGGTGGGGCTCGGGCCGCATCCGCGCCAGCGCCGCCAATGAGGCGGCGCAAAGCAGCCAATTCCAGCCCGACACGAGCGGAATCAGATGCGACAGCGCAGCCGCGCCGATAATCGGCACGACGACCCATGCGTAGGCGGTCCACGGCTTGGGTCCGTCGTTGAAGCGGACGAACGGGAGGTAGGCGCCTACGAGCCAGCCGGCCAGGAGGAAGACCGAAACGACCTCCCAGTCCACGTGCGCCATCGCGGCCCAGCGGAATGCGGGAAGCAGGGACCTCAGGGCCGAGACGTCGACGGCAGGCGAGCCGGAGGACAGGATGAGGCAACCCAGGACGGCCCCGAGGCTCAACGCCGTGGTGGCGGCGTTCTGCCGGTTGAGGTGCAGGGCGCGTCCGATGAATAATCCGCCCAGCACCAGCCAGGACCACAGGGACACGTCCACGATCTCCTGGAACGCAAGTCCCACGAACGCCGCCCACCACAACGCCCAGCCGTAGGCGTCCAGGCCGCTGTCGGTCCCGATTGTGGCGATCAGGGTCATGATCATGATGCCGACCGACGCGACCATCACCAAGCCCGAGGCCATGGCCCAGGAGCTGGGGTGCATCAACGGAAATACGAGCAGCGAAAGGCAGGCGGCGCTGAGCGAGGCCGTGACCTTCACGGTGCGGATCGATGCCTCGCGCCACGCCAGGCCGAAGCAAGCCGCGAACACCAGGGCCCAGAGAGCGGCGATGAGCCGCCACAGCCATTTCTCGGGCAAGGCGTCTTCCATCCCCTTGTCGAGATCGCGGATGCAACTCTCGGCGACATTGGCGGCGGAGACGTATTTCTTGGATTGATACAGCTTCTCGAGCTGCGTGATGCGGACGGTCGGGGAGCCGCCGGCCCACGGATAGGACTCCCTCACCGCCGCCCAGCGTCGCTGCCGCTGGCGCGCGAGGTCCCGCAATATCGCGGCCTTTTCCTTGGCGCCGGTCCGCATGGCCTGAAGCTTCGGCCAACCCTCGGTGAAGGCCGGCGGCGGCACGCCCAGAAGCGCGGCGAGCGTCGGCGCGGCGTCGTAGAGGGGGAACGTCCCCAGCTTTCCCGGCACGATCCCCGCGCCCCACAGCATGAACGGGACTTCGCGGTCGGCGCTGGAAAGCCCTCCGTGCGTGCCGTCATCGGCCGCGCCATGGTCGGCGAGGAGGAGGAAAGTCGTCGGCGGCCCTTTGGCGAGCGTTCGGGAAAGGGTTTCGATCTGGCGATCCAGCCACCGCAAGTGGATCTGATAAACGCCGCCCGCGGTGCCGCACTCGTGTCCGATCGAATCGGGCTCGAAAAAATGCAGGACGAGGAAATCCCACGACCCGCGTTCGCCTCTAAGGACAGGCTGGGCCGCGGCGAGGACCTGAGCGTCGTACTGGCTGACGATGTCTCGGGGGCCGTGTTCGTGGCGGATGACGAGGCCATAATACGGGATGACCGTAAGCTGGGCGCCGTGTCCCGCGGGGAAGAGCGGCGGCCAACTGAACTGGCCGATGACGAAGGCTTTCAAGCCCGCGGCCGACGCGCGCGCCAAGATCGAGTCCGCCTCCGCCGCCGTCCGCATCCCGGTCGGCGACTGCGGCTCCGACACCATCCGATGGCCGCCGAGGATCCCCCGCAAACCGGTAGGCGTGATGGTCGGGAAGGAGGCCAATCCTTGTCCGAACGCGGCCGTGCTCCGCCGGTCGCACAGGTACGGCATGTACGCCTTGTTCGTCGCCCGGCGATAGGCGAGGCCGTCGACGATGATCAGGACGACCCGACTGTGCGCGCGGGCGGGCTTCGGGTTCGAGAGCGGCTTCGCCGGCTCCGGTATCGCGTCGCCCATCGGCAGGAGGAACGGCACCAGCGATAATGAAAGCAGCAGGAGGACCGAGGTGAGCCAGCCGTATTCCAACGATTCCTTTTTCAAATCGAAGCCCGCTGCGAAGGGTAGCAGGGTAAGAAGGTCCGCGCAACTGGCATGCCGACGG
This sequence comes from Elusimicrobiota bacterium, assembly GCA_026388115.1. GTDB lineage: Bacteria > Elusimicrobiota > Elusimicrobia > UBA1565 > JACRDR01 > JAPLKK01. Next base: position 14,324 of record JAPLKK010000165.1, on the reverse strand, counting down.
CCGAGGACTGCTACGCCAGCGTCGTCAGGAAGTCCTCGATCCAGGCGACGGGGTCCTTGCCGTCGAGCTCGACGCGGATGCCGTCGCCTTCGGGGGAGCGCAGGAACTTAAGGTCGCGGCCCCACCGCTCGTGCCAGACGGCGAGGGTCTCGGGCGACACGTTCGCCTTGGGCCCCAGGTACGCCTCGATGCGCTCGCCGCGCTGGTTGATGGCCCGCACTCCCTTGCGCCCGGCCGCGGCGCGCGCCTCCATGAGCCGGAAGAGGTTGCGCACCGTCTCGGGCGCGGGGCCGGAGAGGTCCTCGAGCTCGCCCCGCAGCTTGTCCAGCTCCTCGGGGCCCGCGTCCAGAAGGCGCTTGTAGAACTGCAGCCGCTCGAGCTCGCCGGGAAGGTAGCTCTCGGGGATGAAGGCGGGGATCTGCACGTCGAGCTGGACGGGAGGCTCGGCGCGCTTCTGAGGCCGGCCCTTGAGGCTCGACACCTCCTCGTTCAGCAGCTCGCAGTAGTACTCCACTCCAACCGCGTCGACGAAGCCGTGCTGCTTGGCGCCCAAGAGGTCGCCCGCGCCGCGGATCTCCAGGTCGCGCATCGCGAGCTGGAGGCCCGAGCCCAGCTCGCCGAACTCCTTGAGGGCCTCCAGGCGCTTCTTCCCCTCCGGCGAGAGCGTCGCCCCCTCGCCGCACGGGTAGAAGAGCCAGCAGACCGCGCGCTGGCGCTCCCGGCCGATGCGGCCGCGCAGCTGGTAGAGCTGCGCCAGGCCGAAATCCTGGGCGTCCTCGACGATGAGCGTGTTGACCGTCGGGATGTCGAGGCCGGACTCGATGATGGAGGAGGCGACGAGGACGTCGAACTCCCGGTTGAAGAAGGCCCACATGGTCTTTTCCAGCGCATCAGAGCGCATCTGCCCGTGCGCGACGCCGACGCGCGCGCCGTGGATGAGCTCCTTGATCCGCTCCGCCCGCGCCTGCAGGCTCTCGATATGGTTGTACACGTAGTAGGCCTGCCCGCCGCGAGCCAGCTCCTCCTCGATGGCGCGCGCGGCCGTCTTCTCGTCGAAGGGGGCCACCCGCGTCACGATGGGCTGGCGTCCCGCGGGCGCGCTACGGATCATGCTGACGGCGCGCAGGCCCGACAGCGACTGGTGCAGGGTCCGGGGGATCGGGGTGGCGGAGAGGCTCAGCGCGTCCACCGTCTCCTTGAAGGCCTTGAGCTTCTCCTTATCCTTGACCCCGAAGCGATGCTCCTCGTCGATGACGATGAGCCCGAGGTCTTTGAAGGCGACGTCGGGAGACAAGAGGCGCTGCGTGCCGATCACGACGTCGAGCGTGCCCTTGGCCAGCTCCTCGAGGGTCTTCTTCTGCCGGGCCGGCGTCTCGAAGCGCGACAGCATGCCGATGCGGATCGGGTACTCGGCGAAGCGCTTGGTGAAGGTGCGGAAATGCTGGTCGGCCAGGATCGTCGTCGGCACCAGGACCGCCGCCTGCTTGAGCCCCGCCGCGCACTTGAGGCAGGCGCGCATGGCGACCTCGGTCTTGCCGAAGCCCACGTCGCCGACCACGACGCGGTCCATCGCCTGCGCCGCCATCATGTCGGCCTTCACCTCGTCGATGGCGCGCGCCTGGTCCGGCGTCTCCTCGTAGGGGAAGGCGCGGGCGAACTCGGACTCCAGGTGAGAGTCGGGAGGGAAGGCGTTGCCGGGCTTGGAGCGGCGGGCGGCCTGCGTGCGCAGGAGCTGCTCGGCCAGCTCGCGCACCCCCTCCTTCACCCGCGCCTTCACCGCCTCCCAGCTCCGCGTGTCGAGCGAAGACAGCCGCGGGCGGTGCCCCTCCGAGCCCACGTATTTCTGGACGAGCTTGAAATCCGTCATCGGCACGAACAGCTTGTCGCCGCCGCGGTACTCCAGGCGCAGGCAGTCGAGCGTCCCCTCCACCGTCGCCTGGACGGGCTCGATGCCGAGGTAGCGCGCGATGCCGTACTCGTGATGGACCACGTAGTCGCCGGCCTTCAGCTCCCCCCAGCGCAGCCGGCGGCGCGGCGCGGTGTCGTGGCGCGCCCAGCGGGCCGTGCCCCGGTAGGAGCGGTCGAAGAGCTCGCGCGAGGTGAGCGCGACGAGCTTGTCCGAAGCCCGCACGAACCCCGAGGCCAAGCGGCCGATCAGGAACTGGCACTCGCCGGGCGCGAGCTTAGCATCCAGCAGTTCCTGCACCCGCTCGTCCTCGCCGCGATTGAGCGAGAAGAGCAGGACGCGCAGGCCCTCCTGGCGCCAGGCGCGCATCTGCGAGACGGCCAGCTCGAGATTGCCCTCGAAGCGCATGGCGGACCGCATCCCGAAGTCGGCCTCGCCTTCGCCCGGGGCGGCCACGAAGGCCGGAGCGCCGGGGTCGCCGACCTCCAATCCGTCCTCGATCAGCCACAGCCCCCGCCCCTTGAGCCAATCGCGCACGCGCGCGGCGGAGTCGTCGGCCGCGCGCGCCGGCACGAGGACCACCTCGTCGAGGAAATTTCCGCCGGCCTGCGTCTGCGGGTCGAAGGCGCGGATCGAGGCCACTCGGTCCTCGTGGAAGAGCAGCCGAACGGCGCGCAGGGGCTCGAGCGCGAAGAAATCCACGACGGCGCCGCGGGCCGCATATTCTCCGGGGCTTTCGACGAACTCCGCCCGCTGATAGCCGAGCGCTTCCAGGCGGTCCAAGACCGCCTGGCGTCCGGGCCGGTCGTTCGAGCGGATGCGCATGCGGCGTCCCGACCAGTCGGCGGGAGGCGGGGCGGGGGCGCCGAGACCCTCGGCCGTGGCGAGCACGAGCGGCGAGCCCCCGGAGAGCCGCTCGAGCGAGCCGAGACGCACCTGCGCGTCGTCGCCGAACACCGCCGGAAGGGACTTCTCGCCGCCGAAGAGCGGGGCGAGCGCCTCGAAGGAGTCGGCCAGGTCCTCCAGGTCCTCATCGTCGCGGCGGACGAGGATGAGCGGGGGCTGGAACTCGGTCGAGGCGAGCGAAAACCCCTTATCGAGGAGCAGGCGCGCCGCGTACGCCCACGCGCCCGGGCCCGGCAGCCCCGAGGCCCGGGTCGGCCCCCCCGACGCCGGCTTCATCTCAGCCGTTCGCCGCTCCGGCGAGCATCCGCGCGGCCATGCGCTCGGCGATCTCCCTTCCTCTTTCCGTCTCGCCCTGCTCGGACAGCCGGCGCGGCTTGGACCCGTCGGCCTCCGACCAGAACGCCGTCAAGGCGATCTGAGGACCCGTCACGCGCGCGAGACAGCCGAGCGGCGTCTCGCAGCCGCCGCCGACGGCGGCAAGAAAGGCGCGTTCGGCGTCCAGCTCCAGCCGCGTCTGCGCGTTCTCGATGACGAGCAGCAGGTCGAGCACGTCGGTGCGGTCCTCGCGCGCCTCAATGGCCAGCGTCCCCTGTCCCGGCGCGGGCACGACGACGGATTCGGGCAGGGCCTCGTGCCGGCGTGAGGCGAGGCCGAGGCGGCGCAAGCCGGCCATCGCAAGGATCATCCCGTCGAACTCGCCGCGGTCCAAGCGGCCGAGGCGCGTGTCGACGTTGCCGCGGATCGGCGCGAAAAGAGCGTCCGGCCGCGCCAGCGCCAGCTGGATGCGCCGGCGCAAAGAGCCCGTCGCGATGAGGCCGCCTTGCTTGAGCTTGCCGAACGTCGAGCTCCTCGGCGCGGGAAGGAAGGCGTCTCGCACGGCGAAGTCGATGCGGCCGTCGAGGAGGGCCTCCTCGATCTCCTTGACGAACATCGCCTTGACGTTCGGCGCGTCTGGCGGCTGGGTGAACGTCCCGCCCCCCTGGGCGGGCGTCCCATCTCCCTGCAGCGAGAACATGTCCCCGCTGGTGGTGATGACCACCCGCTCCACGGTCGCGCCGGTCTCCTCAGCCAACGCTCGGGCGACCATCGCCGACTGGGCCAGCGCGAGCTTCGAGCCGCGGGTGCCGTATCGAATCGTTTTCATGACTTCTCCCCTTGCCCGCCGCGCGGCGTCTTCCTCACGTGGCCGAGGCTCGCTTCCGCGCCGGTCCCCACCGTCCGCTCCCAGGCCGCGAACTCCGCCGCCTTCGTCTCGACGAGGCGCGCGGCCTTCTCAAGCTCTCCGCGCCGCCGGGCGACGTTGTCCTTCACCACCCCCTCCAGGTCGGCGAGGCTGTACAGATAGACATGATCGAGGTCGTTGACGGCCTCCTCGATGTCGCGCGGCATCGCGATGTCGATGAAGAAGAGCGAGCGGCCCATGCGCGAGGGCAGGGCCTCCTCCACCGTCCGGCGGGTGACGACCGGGCGGTCGGAGCCCGTGGACCCGATGACGATATCGGCGGTCCTCAAACGCGCGGGGAACTCCTCCCAGCGCACGGCCTCGCCATGGAAACGCGCGGCCAATTCGACGCCGCGCTCGTAAGTGCGATTGGCGACGACCAGGCGGCCGATCTTGCAACTCGAAAGGTGGCGGGAGGTCAGCTCGGCCATCTCGCCCGCGCCCAGGATGAGCACCTCCTTCTCGTGGAGGCTGCCGAAGATGCGTTCGGCAAGGTCCACGGCGACGGAAGCCACGGAAGTGTGGCCGACCGCCACGGCCGTCTCCGAGCGGACGAGCTTGCCCACATAGGCCGCGCGCTGGAACAAGACGTTCGTGAGCTTCCCCGTCATCTGCGCCTGACGCGCCGCCTCGTAGGCGGTCTTGACCTGGCCGAGGATCTCTCCTTCCCCGACCACCAAAGACTCCAGGCCCCCCGCGACGCGGAACAGATGCTCGACGACGGCCGCGCCCGATTTCGCGTAAGCCGCGTCACCCATGGGCCTTCCCGCCCAAGCCTCCAGCGCGCGACCGACCGCTTCCCCGGGATCGTCTCCATCGCCGGCGGCATACACCTCGAAGCGGTTGCACGTGGAGAGGACGACGGCCTCCGCCAATCCCTGCTCCCTGAGGGCGCTCAGCGCCTCCGCGGCCGGCCGCGCCGCCAGCCGCTCGCGCAGCTCGACCGGGCAGGTCTTGTGGCTCACGCCGCGAAGGACGATCATCCGTTCTAGCCGTTCGAGGATAGATAGCCGTGCAGCCCGGACAGGAAGTTGACTCCGATGAAGGTGAAGAGCACGCACGCGAAGCCGACCATGGACATGTAGACCGATTTGCGCCCCCGCCAGCCGCCGATGGAGCGCATGTGCAGGTAGGCGGCGTACACCAGCGCCGTGATGAGCGACCACGTCTCTTTCGGGTCCCAGCCCCAGAACCGCCCCCAGGCCCCGTAGGCCCAGATGCCTCCCATCAGGATGCCGACGGTCAGCACCGGGAACCCCGTCACGATGCAGCGATAATTGAGGTCGTCGAGGTCCTCGATCGCAGGGAGGCGATAGCAGAGCTCGGTCGGCTTGCGCGATTTCACCTGCGCCTCCTGCACGAGCAAGGCGAGCCCGACCCCGAAGGCGTTGGCGAAGATCGCGTAAGCGGCCATGAGCACCATCGGATGGATGTTCATCCAGTAGCTCTGCAAGGCGGGCGCCAAGCCATGGATCTCGGTGCCGCCCATGTACAGCGCGCGCCACCAGGCTCCCACGGCGCCGGCGGCGGCCCAAGGCAGGACGAAGGCTCCCAGGATGCCGAGGCGATGGCGCCCTTCGACCACGGCGAACACGACCGCCACGGCCAGCGACAAGAACGAAAGCGCGCCGTAGAAAGAGCTGATCGGGGCGAAATACCGGTTCTCCGGGATCTTCCAGAACAGCTCGAGCCGCAAGCCGAAAGACGCGAGATGGACGACGACGCCGGCGACGAGCAGATGATACATCAGGATGCTGACGCGCTCGTTCTTGAGATAGAGATACACAAGAGCCGCCAGGGTCGCCGCCACGTAGAGCGCGGCGGCGCAGGCGAAAAGTATCAGTTCCATCGTTCCCCTCTACGCTCGGGCCTCGGCGCCGTCCTCGATGTGCCCTTGCGCGCCCAGTTCGGAAGACCAGCGGCGCGTCAGCTCCTCGAACTCAACCTCGAAATCGCGAGGTCCCCGCGAGCTCCAGCCGCCCACGAGGACGCGCACGCCGCCCGCTCCGGCGGGGGAGAGCACGACCCACAGGCGGCGGCAGTGAAGATAGAACAGCAAGATCATCCCCGCCAGCCACAGGATCCCGCCTGCCAGCACGACCTTGAAGCCGGGGTCGCAGGCCACCTGGATGCCCGAAAACAGCACGGGGTCGATCTCCGCCACCTGAAAGGGCGGCGGCGGGGCCTGGCCGAGCGTGCCGTCCTCGTCTTCCTCGAAAGCCACGTCGGGCAACGACTCGAGCAGCCACAGCGGGCGCGCGGCTTTCTTGCCGACGCGGAAGCTCAGCCGTACGGCCGGGTTCTCCAGGTCAAGGCCGGCGGAATCCGCGCGGCCGTCGGGACCGATCACGAAACTCGGCAGCATCATGTCGGCCGTGACGCGGATGTCGGTGCCCGGGATGCGGGTGGGCGTGCTCATCGGGACGCGGACCGCCTGGTTCCCCAACTTAAGCGTGACGGAATGGAACATCCCCACGGCTCCCCACGACGCCTGATAGAAACGCACCCCCCCGATGTCGAGCGGGTCGTTCACCTTGATGACCTTGGCGCCGAGGAGCTTGTCGCCGCGGTAGACCTTGAGATCGGAGGAAAAGAGCTTCGGCTGGCGCGTTCCGTCATAGTACTTCACGGTGAAATCGTCCACCTTCAGCTCCCAGTCCCGGTGCTCCATGGCGCGCGAGCCGCCCGAGATCACCGGCACCATCTCCACGAAGCCGAAGAGCTGCTTGAGGAGCCCGCCGAGCAGGATCATGACCAGGGCGACATGGGCGAGGTAGGACCCCCAGCGCTGCAAGTCCTGGCGCGTCGCCACGAGGCAAGCGCGCTCGCCCGCGCCCGCTTCGCCGCAAGGGAGGAGGCGGTAGCCGCAGGCGCGGACCAGCTCGCGCAGCCTCGGCGCGACCTCTTGCGTCGTCCCGGCAGCGGTGAACTCTTTGCGCAGCGGTGTGGCCGCGATGGCGGCCCGCGCCCGCTCGAGTTCCCGCCCCGCGGCCTCGGGCCCCGGCTCCGGCGGCAAGGAGGCCAGGGGGGTGGGACCCCCACCCAGGCTCGCGTCGGACGGCGCGCTCCAGAGCTTGCAGACCACGATGTCGAACGCCATCAATCCCAAAAGGGCCAGGTACCACCAGCTGTCGTAGAGGTGGAAGAGGCCGAGCCCCTGGAGCGGCCTTCCCCAAGCTGCGTGCGCCTGGAGCCACGCCTGGACTTTCTCCGGGGACTCGCCCGCCTGAGGCAGCAGCGTTCCAACGGCGGAGGCGGCGGCCAGCACGAGAAAGAGGAGGATATTGAACCGGACGGACCGGAACAGGCGGAGAGAGCGCTTCATCGGCGGGACGAGGGAATGATACTAAAGTTTCCCGAGAACACCCTGCACAACGGCCGGCCCTCTCCCCGAAGCGGGAGAGGGCCGTTGCGAACGCCGTCAGGCGCGGTTATCAGTCGAACTTGAGTCCGGCCGCGTCCAGCTCCTTGATGTTCTTCGAGACGTCCTGAGAGATGCGATGGATCGGGCCATGAGGCTCGTGATTCGGCCGCTCCCGGCACCAGATGTTGCGGGAGGCGATGAGATAGTACTGATCCAGCTGCGAGGCGAACACCCCGATGGCTCCGCCCGTGGCGGCGTCGTTGAACGAGACTTTCCAGTCCTCTTTGCCCCTCTGCCACTCCTCGTCGGTCTCCCATTGGCCGTTGAAGCCGCAAGGCCCGCCCATGCCCCAGCGCCTCTCGATTGGGCCGTACATGGCGACGTTCCGATTGCTGGTGAAGTCCGCCGGCTGGCCGATATCCTTGCCGCGGACCGTGAAGTTCCAGTCCGACACGTTCGCCGCGCCGGAGAACTTCGCCTTCCGTCCGTTCTGCTCGAGGTTCACCGTGAACTTGCGCGAGCTGTCGGCGGCGAACACGACCTTCAGCGGCCCGGAATAAAACTCGACGATCTGTCCGCCCTGGTCGGCGATCTTGAGCGGCGTGGACCCGGAAAGGGTCAGCTGGCCGTTGCGCGTCTCTTCGCCGCACGCCGCCAGCAAGAAGGCGGCTCCGGCAATCATCAGGAACTGGCTTCGTTTCATCGTGGCTCGTTCTCCCTGCGTCTGAGTCTGCCCGTCAGCCAGCGAGGATAGGCCGTTTGGTTTAGTTGCTCCAGGGACTTGCGCTCCGGTCCGGAATAAGTCGAAGGGCCCAGGTTGTTGAAGGTCAGGGAGTGACGTCGATGAGAGGCGACAGGTCCGTCTCCGGCTTCTCCGGCTTCTCCGGCTCGGCGCGGGCCTTCCGCGGCCTGCGGGCGCGCGCCTTCGCCGTGTCGGGCTGCGACGCGGTGACCTTCGAGGGATCCGCGGCGGAGCGCGCGACCCTGTGCGCGCGCTTCCTCTTAGGGACGGGCTGGGGCTCTGCCGGTGCCGGCTTCGGCTCCGAGACGCCGTAGTCCTTGAAGTTCATGAGGGGATTGATGTCCGTCGAGATGGGCAGCGGCTCGCCGCGCCTGGCGGCCTGGGCGGCGATGCCGCCCTTGCGGTCCGGGCCCTCCGGGTCCTTGATCCCCAACGACTCCGTGCCGAGCGCCGGGGCGGTCCTCGGCTTCCTCTTGAACTCGCGCACCCGCAGGTGGTCGGGGCCCAGCTTCGGGTCCATGCCCAGCGATTCGATCCCCAAGTCGGGGCCGGGCTTGTCGAGCTCTTTCGGCAGTCCCAGCGAATCCGCTCCCAACTCCGGCTCCGCCGCTTTGCGGGCGGCTCCGGCCTCCTGGCCGATACCCGGCGAGGAAACGTCGGAGTGACGGTCGAAACGGCGCGTCGTCCCGGCGGGCACGGTGCGGTCACGCTGCATGCGCCGCCAATCATGCAGGGAGACCGGACTGCCCGGGGCCTTGCCCGGCGGGACCTCGAGGCGGTGGCCTTCGGGCACCTGGACGTTCGGGCCGACGGCGGGCTCCACCTCGGCCAAGCCGCTCAACACCTCGACGATCACCACCTTCTTCGACGTGATCGTGACGGTGGCCTCGTCGTCGCGCATCGTGACTTTCGCTCCGGGCGCCTGGACCTCGAAGACGTGGTCCTGCAGGCGAGCCACCGACGCGTCGATGCGGCCGCGGTCCAGCGTGATCGCGGTCGATCTCTCGTCGTCGCGCGACAGCTGGAAGGCCGCGCTTTGGGAGAAGCCGATGACCGTCCCGTCGGGGAAAGCGAGCTCCGCCTTGGAAAGGGGCTTGAGCCGGATCCGGTCGCCCGGCCGGAGGCCGAAGGGGACGTTCGTCACGGGCTTCCAGTCGTTCAGGCTCGCGAGAAACACCAGCACGCCGCCGTCGACCGAACGGATGTCGGTCCCCGCGTGCGCGGCCCCCGCCGCGAGCCAAAGCGCCGCAAGTGAAAAGAGGATGGTGTCAGACGTCAACTTATGGAACTTATTCCCCATAAGGATCGCCAATAGAAATAAGTTTCATAAGTTGACGTCTGACACCGCCAATAGTACCAGCCGCGTGTTTCGCCGTCAATAATCATATACTGGCGCCGGATGGACCACTTGAAGTGGATCGAGATCGACCTCGGCGCCGTGCGTCATAACGTCGGCGTCGTGCTCGAGCGCCTGGCGCCCGGCGTGCGGCTCATGGCCGTCGTCAAGGCGGACGGCTACGGCCACGGCGCGGTGCAGGTCGCCAAGGCCGCGGTCCAAGCTGGCGCGTCGCATCTCGGCACGCTGACCCTCGAGGAGGCGCTGGAGCTGCGCGCCGCCGGCATCCGCGCGCCGATCGTGCTGCTCGCGCCGCCCTTGCCCGAGCAGGCCGCGGCCGTCGCGCGCGCCCGCCTCGATGCCACGGTGGACTCCGAACGCCTGGCCGCAAGCTTGGCGAAGGGCGTCTCTCGCTCGCGTCCGCTGAAGGTGCACCTGGACGTGGATTTCGGCCTCGGCCGCTGGGGCGCGCCCCCCCGGCGCGCCTCGGCCCTCGCCGCCCTTATCGGCTCCGACCGCCGGCTGCGGCTGGCGGGCTTTTCCACGCACCTCGACTACGTGCCCGGCAAGAACGCGGTCGAGGCGGAGCAGAAGCTGCGGCGCTTCGAGCGGCTCGCCGCGAAGGCCCAGCGCCTCGCGCCGGGGCTCGTGCGCCACGCGGCGAACAGCTCGATCCTCCTCGATTTTCCAGCCCGGCAATTCGACCTGGTGCGCGTGGGCAACCTCCTCTACGGGATCAATCCGACGGACACCGCCGCCCCCCTCAAGACGCCCTGGTGCTTCAAGGCGCGCATCATCGCGCTTCGCCGCATCGCGCGCGGCCAAGCCATCGGCTACGCCAGCGAGTACGTCGCGCCCCGGTCCATGACCGTGGCGACCGTGCCGGTCGGCTACGCCGACGGCCTGACCATGGAGCCGGTCGAGCGGCTCATCGGCTTCGGCGCCCGCTTCAGCTACTGGGGCATGATCGACGGCAAGCAGGCCCCTTTCGTCGGCCGCTGCTCGATCTCCCACGTCATGCTGGATGTGACGGCGGCGCGCTCGGCGCGGGTGGGCGACGTCATCACCCTGCCGATCCGCCGCACGGCCGCGAGCCCGCGCATCCCGCGCGTCTACCTGTAGCTAGCGCGTCTCGTCGGTCGGTTCGAGCGGGCTTTCCTCGGTCACGGGCGGCCCGTTCTGCTGCAGCTCGTCATCGGACGGCAGCGGCGGCGGAGCGTTGGGGTCCACGGGCGCCTGGGAGGTCGTGCCCACCTGCACCGCGCTCGTCTGCGCCGTGCCGAACGTGGGCGCCAGCGCGAGCGGGCGGGCGTGGTCGGCGGCGCAGTACTCCTGCGGCTCGCTGCCGAGCTGGAAGGACTCGAGCGCCGTGTGCGGGCAGGTGGGCAAGGCGAGCAGGCCGGTGTCCGAGCACACCTTCTTGAAGACGATCTTATCCGGGACCGGGAAGTCGTGCGAGGGGTACTCCTTCAGCACCACCTCCATGATCTGGGTCCACCACGGCACGACGGTGGAGCCGCCGGTCCAGTCCTTGCGTCCCAAGGACGCGTCGTTATCGTAGCCCATCCACGCCGCGGCGACCACGTCGGGCGTGAACCCGATGAACCACAGGTCGCGGTTGTCGTTGGTCGTGCCGGTCTTTCCGGCCAGCGGACGGCGCAGCCGCCGCGCGTGCATGGCGGTGCCGTGCTCGACCACCGCCTTCATGAGGTTGGTGATGAGATAGGCGAGCTGGGGGCTCATCGCCTCCCTCTCGTTCGGAACGTGCCGCTCCAGCACGCGGCCCGTGGCGTCCTCGACGCGCGCGACGTCGAACGGCTCGACATGGATGCCGCCGTTGGCGAAGGTGCTGAACGCCCCGGCCATCTCAAGGGCGCTCACCACCGAGGAGCCGAGGCCGAGCGCGAGCACCGGCTCGAGCTCGGAGCGGATGCCGGCCGAATGCGCCAGCTCGACGACCTTCGGCGGGCCGATGTGCTCGATGAGGCGCACCGAGGCGATGTTGCGCGACAAGGCCAGCGCCTTGCGCAGCGTGATGACGCCGAGGAACTTGCCGTCGAAGTTGTTCGGCACCCAGACCTTGAAATCCTTCGAGTTCGCGAAAGGGGTGGTGGCCAGCGTGATCGCGTACTGGTCGGTCGCCCCCTCCAGCAGGCGCCAATCCCGGCCGTCGGAATAGTAGGCCAAGGGAGCATCCTCGACGAGCGAGGCGCCGGTCATCCCCGATTCCAGCGCCGCCCCCCACACGAAGGGCTTGAAGGTCGAGCCCGGCTGGCGCGAGGCCTGCGTGGCGCGGTTGTACTGGTCGCCGCCGCGCCCGCCGATCAGCGCGCGGATGGCGCCGGTCTTGACGTCCAGCAGGACGAACGCGCCCTGGATCGGCGGGGGAGGCGAGGTCGAGACCGTCGGCGGCTCGATGCCCGTCGCCTCTTCCTCCTCCTTCTTCTTCTCCCATTGCTCGAGCGCCTTCTTGTCGAACTCCGTGAGCGCCTTCTCCATCACCGTCTCGGCCGCCTTCTGCCACTCGACGTCCAGCGTCGTATAGACATGAAGGCCGCCGCGCCAGAAGGTGTGGTAGCCGTACTTGGGCTCGAGGTGGCGGCGCACGTTCTCGACGAAGTACGGAGCCTCGATGCCGGCCACGATGGGCTTCGAGGTCGGCAAGGGCTCGGCCTCGGCCCGCTTGGCCTCCTCTTCCTTGATGAAACCCTCGGCCTGCATGCGGCCCAGGACGAGCTTGCGCCGCGCCAGCGCTTTGTCGGGATGGGTGAAGGGCGAATAGCCTCCCGGGAACTTGACGAGGCCGGCCAGCATGGCGCATTCGGCCAACGTGAGCTGGTTGACGTCCTTCGTGAAATAGATGCGGGCCGCGGCCTGCACTCCGTAGGCGCCGTGGCCGAAATAGATCTGGTTCAGGTAGAGCTGGAGGATCTCCTCCTTGCTGAAGTTGCGCTCCAGCTCGATGGCGAGCAGGATCTCCTTGAGCTTGCGGGTGATCTTGCGCTCGGGGGTCAGGAAGATCAGCTTCGAGAGCTGCTGGGTCAACGTCGAGCCGCCCTGGACCACGCCGCCGTGCAGGAGGTTGCGGCCGAAGGCGCGGAGCATCCCCTTCGGAGAGATGCCCCAATGATGGAAGAAATCGGTGTCCTCGGTGGCGAGCACGGCGTTCTGAAGGTCCACCGGGATCTGGCTGAGCGTCAGCAAGGCGCGCTTCTCGATGGAAAGCTCCGCGATGACGCGGTCGCGCGAGTCGTACACGGTGGTGGTGAGCGACGGCTTGTACTCCTCCAGCGTGTAATAGGAGGGCATCCCCTCCATGAGCCGGCGCAAGGCGTACGAGCCCGCCGCGACGGCGACGAAGGCGAGCAGCAGGCCGAGGTAAAAAGTCCGCCGCGCCATTTCCACGACTATAGCAAATCGCCGTTACGCCCCTGCCCCCCGCCGCCGCGGCCGTTGCGCGGCGGCCCGCCGCCTGATAACATAGCCTCGTGATCGCTTGGGCCCTCGCCCTCCTGATGCTCGCCGGCTGCGCCCCGAACGCAGTCCGAAGCCCCGACCGCGTCCTGCGCAAGCGCAGCAATCACTATACCTTGATCAATCCGATCCTCGACATCGAGCCCACCGCCGAGTTCCACGAGCTGCGCCCCTTCAAGTATCAGGTGCAGGCGCTCATCAAGAGGCTCATCGAGGAGAGGAAGGCCTCGCAGGTGTCCGTCTACTACCGCGACCTCAACAACGGCCCCGTCCTCGGGATCGATTGGAACGAGCGCTTCGCCCCGGCCAGCCTCGCGAAGGTGCCGTTGCTCATCGCCTGCCTCGACCAGGCGCAGGACGATCCGGCGTTCCTCGCGCGCCGGGTCCGCTATGAGGGCATGCAGGAGTTTCAGACGGTCACCGAGCTCGAACCCATCTCGGCCCTGGAGGACGGCAAAGAAGAGTACACGGTCGACGAGCTCCTCGATGCGATGATCGAGCACTCGGATAACGGCGCCACCGTGACCCTCGCGAAGATCGCCGATGGCAGGAACCTCAACGACGTGTTCACGGACCTCGGGCTGATCGTCCCTAACGCACGCACGCCCCGAGATTACATCACGGTCAAGGAGTACGCCGCCTTTTTCCGGATCCTATACAACGCCTCGTACCTGAACCGGGCGAACTCCCAAAAGGCGCTCGAGATCATGACCCGGAGCGATTTCAAGCTCGGCATCCGCGCCGGCGTGCCGGCCGGGGTGGTCGTGGCCAACAAGTTCGGCGAGCGCACCGCGACGGAGGTGGGCGGGCTCCACCAGGTCCACGAGTGCGGGGTCGTCTATCACCCGACCGACCCGTATCTGCTGTGCGTGATGACGCGCGGCGAAAGCGAGGTGCCTCTCGCCTACGTCATCAGCGACATCTCGCGCGTGGTCTATCAGAACGTGACGCGGGGAAGGGTCTCCTCCACGAACCGGTAGCGGCTACTTGTACTCCCATACGATGATCATGCCCTGGGCGCCGGCGCCGCCCGCGTACGCTCCTATGCCGCCGTTGCCGCAGTAGGCCCCTCCGCCTCCGCCGCCGTAGGCGCTTCCCGGGCTCGCCGCCCCTCCTCCGACCCTCCGCCCGATCCCTCCGTCACCTCCTATCGCCGCCCCTCCGCCGTCCCCGGAAATCCCTGCGGTCGTGCTCGCGAGGCGGATGCCCGGAGCGCCGGGCTCCCCGCCGTGCCTGACGTCGCCATAGGACGACGGCGCCGCCCCCGCCCCGCCGAGGATGGTGAGGGCGCTGGAGGCGGCGCTCGTCCCGCCGACGCCCCCCGTGCCGCCGTTCGCCTGCACCAGCGTGCCGCCGAAGGTGGTGCCGCCGCCC
>JAPLKK010000230.1 GCA_026388115.1 Elusimicrobiota bacterium | reverse complement strand
TTCGAGGGCCGGGCGGCTCATCCTTGATCCGGTGCGCGAACTGCTGGCGCACGAGCCGTTCACGACTCCCTTCCGCGTGGCGCAGACGCGCATCGCGCGCACGCCGAATCTCGGCGCCGTCGGCGCGGGGCTGCTGGCGCTCGAGTGACCGTCCTGGCGCTGTTGTGGCTGGCGGCGCCGGGGTGGGCCGCCGGCGTGTCCCCATCGACCGCTCCCTTCGCCTTGCCCCCGCCGAGCAGCACCCAGGCGGTCCATTTCGAGTCCGACCGCTTCGAGTACGATCGCGACAAGAGCCTCATGCATCTGACGGGCCATGTGAGCGTCTACGATTCCACCTGGACCATCCACTCGAAAGAGCTGTGGCTGAATACCGACACCCGCGCGGGACGGGCTCTCGGTCCTCTGGACGTCGAGGACGCGCTCAGCCGCCTCGACGGCTCGGCCGGCGAGTTCAACTTCGTGACCCGCGAGGGCACGGTCGAGGGCTGCGAATCGGAGTACGCGCCCTGGCGGGTCAAGGGGCGCGAGGCGCACGTGAACGCCAAGCGCGAGATCGATTACAGAAGCGCCGTCTTCACGAGCTGCAACCGGGGGGCATTGCTTGGCGATGAGGCGCCCTGGCCGCACTATCATTTCCGCGCCACGAGCCTGCACGTCAAGCCGAAGAGCTATCTTTCCGCTTGGAACGCGCGCTTCTACCTCGGGCACGTGCCGGTCTTTTACTTCCCCTACCTATGGAAATCGCTGGAGCCGGAGCCGATGCTGCGCAGCCGCCTCAGCTTCGGCCACGACACGCGCAGCGGCTATTTCATGCGGTCGACCACGATGTATAACCCGGGCCGCAATTGGCAGGGCAAGCTGTTCCTGGACTACTACGACCTGCTTGGCTGGGGCGTCGGCAACCAATTGCAGTACAGTAAGGGCGCGGACGCGCACGGCACCTTTTATGTCTACCACATCGACGATCGCCGGACGCAGACCGGGCGATGGACGTTCCAGGGAGACCACTTTCAGGCGATCAGATCCACCCTCACCTTCCAGGCGAGGGTCCAGGCGCAGTCCGACACCACTTTCAACAACGACTACACCCGCTCGAGCGCATTCCCCGTCACGCAGAACCTGCAGAATTCCGGGGCGCTGAACTGGACTCCCCACGGATATACCACGCGGCTGTCGTATTCGCGCGTCGATATCGAGGACGTCAACAGGCCCACGCATTTCATCAAGAAGACCGAGGCCTTGCCGCGAGTCGATTTCGTGACCCCGACGCTCAAGCCTCTCGGCCTGCCGGGGCTTCATACCTTCAGCGCTTACGCGGAGCGCGCCTATACCCGGGGCGAACCAGTCCAGCAAAAGACGGCCGGGGGCGGGTGGCAGGTGACGCAGACGTTCAAGGCCGCGCGTTGGCTGACCCTGACGCCGGTCGGCGGGCTTTCGGAGACCTATACCCAGCACATAACGCCGGACGTGACCGACGCGCCGGTGCAGACGCTCCAGGACGCCTTCATCGGCCGCTTCAATCTGGGAGCGAACGCACGCTTTCGGAGCCTCCTTGGAG
>JAPLKK010000143.1 GCA_026388115.1 Elusimicrobiota bacterium | reverse complement strand
AAGAAGAAGGGCGCGCGCAGGTTCACGTCGAGATGGCCGTCCCAATCGGCGCGGCCGGTGCCTCCGAACTCGTTCTTCTCGTAGGTCGAGGCGTTGTTGACGAGGACGTGGACCTTGCCGAACCGCCGCAGGACCGCCTGCGCCAGCCGCTGCACCGCCCTCACGTCCGACAGGTCCGCCTGGAACAGGGCCGCCTCGCGGCCGGTGCTGTCTTTGATCTCGCCGGCCAGCCGCTGGGCGTCCGTCCGCGAGCGGTTGTAATGGATCGCGATCCTGGCGCCGCGCTGGGCGAGGGCGAGCGAGACGACGCGGCCCACGCGCTTGGCCGCGCCCGTGACGAGGGCGACCTTGCCCTGTAGCCGCATCGGCCTACGCGCCCGAGGGGTGGTCCGCCGGGGCCTGCCCCGAGGCGGCCTTGCCGTCGCGGTACGAGCGCCAGTGCTTCTGCCCGGCCTCCGGCAGCGTGTAGATCGGGTCGTAGTAAACGTAGCTGCGCGACAGCGCGTCCTCCGCCTCCGACTCGATGCCGGTGCGGTAGTTCTTCGTCCAGTACGAGATGCCCTTCTCCCGGTCGTACTCCTTGATCTGGTGGACCCAGCGCTTGCCGACGAAGGGCACGTCGACGGTGACGCGGGGCGTGGCGAAGCCGGGGAGATAGCCCATGATGTCGTGCTGCAGCTGCTGGGCCTCCCAGATGGCGACCCGCCAGTGCTCGGAGTTCGGGATGATGTCGCAGACGTAGAAGTAGTACGGCATGATCTTCGCGAAGTCCAGCAGCGAGAAGCACAGGTCCAGCATCTCGTGCGGCGTGGAGTTGATCCCTCGCAGGAGCACGCCCTGGTTGCGCACGTCGCGATAGCCCATGTCCAGCAGGCGCCGTACGGCCTTGCCGAGCAGCGGCGTCACTTGGTTCGCGTGATTGACGTGGGTGTGCACCGCGATGTCGATGTCGCGCTCGCGCGCTTTCTTGACGATGCGCTCCATGCCCTTGAGCACCTCGTCTTGCAGGAAATGCTGGGGGATGCCCATCAGCCCCTTGGTCGCCAGACGGATGTCGCGGATGTTCGGGAGGTCCATCAGCGCGCTGACGAACGCCTCGAGCTGGGCGATCGGCATGTTGGCGATGTCGCCGCCGGAGACGACGACGTCGCGCACCGACGGAGTCTTGCGCAGGTACTCGAGGATGGACTCGTAGCGCTCCTTCGGCGGGGAAGCGAAGCGCTCCTTCTCGACCTGCGGCACGTCGTTGCCGACGAGATCCATGCGGGTGCAGTGCCCGCAGTACTGCGGGCAGGTCTGCAGCATCTCGACCAGCACCTTCGTCGGATAGCGATGGGTGAGGCCCTCGGCCGCCCACATATCGGCCTCGTGCAGGCTGTCGCGCGAGGCCATCGGATGGTTGGGCCAGTCGGTGCGGCGGTCGGAGAAGACCGGCAGCATGTAGCGCCGGCACGGATCGGAGCACAGGTCCTTCTCGTTCATCGTGTTCAGCATGTGCGGCGGGACGAGGATCGACATCGTCGCGCGCTCGCGCTGGTCCTTCTCGAGGTCGGCGGCGAGGTCGTCGGTCAAGAACGAGCCGAAGACGGCCTTGAGCTCTTTGAGGTTCTTGACCGAGTGCTGGCGCTGCCAGAGCGCGCTCTCCCATTCCTTCGCGCTCACGCCTTTGTAGCCGGGCAGCCGCGTCCAGTCCGGCTCGACGAACTGGCGCTCGCGAGGGTACTTGAAGGGTTGCTGGGCCGCCCGTGCCTTTGGAATTCGTTTTGTTTTGACAGCCATAGTCCTAGTCTACCACTTTTACGGTTTTGCCCTCACACGCGGGAGAGGGCGCTACTTGGGCCCGGCCAGTTCGAGGACAAGCCGGTGCATGAATTCCACTCCCTGGCGCAGGCTCGCCGCCGGGATGCGCTCGTCGGCTCCGTGGGCCCGGAGGGCATCCGCCTCGGTGACCGGCACGGGGTCGATGCCGTACGACGGGATGCCGGCCGCCCGGAGATGGCGCGAATCGGTCGCCGCCGCCGACACCGAAGGCACGACCGGCGTGCCGGGCCACATCTTGCCGACGACCGAGAGGATCGCGGCCATCGCCTCGCCCTCCACCGGCGACGCCTCGGCCGCGCCGTAGTCCTTCGTCATCCGGATGTCCACCTGCGGGTCCATGATGACGTTGGTGATCCACCGCCGCACGTCGTCCGGCGTCTCGCTCGGCAGGATGCGGCAGTTGATGTTGGCCCGCGCCTCGGCGGGCAGGGCGTTCTCCCGCGTGCCGCCCTGGACCATGGTGGCGACGCACGTCGTGTGCAGGGTCGCGGCATGGACCGGGTCCTGCTCCAGCGCGGCTAAGGCCTCGGCCGGCAGCGGCTCGCCTTGCGCGTCCGCCAGCTCGCGCATCGCCTTGGCGACGTCGGGCGATTCCACCTCGGCTTGCCCTCTCAAAAAGGCGCGAGTCGCCGGGGTCAGCCGCGCGGGCGGCGTCGAATGCGACAGGCGGCTGAGCGCGCGCGAGAGCCGGTAGATCGCGTTCTCGGCCTGAGGAACGGAGGAATGGCCCGTCGGCCCGCGGGTGACCAGCTCATAGTCCTGGTACGTCTTTTCACCCACTTGGATCTGCGCCACGCGCAGCGTCCCGTTTTCGTCGAGGACCAATCCTCCGCCTTCGTTGAGCGCCAGCCCCGCGTCGATGAGCCCCCGCCGCTTGTCGAGCAGGTACCGGATGCCGGCCCCGCCGGACTCCTCGTCGCCCGTCCAGACCATGATGACGTCGCGCCGGAGCTTGGCGTGCTCGCGCTGCAGCAGGCGCATCACCTCGAGGCTGATCGCGGCCATGCTCAGGTCGTCGAGCACTCCGCGCCCGAGGAGCATATCCGCCTTCTCGGTCAGCTGGTGCGGCGCCGTCGTCCACTTCTGGTCCTGCGTGCCCACCACGTCGACGTGCGCCAGCAGCAGGAGCGGCTTCTCGCTCCCCGAGCCTTTCAGCCGGGCCACCAAGTCCTGGCGGCCGGGAGCGAAGGCGACCACCTCGTGCTGGATCTTGGCGCTCTTGAGGAGGCGCTCGCCGAGCTTCACGGCCCGCTCCTCGTTGCCGGGCGGGTTGGTGGTGTCTGCCGCTACGAGCTGCGACAGGAGCTTGCGCGCCGAGCGCGCGGCGTCGTCGTAATCGGCCGCGCGCGAGGGAAGGGCGAGAAGCGCCAACAGCAGTAGGGTCATCGGAACCTCGTTACTCCCCGTTCTTGCGGCCGTCGAGCTCCGTCAGGCACTGGTCGAGTATCTCCAGCCCCTTGTCCGCGTCGTAGGCTGTCGCGACCAGGGGCGGCGCCACGCGGATGACCGAAGCGCCGCAGGACAACAGCAGCAGGCCCTTCGAGAAGGCCAGCTGCTCGAGGTCGACGACGAGGTCGTGGTCGGGCTCCTTCGTCTCGCGGTCCTTGACGAACTCGACGCCGATCATGAGCCCGACGCCGCGCACGTCGCCGATGCAGGCGTGCTTCTTCTGCAGCTTGCGCAGGCCCGCGAGCAGGCGCTCGCCGGTGCGGACGGCGTTCTCCATCAGGCCGCCCTCGACCAGCTCGAGCGTAGCCAAGGCGGCGGCGCAGGAGACCGGGTTGCCGGCGAAGGTCGAGCCGTGCGAGCCGCGCGGCCAGGTCATCACGCTTTCCTTCGCTGCTCGTCGCAGACCTTGCGCCAGAACTTCAGGAACTCGGGCCGGGGGAAGACGTAGCCGCCCTCGCCCTGGATGGGCTCCATGATGACCGCGGCCACCTCGTTCGGAGGCAGCACGGAGGAGAAGAGGCGCTTGACCTGAGCCGGGTCGAACGGCACGCGGTAGGGGTTGTCGAACGGCAGGTGCGTCACCCCGGGCAGGAACGGCCCGAAGCCGGCGCGCTGGTGGACCTTGCTGCACGTGACGCTCATCGCGCCGTACGTGCGGCCGTGGAAGGCGCCTTCGAAGGCGATGAGGCCGGGGCGCTTGGTGTGGTAGCGCGCCAGCTTGATCGCGCCGTCGAGCGCTTCGGTGCCCGAGTTCGTGAGGAAGACGCGGTACTTGCCCTTGCCCGGCGCGAGCTTGCCCAGCCGCTCGCACAAATCCGCCATCGGCTCGTAGTAGAAGTCGGTGCCGCAGATGTGCAGGAACTTGCCCGCGGCCTCGCGGATGGCGGCGACGACCTTCGGGTGGTTGTAGCCGGTGGAGCTCACGGCGATGCCCGCCATCCAGTCGATGTATCGGTTGCCGTCGACGTCTTCCACCATCGCGCCCGAGCCGCCGGCGATGACGAGCGGGTACTCCTTGATGTAGGAGGTCGACGTCCACTCCTTGTCCCGGGCGATGACGCGCTTGGCGCGCGGGCCGGGCGGCGGCACGACGATGCGGGGATAATCGGCGACCTTGATCTTCACTGCTTCTTCAGCGGTTTCGCGGGGCATAGTCTTGCTCCATCACGGTGCGACTTTTTTTGAAATGTCCAGTTTTCGAAGGGTCCGGTCCAGGGAGCGGGTGAAGCGCCGGACGATCTCGTCGATCTCGCTCTCGGCGATGATGAAGGGCGGGGCGAGCATCGCGAGGTCGCCTTCCCCGTCGGCGTGTCCGACGTTCGGCCAGACGATGAGGCCCTCTTCCTGCGCGAGCTCGGTGAACGTCTCGGCGAAGTGCGCCGCTCTCGGGAAGGGCTTGCGGCTCTGCTTGTCCTCGACGAACTCGACGCCGGCCAGCAGGCCCCTGCCGCGCACGTCGCCCACGGCGGGCAGCGCGCGCAGGGCGTCGAGCCTGCGGTGCAAGAGCTCCCCCGCCTGCCGGCCGCGCTCGACGAGGCCGTGCTGGACGATGTGGCGCACCGCCGCCAAACCCGCCGCGCAGGCGACCGGGTTGTGCGAGCAGGTCTGCGCGTGCATGAGCGCGCCCGAGCCCGCCGCGATCGTGTCCACGATCCTTCGCGGCGCGGCCACCGCGGAGAGCGGCACGTAGCCGCCGGAAAGGCCCTTGCCCATGGTCATGATGTCCGGCTGGACGCCGTAGGCCTCGAGCGCGGTCCAGGTGCCGGTGCGGCCGGCGCCCGTCAGCACCTCGTCGGCGATGAACAGGACGTGGTGGCGGTCGCAGATGTCGCGGATGCGGCGATAGTAGTCCGGGCGCGGCACCGAGGCCCCGGTCGAGGAGCCGCCGACCGGCTCGGCGATGAAGGCGCAGATGTTGTCGGCGCCCACCGCGAGGATCTTCTCCTCCAGCGCCGACCCGCTGCAGGCCGGGCAGTCCGGGCCTTCGCCGCGGCAGGGACAGCGGTAGGCATAAGGAGCCGGGATCATTTCCACGTCCACGAGCCACCCGGAGAAGAACGTCTTGTAATGCCCGCGCGCCGAGGCGGAGAGCGCGAGCAGGGTGTTGCCGTGATAGCCGGGCGTGCGCGCGATCACCTTCCGCTTCGACGGCTTGCCTCGCTCCGCCCAGTATTGGCGCGCGAGCTTGAGCGCCGCCTCGACCGCTTCGGAGCCGGAGCCCAGGAAGTAGAACTTGTCGAGGTCCGCGGGCCCGAGCTTGGCCAGCTCGTCGGCCAGCTCCTCGGCGACGGGCGTCGTGAAGGCCGTGCCGTTGACGTAGGCCGCCCGGGCGGCCTGCGCGCCGATGGCGTCGGCGATCGTCTTGACGCCGTGGCCGACGTTCGCGACGAAGGCGCCGCCGGAGGCGTCGAGGTAGCGCTTGCCCGTCTCATCTTCGAGCCAGCAGCCCTCGGCGCGCACGATCGCCGGGAAGGCGCGCGTTAGCTTGCGGTAGAAGACATGGCCGTCAGGGTATCGCCGGGTCATCCGAGAAGCGATTATAGTATTTGTCCATTTGTCCCGGCTCTTGTCGCGCCATCGCCATCTGCGGCGTGCCATAGAAAGGCGGAGGAAGGCTTGGTTGTCGGGTCTAGGCCAAGAGGCCTAGACGGGCCTAGGCCCAGCGGCCCTGAATCGCGCATGCGCCGCGAGGCATACTGAGGCAACTAGAAGGAACCCGGCCCCGGAAACGGGGAAACTCCTCTAGCGGAAGCGAGCCCCGGTCGAAAGATCGGGGCTCGTTGTCGTTGGTGCCGTTTGACCCCTTGCGCGGGGCGCCGAAGCGTCTTATAAAGCTGTCATCCCCTGAGGGAGCAATGGTCGCGGTCAAGCGCACCGTCCTTGTCGTCTTGTGTTCCGTGATGCTCCTGCCTTTCGCGAAGGCTCAATCCGGCGACCCGAATCTTGAAGCGCCCCCCCCCCGCGGACGGTAGCTCCGAGCCTACGATCCACGGAAGAAAGACGCCCCAGGGAACGCAGGACCTAGGGCAACCGCCCAAAGCCGTGCCCAAGCCGCCGCTTGGCATCGCGAAATTGTCGCCGACGGAGTGCGCATCGCTTCCACAGGCCATGGCTGCCTACATCTCCTACGAGAATGAGAGGACGCTCTGGAACCTGCGCAAAATCGTCGACATAGGCAAGGCCTACGGCCTCGCGGTTTGCGAGGAGGCGGACGAAGCCTTCAGCAAAGCCGCGGAGCTTTCCGGCGACGGGGCCAGGAATGCGGCATTTCAGGCTGCCGCTGACGAGGCCTTCGGGAAGGCGGCTTCCTGTCGCCGGGCACTCGACGACCATTACTCTAAGGGATGCCCCGCCGCAAGCGACGCGGATTGCGAGGTGGTTCGCACGGACAAGGGCCAAACTGACTACCTTGACGATCAAAACAAGAAGCTCAAACTGGATATCGCTGCGCGTGAAAAGGCGTTGGCAAGCCTTTCGACATGTGGAAGCGACTATTCGCGCAAAGGGGTGTCTGCGGATGCCTCTGCGACCGCTCTTGCCGGCGGAGATGAAGGGCTGGCTGCGCGGCCGACGAGTTCGCTTGCTCGCGGCGCGAGTCAAGGAACGCGCGCGTCCCAGCCCGGCGCGATCGGGACGAGTCTGGGCGCTGCCGCAGTCGGATCGCGGGCGGCGACGAACAGATCGGGCGGAAGCCTGATTTCGGTCGCCACGGCAAGAGGCAAGTCGGCTGCAGGGCAGTGGGCGCTTATCTCCCCGACGGCAGGCATGGCGTCGCCCATGGCGCCCGCCGAGAGTGCGCCAGGGGGCAAGGCGCGGGCGGATACGCCATCGACAGCAGCGCCGAAGATTCCAGCTTTCCGAGCGCAGGCTGCCGCCTGCAACCAGGATTGGTCGTCCCAAGAAGCGTCCATGTGCAACTATCCAGGCGTCAACAATATCTGGCTTGGCTGTTGGAAAGTGTTCGACCAAGCCTGGGCCCAGTGCTCATATATCGACAACGCCTGCAATACAAACGCTATCAACGCAAGGCATACCTGTATTTGCAGCCTGTGGAGCAAGTGCCAGTGTTCCAGCAACACCTTCGATTCGAAGGGCAATTGTATTACGGCTTGCCAGGGAGGTAGCCTTCCCGACGCTGCTGGAAAGTGCTGCATCGGAGGGCAGGTAGTGGGCGGTAAGTGCTCATGTTCCGGTGGAAAGGTTCTCACCGGAGATACCTGTAAGTGCTCCTCGGGCATTGAGGACGCCTCCGGCAACTGCAAGACCACCTGCCCGGACGGCGGAACGCCTCAGCCGTGGGGTTGTCAG
Organism: Elusimicrobiota bacterium; assembly: GCA_026388115.1. GTDB lineage: Bacteria > Elusimicrobiota > Elusimicrobia > UBA1565 > JACRDR01 > JAPLKK01. Next base: position 456 of record JAPLKK010000143.1, on the reverse strand, counting down.
AGGTCCATTGCCTACGAAGGATCTGATGCTGAAAGGAGCCAACTCCAAAAGTTCATCAAGAGGATTCGTGAGGCGGGTCCAAAGGGGAGGGCTTTCATCGAAGAAATCGAGAAGAACTCGAAGCCAACTCACGTCATGATCTCAAAAACTGCAATTCGGCAAGAAACAGACCCTCCAGAAAAGGTGTTCGAGAATATCGTCAGCAACGGTGGCGGCTTGACTCTCAGGCCGAGCGAATCCCAAAGCCACGATATCGAGGTTTACATCGCTCCAAGCATTCCCACGAACAAGGGGACGCTGAAACGACTTACGAACTGTAATGGCAACGACGGACAAACGATATTGCTTGCGGTGTTTCTTCACGAGCTGGGCCATGCTTATTTGGTTGCCAAGGGTGATCCTAGCCAAGACTCCGTCGAGACGATGCACCCCGCTGTATGGAAGGTAATCAATCGT
>JAPLKK010000189.1 GCA_026388115.1 Elusimicrobiota bacterium | reverse complement strand
CCTGTCGCGGCGTTGAAGATGCGGACGGCTTGATCCACTCCGGCGCAAGCCACGAGGCGTCCGTTCGGAGAGAACGCGACGGCGTAGAGCGTTTCCTGCCCGGTCGGGATCGTCCGACCGACGCCGGTGGCCGTGTCCCGGAGGCGCAGCGTATGATCCTCGCCCACGGAGGCGGCGGTGCGCCCGTCCGGCGAAACCGCCACGCCGTAGACCCTCCCCGCATGCCCCGTCCAGGCGGCCTTGCGCCGCCCGGCCGCGACGTCCCAGACCAGCACGGCTCCGTCGTCCCCGCAGGAATAGAGGGTCCGGCCGTCAGGCGAGAACGTGAGACCCTCCACCACTCCGTCATGGCCCTTAAGGACCGCGACCTGTTGCCGCGTCGCGACGTCCCAGAGCGTGATGGTCTTGTCCCAGCCGGCCGAAGCCAGGAGGAGGCTATCCGGCGAGAAGGCGACGAACTCGACTCCGGAACCGGGCGTGGACCACACGGCGGCTTGGGTGGCGCCCGTCACGTCCCACAGCCGGATGGTCTCGTCATAGGCGCCTGAGGCCAGCCACCGGCCGTCGGGAGAGAAGGCGACGGCGTGCGCGCCCCTGACGTGCCGGAGCAGCTTGGCCAGGGGCTTGCCGCTCGCTGCGTCCCACAGCCTGACGCCGCCGTCGTCTTCGGCGGAGGCGATGGTCCGGCCGTCAGGGGAGAAGACGGCGAAATTCACGGGCGCCTGGGTGGTCAGGACCCTGTCGCCGAGATAGAGGTCGCGCCCCACCGTGACGCAGCCTCCCGCAGTCGCCAGGGCGGCCAGCGCGGCGGCGATCCGGCTTGCAGGTGACGTCATCGTCGCAAGGTTAACAGGTGGAGGCCGAACCCGCCAGAGGCGCCCTTAGATCGGAGCGTCCCTCACCCCGGCCCCTGGCGACGAGGTCGTCCTCCGCTGTCGCCGTGCCGGAGGCTTATCAAGCCGACGGCGCTCCCCAACATGGGGAGAGGGAGAAAGGAGGACGTCGTCGGTACTGTGTTAGTAGTTCCCGAGAACGGCGACGCGCATCGGGCGCGCTGACGGGACCTCGGCGGACGCCATGATCGACTGCTCCGGCCAGTCGGCGAGGGTCACCGTCGCGTCCACGCGCTTGCCTTCCCGGGTGACGGCCACCTTCACCTTCTCCCCGGGGGACTTGAAGGCGAGGATGCGCAGCATCTTGCCCGCCGCCTCGGCCGGGGACGAGGTGATGCCCTGGCCGTCGATCTCGACGATGGAGTCGCCCTGCTTGAGCCCGGCTTTCTCGGCCGGTCCGCCTCGCGCCACGTCCTGCAGGACCACCGTATTGCGCTCGGCATCGGGGAGCAAAGGGGCGCCCATGTATCCGACCTTCAGGTCGCCCGTCCGTTTGAACTGTCGGACAGCCATCTCGATGTCCGCGGCGGCGATCGCGAAGCCCAGCCCTTCCGAGCCGCCGGATTCGCTCATGATCTCGGTGTTCATCCCGACCACCTTGCCCTCGAGGTCGACCAGCGGGCCGCCGGAGTTGCCGGGATTGATCGGGGTGCAGGTCTGGACATACGTCATCACCGAGCCCGGCATCCGGCGCTCGACCGCGCTGACGATGCCCATGCTGACGGAGAAGGCGAGGCCCTTTGGATGTCCGACGGCGATCACCGACCGTCCCGGGGCGACATCCCTGGCGGCCGCGAAGCTCAAAGTGGGGTACGATCCTTGGGGAAGCCCGAGCAGCGCGATGTCCTTGCCGCGCCGGGACAGGGGCCCCACCGCGAGCACGACGGCAGGAAAGGCCTTCTTGTCATTGGTGGCAACCATCACCATCGCGCCGGGCTCAGCGCCTTCGACGACATGGGCGTTGGTGACCGCCAGCCCAGCGGAGTCGATGATGAAGCCGCTTCCGAGGCCTGACTCCGTCTTCACGAGGATTACCGCGGGCATGACTCGGCCGACCATGTCGACCATGGCCTGGTCCATCACGGCGGCGCCGCCGCTCGCGGCGGCTACGGGACGCTTCTGGAGCTCGGGGATCTCTTTCGCCTGCAGCTTCGGGAACTGCATGTCGGAGGGAGAGGCTCCCCACTTGAAGCCTTTTATAGCTCCCTCGACCTGCGCTTCGAAGGGGTTCGGGGCCGGCTGCGCGAACGCGCCTTGCGCGCACGCGAGGCCCAATGCGACGCACGCGGCCAACGGGATCGTGGTTCTTGTCATGGGTCGCTCCGCCCCACAGCATAGCGCTCCCTGCCGCTGGACAGCCCGGACCATTAGGGAAGTCGCCGCGCCGACATTGGGCCCCCCTGGAATCCTCCCAAAGACCTACCGAACGGAAGCGTTGCGGACCGGAGCGAAGACGGTCAGTTCGCGGCGCGGATGTTGAGGACGTCGCCCTCTTCGACGACGTAGTCCTTGCCCTTGAGGGAGAATCGCCCTGCTTCCTTGACCTTGGCCTCGCTGCCGAGGGCGATGAGGTCGGCGTACTTCATGACCTCCGCGCGGATGAAGCCCCTCTCGAGGTCGGTGTGGATGGCGCGGGCGGCTTGGGGCGCGGTCGAGCCCTTCCGGACGGCCCAGGCGCGCACCTCGTCGGGGCCCACGGTGAAGAAGGACATGAGCCCGAGGGCGTCATAGACCGCCCGGGTGAGCTTCGCCACGGCCGGCTCGTCGATCCCGAGGCCGTCGAGGAATTCCTTCCGCTCGGCCGGGTCGGACATCGCCGCGATCTCCGCTTCGAGCTTGGCGTCGAAAAACGAGAGCGACATCCTGCCGCCGAACTCGCGCTCGAGCGCCGCGCGTTGCGCCTCGGATCCCGAGCCTTGCGTCAGGTTCACCGCGCCGGCGACCGCCTTGGCGGTCAGGAACTGGTATCCGGCCAGGGCCTCGCGCTCAGCCTGGTTGAGCTCCGCGGCGCGCATGGGCTTGCCCGACTCCAGCTCGGCCAGCGCCTTCTCGACCGCCTTGAGCTCGCGGTCCTTTTCGGGAGTCTTCTTGACCCGCGTTTCGGAGGCCAGCTTCTCCTTGCGCCGCTCCATGAGTAGCATGTCGGCGAAGAGCAGCTCGGAAAAGAACAGGTCCAAGTCGCGCTTGGGATCCACCGAGCCCAGCGGGTGATAGACGCCCGCGTCCTCGAAGGCCCGGACCGCGCAGCAGATGCCCTCGAGGTTGCGGACGTCCTCGAGCCAGGCGGCCTTCCCCTGCGTCTTCTCGACGTCCGGAAGCAGAAGCAGTTCGATCCTTGCCTGGATGGTCTTCTCAGGCCTGTACCGCTCGCTTAAAGCCTCCACCCGCGGGTCCTTGACCTCGCAGATTCCCGGCACCCCCTTGGGGCCGACGGTCGGTACGGAGATGCCCGTCAGCAGTCGAAAGAGGGTCTTCTTCCCCGCACCCTGCAGGCCCAGCAGCGCGATTTTCATGGCCCGCGAATCATAGCAAACGCGGCGATAGGGCAGCGGCTTCTCGCTCTATTCAGTGCTAATATTATCGAGGATACCATCGTGCCGACAAACCAGACCCGCCCTCTCCGCCGCCTGATCGCAGGCTTTTTCGCGGCCGCGGTCTTGCTTGCGCTCTCCCCGGGCCGCTCATGCGCCGATGACCTGGAGGAGGACGGCCAGCACAACATCCATCGCGCGCGAGTCTTTTCGGTCGACGATCTGAAGCGGGCCTTAGGCGGGGCTGGCGCGGCTCCCGGGATGCTCAAGCCCGGCGAAGAGGAGAGGCTCATCGCGGGGGTGGAGGACGATCTGCGCTCCCTGAGCTCGCGGCTTCTGCCCCGCCTTGAGCGTTTGGAGGCGATGCGGCGGCGCTACGGCACGTTGACGGACCTGTCGGCCGTCGACGGCGAGCGCGCGGAGCTGCGGCAACTCCTGCAGAAGGACCAGGAGGACTTTGACCAGAGCCTCGGCCGGTTCGAAAAGCTCAGAAAGATGCTGCAGCTCCTGAAGGCCAGGGAATTCGCCGCCGCCCTCGGGAAGCGAGGAGTTGCGGAGTCGTCCGTGGCCGGCCACGTCATGGCCGTCTATACCGCCAAAGGCGAGCTGGCCGACCAGCGAGTGAATCTATTCGTCGACTCCTATGGGACGGCGGGGCCGCAGCCAACGGAGCTCAAGCAGGCGATCGACTTCATCATGCTTGGGAAGTCGATGAACGACATCGCATTCCGGCTCCACTCCGCCTTCCAGGACGACGAGGATGCCTACGAAGACAGGCGGCGCCGGATCGCGGAGCGGCGGCGGGGGTGGTGGTTCGGCGGCGCGGCGGCCTCCCTGGCGCTGGGCGGTCTCGGCTTTTGGGGTTTCAAGCGCCGTCGCGCTTCGACCGCGGCCGGTGCGCGCTTGGGCGGCCTCGTGGGAGGCAACTACCGGCTGGACCGCGAGCTCGGGCGCGGGGGCATGGGGGTGGTCTTCGAGGCTACCGACATGGGCCTGCGGCGCAAAGTCGCGGTGAAGCAATTGAGGCCGGAGCTCAAGCAAAGCCCGAAGGATTTGAAGATGTTCCTGGATGAGGCGAGGACCGTCGCCGCGCTCAGGCATCCGCACATCGTCGAGATCTACGCGGTGGTCGATGACGGCTCGGACCTCGCCCTCGTCCTCGAGTTCGTGACGGGCGAGTCTCTGGATAGGGCCCTTGCGCGGACCGGCCGCCTGGGACTGGACGCGGCGTGCGCGCTGACGCGCCAGGTGGGCTCGGCCCTGGATTTCGCCCACGCCAACCAAGTGATCCACAGGGACCTCAAGCCCGCCAACATCATGTTGACCTCTCAGGGCGCGGCTAAAGTGACGGACTTCGGCCTCGCGCACCAGGTGAACATGACGGTGGCGCGCCTGACCGGCCTCCGATCAGCGGGCACGCCTCCTTACATGGCGCCGGAGCAGGAGTTGGGAACGGCTTCGCGCGAGTCGGACCTCTATTCGCTGGGCGTGATGTTCTATGAGACCGTGACGGGCCGGCTTCCCTTCCCCGGGCCGAACTACATCGCCCAGAAGCGCGAGATGCTCTTCATCCCGCCCTCGAAGGCGGCGCCGCTTGCGGCGGAGCTGGACGAGGTGATGCGGCGCGCGCTGGCTGTCGAGCCCGAAAGCCGCTTCCACTCCGCGGCCGAATTCCTCCAGGCTCTCGAGGCCGTTCTCCCTCTCCCGCCGAAGGCGGGAGAGGGCAGGGGTGAGGGCAAAAGCGTCTAATCGCTGTTAGCTACGGCCAGGGGTGCTTGGGGTAGCGGCGCCGCAGCTCCTTCTTCACCTCTGGGTAGGTGTTCTTCCAGAACGACGTCAGGTCATCGGTCTTCTGCACGGTGCGCTGGTTCGGCGCCAGGATGTCGAAGAGGACGCGAAGGCGCCCCTCGCAAAGGGCGAGCCTGCCGCTCATGCCGAGGAAGTCGCCCAGCCGGGCCGCGAGCTCCGCCGGCCTTCCCTCGAAATAGGTGAACCGGCCGGTGCGGCCCGACGGCAGGCGCTTGCGCGCGGGAAGGGCCTTGTCCAGGAAATCGGCGAGCGCGGGGCCGAGGTAGCGACTGATGTGCGGAGCGAGCGGGACCTTGACGATCTCCTCGAGCGTGCCGTGGCCCGCGCACGCTTCGCCGTAGATGAGCCGCCAATCGTCGAGGTCCAGCGCCGGAAAGCCCACGTCGGGATAGAGGCTCTTGGCTAGCTTGATCCGGATCACAAGCTGAGCGGCGTTCTCGTCGAGCCCCTGGTGCTTGAGCTCGCCGGCGGCGAACTTCTCGGCCCAGAGGCCGGCCGCCGCTTTTCGATCTCCCGGCGCGGCGCCCGCGTCTCGCCGCGCCAGCGCCAAGCCCCGGACGCTCAGCCGCTCCTCCTTGATCACCCGGCCTTGGCGCTCGTCGAGCTCGCGCACCTCGAGCCACGAGCATTCTCCGGGGAACGCATCCTGCACCAGCTCCGGCGCGCATGGAAGGAAGACGGACACGCTCGCCTGCCTGGCCTGGCCCCCGCCGGCGCGCTCGCGGATGTCCAGGGCGAGGATGAGGCGCGGTGCGCGGCGCTTGTCGACGAGAAGCAGCGCCTTGCGTCCGTCCGGGAGCCGGTAGGCCGGCCCTTCCCCCTCCCTGACGGCCAGCCGCTCCGGGAAGGCCTTGAGCCACACCTCGGCGAGCGCGGCCTCGGGCGGCGCTCCTCCCGCCCGGCCGGCTTTCTGCGCTCCCAGCCGCTTCAGCTGGCGGAAGATCTCGGCCGTCTCCCACGGCATGTCATCGTCGCGACCGGCCAAGAGCTCTTCGGCCAGCGAGGACAGGTCTGCGGACTCCTTCGGCAGACGCTCGGCCGCGCTCTCGAACACCGCGACCATGGCGCAGGCGCGCTCGAACTCCTCCGCGGCCAGCGGCCGCGCGGCCTCCAAGACGGCCGCGAGCCTCGGCGGCACGGGATAGCGCAGCAGGGCCCGGCCCCCGGTGGTGATGCGCCCCTGCGCATCCACCGCCCCCAAGCCGGTCAAGACCCGCCCGGCCGCCGACCAGGACTCCGGCTTGGGCGCGGCGAGCCAGTCCACGGGCTCCGGCAGGGAGGCCGCCCGCAGGAAGAGGCCGCTCAGCTCGAGCCTCGCGACTTCGGGAGCAAGGGCGTCCTGCATCGACGTTTCCTCGCTCGCGGGCCAAAGGCGGATGCAGCGGCCGGGGGCCGTGCGGCCGGCCCGGCCGGACCTTTGGGCGGCGCTCGCCCGGCTGATGCGGGCCAGTCGCAGCGTGTTGATGTCGCGGGCTTGATTGTAAGAGGCGACGCGATGCAGCCCGCTGTCGATGACCATCGTCACGCCGGGGATCGTGAGCGAGGTCTCGGCCACGTTGGTGGCCACGATGACGCGAGGCTCGGGCGAGGGCTCGAGCGCTCGCTGCTGCTCCCCCAGCTCCATGCTGCCGTGCAGGGCCAGCAGGGCGAGGCCCTGCTCTTTGCACAAGGGCCCGGCCAAGGCCAGCGTCCTTCGTATCTCCCGCATCCCCGGCATGAAGACCAGGACCGAGCCGTCCAGCCCCTCGAGGCACAGGAGCTTCAACGCCCTGAGCGCGGATTGCGGCGCGTCTTCCCGCGCCTCGGGAGGAAGATGGCGGACGTCGACCGGGAACAGCCGTCCCGGGATGTCGACGTGCTCGGCGCCGGGCAGATATTTGACGAGCCCCTCCGCGTCCAAAGTGGCGGACATGACCATGAGCTTGAGGTCCGGCCGCCGGCGCCTGAGCGCCTTGAGCCAGGCCAAAGCGAGATCGCTCTCCAGCGTGCGCTCGTGGAACTCGTCGAGCAGCACCGCCCCGATGCCCCGCAGCAGGGGCTCGCCCAAGACCTGCTGGACGAACACGCCGTAGGTCTGGAACACGACCGCGGTGTCGGCGGAGCATCGGCTCTCGAAGCGGACCTGGTAGCCGACCTCGCGGCCCAAGACGGTCCCGGCCTCGAAGCCCACGCGGCCGGCGACGCTGCGGGCCGCGAGCCTGCGCGGCTCCAGGACCAGGATCTTGCCCGCCGGCGACCGCCGCTCCTCGAGCAGGAACCTCGGGGTCTGGGTGGACTTGCCGCTGCCCGTCGGAGCGGTGAGGACCACCGCTCCCGCGCGGCCGAGCGCCTCCAGGATGCGGCCGCGGAACGGCTGGATGGGGAGCGCGGCGGCCGGGGTCTGGCTGGACATCTTGGCGATTCTAGCAAGCCGCGGCGGGCTTGCGCCTCCGCCGCCTCACTCCTCGAAGTCGTATTTGGAATGCAGCTCGAGAAGGCGCTGGCGCAGAGCCTCCACGCGCTGGAGCAGCGCGTGGTTCACGCGCTGTGAGAGGCGATAGGCGAACTCGAAATCCTTCTCGAAATGCCTGCGCAGAGAGGCGCCGTCGAACACGATCACGACCGTCGGCTCGGCCGCGCGCGCGTCGAAGCTCCACCGGTAGGGCGGGTGCATCCAAGACCAGCCGACGATCTCGTTGGGCCCGAGGGTCTGGATCGCGATGGGCTTGCCGTCTTCCGGGGTCAGCTCGACGTTCACCGACCCCTTGCGTATCAGGAAGAACCGCTCCGCCCCCTGCGTCTGCCGGAGAAGGTACTGGTCGCGGTTGAACCGCTTCTCCTCGGCGCACTGCTGAAGGAGCTCGAGGTGATCCGGCCGGAAATCCTTGAAGAACTCGTGGCGCGCGATGATGTCATCGATGGGACGCATATCAAGCCATGGGGCAACGGAAATCCTAGATTAGCAAAAAGGCGGAGCCGGCCGCGCCTCGGTCGCAGACGGGTTTGTTGCGCAGCGTCTGCGGGAGAGGTAAAGTTACAGGGCGGCCCATCCCATGCATGAGATCGAGAAATCCCTAAGCGAGCAGCTGCTTTCGCTGCAGAAAGAGCGTCCGACGGTGGTGCTGACCGAGCCGCTCGATCCGCGCATCCTCGAGGCCGTGTGCGGCCTCGCCCGGTTCATCAAGCCTGTCCTGCTGGCCGGGGAAGCGGAGATCCGCGAGGTCATCGCCCGCCACTTGAGCCACGTCGATCCCGCCCGCGTCGAGTTCACGTTGTCCGAGAGCGTCTGCCTCGACATCGCCAGCCGGCCCGATCTGGTCGACGAGTTCGCGGCGGAGCGCCTGAAGATCCCGCCCCCGGGCACCGATGGGGAGAGCCTGGAGCACGCGCGGCTCGCGGTCTCCAAGCCGGGCCGCTTCGGCATCTATGCCGTCCGCCTCGGGCACGCGGACGTGGTCGTGGGGGGCGCGCAGCACAGCCCGAAGGACTTCTTCCGGCCCATGCTGGCGCTGCTGGCGAACCGCCCCGTCGTCTGCGAGACGGGAGTGTTCGTCCTGCCGGACGACCACCCGGACAATATCTACCCGGGCAATATCGTGGTCTTCGGCGACGTCGGCGTCAACGCCGTCATGACGCCGAGGATCCTGGCCGAGGTGGCCGTCGGCACCTGCGCCGTGGCGCGCGACATCATCCCGGAGAACGTGCTGCCCGAGATCCACGGAGCCATCATCTCCTACTCGCACAAGGGCTCCGACGAGGGCCCGTCCCCCGACATGATCCGCGAGGCCATGAAGCTCATCCCGGACCTCATGGCGGCGCGCGCGCGCATGGGCGCGCGCTACGCGAGCACGCGCATCGTGGGCGAGGTCAAGATCAGCGCGGCCATCTCCCGGCGCTCCGCCGAGCTCTACGGCGACGTCGAGGCCTTGACCGGCGGCACGAACGTGATCATCTGCCCGAACCTGGAGACCGGCAACCTCCTTTATCATCTCTACGCCTCGCGCTTCCCGAACGCCAAGAAATTGTCGGTCATGTTCGGCCTGCGCTCGCGCGGCGTGGACCTCGCCATCGACTGCACCCCGGACGACGTGCGTTTGGGCGTGAAGGCGACCTTGCTGCGCCTGCTCCGCTACGGCCGCTGGGCCCGCACCCCGCGCGACACTTTTTTCCGGCGCTTCCGCGTCTTAGCGATCAACCCCGGCTCCACCTCGACCAAGATCGCGGCCTACGAGGGCGACCAGGAATCGGTGACCCACGAGATCCAGCATACTCGCGAGGAGCTGGCTCCGTTCGCCGGCAAGAGGATCGCCGAGCAGTTCTCCTTCCGCAAGGAGGTGGTGCTGCGCGCGCTCAAGGAGCGCGGCCTGGACGTCTCGGCTTTCGACGCCTTCTGCGGCCGCGGAGGGAGCCTGCGGCCCATCGCGCACGGCACTTACCGCGTCAGCGAGGCGATGCTGGCGGACCTGCGCTCGGGCGCCTACGGCGAGCACGCCTCGAACCTCGGCGCGATCATCGCGCATGAGCTGGCCGGGCTCGCGGGCAAACCGGCTTTCATCGTCGACCCCATCGTCGTCGACGAAGCGCCGGCGCGCGTGAAGGTCACGGGCATCAAGGCCATCCGCCGCCGCGTCGTCAGCCACGCCCTCAGCCAGATCGCCTCGGCCCGCCGCTTCGCCCATGAGAGCGAGACCTTCTACGAGAACCTCAACGTCGTCGTCTGCCACATGGGCGGAGGCGTCTCCATCGGGGCGCATCGCAAGGGCCGCTATATCGACGCCAATAACGCGCTCGACGGCGAAGGGCCCTTCAGCCCGGAGAGGTGCGGGGCCGTGCCCCAGGGCCAGTTCGCGGAGCTCTGCTTCTCGGGCCGCCTGACCCACGCCGAGGTCAGGAAGCTCATCAAGGGCGCGGGCGGGCTCATCAATCTGCTGGGCACCTCGGACCTGCGGGAGATCGAACGGCGCGTGGAGGCCAAGGACCCCGAAGCTGCCGAGGTGTTCGATGCGCTCGCCTACCAGATCGCCAAGCACATCGCGTCGCTGGCGCCTGCCTTCGAAGGAGAGAAGCTCGATCGCATCATCCTGACCGGAGGCATGGCCCGCTCGACGGCGCTGGTCGAGCGCCTGCGCAAGTATCTCTCCGGCCTCGACTGCGGCGTCAGCGTGTATCCGGGAGAGAACGAGATGGCCGCTTTGGCCAAGGGCGCCCTCCGGGTGCTGTACGGGAAGGAGCCGGCGAAAGAGTACTCCGCCTAGACCGCGGTCCCTTCGCGCAAGGTCTTCCAGTCGAACTGGAACCGCTCCATGAGGCTGTCGATCACGGCCTGGACGGGAGCGCTGGAGTGGGGATGCCGGCTGCATGCCAGCCACAGGTTCTCCCGGATCCCCAGCGTGCGCTCATGCAGCTTGACCAGCCGGCCGCTGCGCAGGTGCTTCTGGATCGCGAAGGGGTCCAATAACCCCACCCCTTCCCCCCGCAGGACCATGGTCAGGATCAGGTCCGGGTCCTCCACCTGCGCGTGGATCTCCGGCAGCACCCCGTTGCGCCGCAGGAAGTCCATGGCCTCTTTGTGGATGGGATTGTCCGAGGAGCGGACCATGAGCGGGGCCTGGTCCATCATCCGGGGGAATCCGCGGCCTTTCCTTTTATACAGCGGGACCGCCACGAAGAAATGCGGGATGCTTGCCACCAGGCGGGAGCGGTACTCCCGTCCCAGCGCGGGAGAGATGTCCACGTTGGACAGGACCAAGTCGCACACGCGCCGGCGCAGCCGGTCCTCCAGCTCCTCGGGGGTGCCCGAGGACATTTTGACGACCATATGGGCGTGCTGGACCTTGATACACCTTGTCGCGCGACAGGTGGCGGGAAAAGCCGAGACGGAACATGGGCGTCGCGGCCGCCTCGCCGCTGCGAAGGCGGCCGGCCAGCTCCTCCGCCTGTCCGAAGATGCGCTCGCAGTACTCGAACGCTACGCGGCCTTCGGCGGTCAGGGCGACGCCACGGCGCGAGCGGGTCAAGAGCTGCCGGCCCACGGAAGTCTCCAGCTGCTTGAGCTGCTGGCTCAACGTGGACTGGTTGAGCAAGAGCTGCCCCGTGGCGGCGGAGATGCTTCCGGCCTTGGCGATGATCCAGAAGTAGTACAGCTGGTTGAAGTTGAAAGGAAGCATAGACATAATCGATAGCCTATATTTATAGTATCGGTTTTACAAATAGAAAGAACGCGGCTATCCTGGAGGCGTGAGGAAGCCCGAGGACTCCACGGCCTTTGAGAGCGAGCCGCCGCAGAACGGCGCGATCATGGTGCTGATGATCGAGGGCGGCCCCGCCGTTCATGAGGCCGTGCGTGCGGCGCTGCCCAAGGCCTGCCGGATCATGAGCGCGCGCAGAGGAGAGGACCTCATGGCCAAGGTGGAGGCGTACGGGCCGGACCTCATCATCATGGAGGCGCGGCCGGAGGAGGGGATCGGCCTGGCCCGCCGCCTGAGCGCGCGTCCCGAACTCGGCCGCATCCCGGTGCTGCTGCTGGCCGCGATGAACGGGCGAGCGAGCCCGCCCAGGCTGCTGGACGCCCCAGGGATCGCCTATCTGTCCGTGCCGTTCGAGCCCAAGGCCTTCTCGGACGCCGTGGCGCGCTTGACGGGGAACTGGTCCTGGACGGGCGACTGGGCCTGGAGATGGTGAGCGATGATCGAACAAGAAGAAGTTAACATGCTGGTTTTCAACTGCGGCAGTTCCTCTCTGACCTTCAAGGTCTTCGCCGCCCGGTCGGAGGCGGACGTCCGGGAGGTGCTCTCCGGCAAGGCGCACCGCGTCGGGGTCAAGGGCAGCCAGCCATCGTTTCTGCGAGCGCGTCGAGACCCCGCTTGAGACTCACGAGCAGGCGGCCGCCGCGGCGATCAAGAAGCTTCAAGAGTGGGGCGTGCCGGTGGACTGCATCGGTCATCGTTCGGGCCACAGCGGGGGCTATTTCAAGACGGACTGGGTGGATAAGGGGCTCCTATCCAAGCTGCGGGTGTTTTTGCCCCTGATGCCCATACACCACCCGGCCATGCTCGCCGTCATCCTGCAATGCCGCAGGTCCCTGCCCCAGACCCCCGAATTCGTCACCACCGACAGCGCCTTTCACGCGTCCTTGCCCCCCTACGCCTACACCTATCCCCTTCCAAAGAGCATCGTGAAGAGGTTCGGTTTCCGGAAGTTCGGCTTCCATGGGCTTTCGTACCAATACGTGGTCCGGTCGGCGGCGGCGTACCTGGGCCTCGACCTGGGGCGCTCGCGGATCGTGGCCTGCCATCTTGGGACGGGCGGGTCGAGCGTCGCGGCAGTCAAGGACGGGAAGTCCATTGACACCTCGATGGGCCACTCGGCCCTCCCGGGGCTGGTGATGAGCACGCGCTGCGGCGACATGGACCCCATGCTCATGACGCACATCATGGGGATCTACGGCGAGCGCGCCGACGACATGATCGACTTGATCAACAAGAGGAGCGGGCTGCTGGGCGTCTCCGATTTCTCCAGCGACATCCGCGATCTGATTCCCCGTCTCGACTACGATCCCAACGCCAAGCTGGCCTTCGACATGTACGTCTATCGCCTGAAGAAATACATCGGCAGCTATTGCGCGGCGCTCGGCGGCATGGACGCCCTGGTCTTCACCGACGACCTCGGCCTGCACAACTGGCTGCTGCGCGAAAGGGTCTGCCGCGACATGGCTTGGTGCGGCGTCCTGTGGGACGCCGAAGCCAACCGGCGGGCGACCGGAGACGGGATCTCCCTTTTGAGCGCCAGGCGCTCCCGGGTCAAGGTGCTGGCCGTGCCCACCGAGGAGGAGCTGGTCGTCTGCTGGGAAGGGCTGAGGCTGAGGGAGGTCCCCCATGCGGCTGTTGCTTGATGCCGACCCGCCGGTCGTGCGCTGGTGCCGCGAGACGGAAGGAGCGTTCCGGACCGGAACGGGCGCGCTCGGCCCCGCCTGGGCGAGCGCCCTCGCGAAACGAGCCGGCCCCTTGGCTCGGGCCACCTCGATCAGCTACCGGCTCCGCCACGGCGGCGACAGGATATCGCAGCCGGCGATGCGTCTGACGCCGCAGGTGCTCGACGCGGTCCGGGACTCGGTGCGGCTGGAGCCCGAGCACAACGGGCTGACTTACGAGGCCATGCGGACGATGCTGAAGCTCGCGCCCGACGTCTTGCACATCGTCATGTGCGACACCGCCTTTTTCCTCGATCTGCCGCCCGAGTCCCGCCTCTACGCCGTTCCCGCCCGCTTGCGAGCCGGCGCCATGCGGCGCCACGGCGGGGGCGGCCTGGTCCACCAATGGGCTTGGCAGAGGGTGCGCGAGCTGGCAGGCCCCGGCCTCTCCGGGATGATCTCGATCCAGCTTGCGGACCACACCAATGTGGCCGCCATCAAGGACGGCCGTCCCGTGGACACGACGATGGGGTTCACGCCGGTCGAGGGCATCCCGTCGCACACCAGCTGCGGCGACATCGACGCCTCGGTGGTCTTCGAGCTGCAAGCCTCCGGCATGTCCATGAGCGAGATCAACGAGCTGCTCTCCGCCCGCAGCGGTTTCCGGGCGCTCGTGGGCAGGCCTTGCGGCTTGCGGGACCTGGTGCGGGAGAACGGCGATCCGGACCAGGCTCTGGCGCGCAAGATCCTGCTCTACGACATCGTCAAGTATGTGGGGGCCTATGCCGCGGTGCTGGGCGGGGTCGACGCGCTCTGCCTCGTCGCCGAGGACCCGCGCCGGGACGGCCCGCTCATCAAGGCGCTATGCCGGGAGCTGGGCTTTCTCGGAAAAGTCAAAGCCGTCGTCTTGAAAGGAGATATTTGGCGCATCATGTCGTGCCGGGCCGCGGCCGTTGAAAAGGAGAACTAACATGACAACGAATAAGAAGGTCGTGGAGGCGCAGCCGGCAAGGCCGGCGGAGGCCGTCGATGAGCGGAGGTTCATGGTCGATGTGGGGCTCAATAATCTGCCTTTCCCCATCAGGGTCTCGTCGCGAGACAATCCGGAGGGGCAGGCCACGGTGGCGGCGGTCTCCGTCCAGGCCAGGCTCATGCACGAGTTCGAGGCCGGCTGGATCGATAAGTTCATCGCCGTCCTGCATGCGCACCGCGACCGCATCGGGAACGCGACGCTGAGGCAGAACATCGGCGATTACCTGGCGCAGTTCAAGGCGGTCACCGTCCGGGCCACCTTCGAGTATCCCTTCTTCATGGAGAAGCGGACTCCGGTGGCGAAGGAGAAATGCCTGGTGAAGTACGACTGCGCCTTCTCCGCCAAGATCCCCTCGCTCGATGACAAGCCCAAGGTGTTCTTCAAGATCGCCATCCCCTG
>JAPLKK010000138.1 GCA_026388115.1 Elusimicrobiota bacterium | reverse complement strand
CTTGGCCGTGATGACGGTCTTCTTCCAATCCATCTTCACCTGGGCCCAGCCGGCGATGGACCTGATGAGCAAGCTCGTGCTCGCGGCCGGCGGCGCGGCCGGGCGGCGGCTGCCCGAAGGCATCCTGCGCGGGCTCGTCGTCGACGGCATGGTGCGCGGCGCGGGCTCGGTCGTGGCGTTCTTGCCGCAGATCATGATCCTGTTCTTCTTCGTCTTCCTATTGGAGGACGTGGGCTATCTCGCGCGCGCGGCCTTTCTCATGGACCGCGTGATGGGCTGGGCGGGGCTGCAGGGCCGCTGCTTCGTGGCCCTGCTCTCCTCCTACGCCTGCGCCGTCCCCGGCATCATGTCGACGCGCGGCATCCCGTCGCCCCAGGACCGGCTCGCCACCATGCTCGTCGCCCCCTTCATGACCTGCTCCGCGCGCCTTCCGGTCTACACGCTCCTCATCGGGGCCTTCGTGCCGGACCGCCGGATCCTCGGCCCCCTGCGCGCGCCGGGGCTCGCGCTCTTGGGACTCTACATCGTGGGCAGCCTCTCCGCCTTTGCCGCGGCGTGGGTGTTCAGGCGCACGATGCTCGCGGGGGACATCACTCCTTTCTATATCGAGCTCCCACCCTACCGCTTCCCCACCTTCCGCGGCATCTTCGTCGCGATGCTCGATCGGGCGGGCATCTTCGTGCGGCGCGCGGGCACGGTGATCCTCGGGGTCAGCGTGCTCACCTGGGTCCTGTTGAACGTCCCGCGCCTGCCGGCCGGGGCCGCGGGAGCCGCGGCCCCGGCCGCCGCGACGCAAGCGGCCGACCCGGCCCGGGCCGACCGGCAGATGCGCTACAGCCTCGCCGGCCGCATCGGACGGGGCCTGGAACCCGTCTTCAAGCCGCTCGGCTTCGATTGGAGGATCAACGTGGCGCTGGTCGGAAGCTTCGTGGCGCGCGAGGTGGCGGTGTCCACCTTGGCGCAGATCTATGCGGTCTCCGACGCGGGCACCGGCGGCTCGGGCCTGCGGCGCGCCCTGCAGGAGGGCAAGGACCCCAGCACCGGCCGTCCGCTGATGCCGCCCGCCGCGGCTCTGGCGCTGTTGGCCTTCTTCGTCTATGCTCTCCAATGCGTCTCCACTTTGGCCGTCCTGCGGCGGGAGACGAACGGCTGGAAATGGCCTGCTTTCGCCTTCGCCTACATGCTCGTCTGCGCCTGGACGGCAGGCGCGCTGACCCATTGGGTCGCGGGAGCGCTGGGACTATGAAGACCGAAAGACCGGAACTGACGATATTCTCGACCTCGACCGACGGAACCCCGGAGTATGCCGGCCGCATCCGCCGGGCGTTCGAGGAGCATCTCGAAAAGAACGGCCTGAGGCTGACCGGGCAGCGCCGCCGCATCTTCGAGTATCTGCTCACCGCCGACCGCCACGTGAGCCTCCAAGACATCTACCGGTCCCTGCGCAAGCACGGCATCGGCCGCGTCACCGTCTTTCGCACGCTGAAGATGCTCGAGGCCGCGCGCTTGGTGGACCACGTCACGGCCGCCGGCGGGACCTCGCGCTTCGAGATGAAGCTCGCACGCCCGCACCACGACCACCTGATCTGCGTCGGCTGCGGCGCGATCGTCGAGGTCCGGTGGCCGGACCTGGAAAAGATCCAGGAGAAGATCTGCCGGGGGCTGGGCTTCCAGATCGCGTGGCACCGCCACGAAGTCTTCGGCCGCTGCCGGGCCTGCGAGGCGAAGCCGTGAGGCTCTTCGCCGCCCTCGCGCCTTTCCTCCTGCTCTGCGCCCGCGAGGCGCGGGCCGAGACGGCCACCCGCTCGCGCTTCTTGATGGGCACGGTCTGCGAGATCACGGCCCACGGACCGGAGGCGGGTGTGGCCATCGATGACGCCCTCGCGGTCGTGGCTCACCTCGACGAGGTCACGAGCGTGTCGCGCGAAGACAGCGAGCTTTCCAAGCTCAACCGGCGCGCGCTGTTCGAGCCGTTCTCATGCTCCAACGAGCTCTTCGAGGTCCTGCACGCGGCCAACGAGGTGTACCGCTTCTCGGGCGGCGCCTTCGACCCGACCTTCGTCCGCGACAAGCCGGCTCCGGGCTTCTCGAAGGTGCGCCTCGACACGGACCGCCGGCGGGTGGAGTTCCTCACGCCGAACCTGCGCGTGAGCCTCGACGCCATCGCCCGAGGCTTCGCTTTGGACGCGGCCGCCCAGGCGCTCGAGGAGCGCCAGGTGCGCTCCGCGCTCCTCAACTTCGGCGGGCAATTCTTCGCTTTGGGCGCGCCGCCGGGACGCGCGGCGTGGGACGTCGAGGTGGCGGGCGCTCCGGTGGTTCTGCGGCTCAAGAACCAGTCCGTCTCGACCTCCTCGCAGGGCGACAGGCCGTGGCATATCCGCGACCCGAGGACCGGCAAGCGGGTCGAGCGCAAGAGCTCGGTGGCGGTCGTGGCGGCCGACGGCGCGCACGCCGACGCCTGGTCCATCGCGCTCTTCGTCCTCGGCGTGGCCCGCGCGCCCAAGGCGTTCACCGGCTGCGCCTTCGAGGCCGCGGGAGGGAAGATCGTCGCGCAGACGCCGGCCTGCTCCAAGGTCTTCGTTCCCGTCACGAGCTCCAAGCCGTCGAAGTAGCGACGCCGGCGGCCCTTCTCCGTGCCGGGTCGTCGCCTCGTCTGGGAAGAAGTATAATCCGCGCATCCCTAGCACCCCCGTTCGAGAAAGCGGCGGCTCCCGGACCCGGCATCTCCTTTTCCTCGCCTTGGCGGCGGGGGCCTGCCTGCCGTGGTTCGCGGCGCGCCTGACCGGCGCGGCCGGCTCGTGGGGCGTCCTCTGGGCGGGAGCCTCCATCGTGGGCGCCGCCTTCCTTCTCTGCTGGGCCGCCGAGGCGGCCGAGATGGATGTCCCGCAGGCCGTCGCGATCGGCCTCGTCGCGTTGCTCGCGGTGCTCCCCGAGTACGCCGTGGACATGGTCTTCGCCTGGAAGGGCGGGCGGGACCCGAGCTTCATCCCTTTCGCTACAGCCAACATGACGGGCGCCAATCGCCTGCTCATAGGGGTCGGCTGGCCGGCGGTCCTCGCCGCCGCCTGGTGGAAACACGGCCACCGCGCCATCCGCCTGGGCGCCGAGAACGCGGTCGAGTTGGTCACCCTTTTTGCCGCGACACTGTATGCTTTCATCATCCCGTTCAGGGCGCGGCTCTCGCTCGTCGACACCGCTTGTTTCGGCGCGCTTTTCCTCTTCTACGCCTGGCGGTCCGTGAGCGGCGAGACCCGCGAGCCGGAGCTCGAAGGCCCGGCCCTCACCCTCGCCGCGTTGGCGCCTCCCGCCAGGCGCGTCGCCCTTGCGGCCCTCTTTGTCTACGCGGGCGTCGCCATCGGTCTATCGGCCGAGCCGTTCGCCATGGGGCTGCTGGCTCTCGGAAGGCGCTGGGGCATCGAGGAGTTCCTGCTGGTGCAGTGGATCGCGCCGCTCGCCTCGGAGGCGCCGGAGTTCATCGTCGCGATCGTGTTCGCGCTCAAGGGGAAGGCCGGGGTGGCTTTCCGCGCCCTGCTGTCGTCGAAGGTGAACCAGTGGACGCTGCTGGTCGGCATGCTGCCGGCCGTGTTCAACGTCTCCGCCGGCCGCTTGGCGCCGATGCCTCTGGACTCGCGGCAAGTGGAGGAGATCGCCCTCACGGCGGCCCAGTCGCTGTTCGGCTTGGCGCTGCTGACGAACCTGGAGTTCTCTCTCGGCGAGGCGGCGGCGCTGCTCGGCCTGTTCTCCGCCCAGCTCCTGTTCTTCCACTCCGCGACGGCGCGATGGGCT
Organism: Elusimicrobiota bacterium; assembly: GCA_026388115.1. Classification (GTDB taxonomy): domain Bacteria; phylum Elusimicrobiota; class Elusimicrobia; order UBA1565; family JACRDR01; genus JAPLKK01. The sequence goes on along the minus strand of JAPLKK010000138.1, from coordinate 8,288 downwards.
TTCGCGGCGGCCTACGCGGCGGCGGCCGTGGCGGTACTGGCGGGCTCCCCCGGCCGCCGGGGCCGCATCGCCGAGCTCGTTCGACGCGCGTTCTCCAAAAACCTATAATCGGTGACAGTCATCCGCGCCCATAGCTCAATGGATAGAGTGTCGGCCTGCGAAGCCGAAGATCCAGGTTCGATTCCTGGTGGGCGCACCATTTGACCTTGGATCCCGAACCTCCCAGCCCCCGCCCGAAGTTCAAGGTGCACCTGAAGGAATGCCCGGTCTGCAGGCATCCTTGGCCGTCGCACGACGAGAAAGGCGCCTGCACCGAGAAGGACTGCTGGTGCCTCTACCAGCCGCCGGAGGAGGATGTCGAGGCGGAATGACGCGCCCGGCGGCCGTCTTGCTCGCGCTGGCGGCCGCCTTGTCGGCCTGCGGGCGCGCCGAGGAGCCCGAGGACGAGCCGCGGCCGGCGCTCTCAAGGGAAGGCAGCCGCTGGCAGGTCACGCGCGGCGACCGCCCGGTGATGACGCTGACGAACGCGCCCGGCGTCCTCCATTGGTCCGACGGCGAGGTGCCTCACCCGTTCGTCAGCGGTGAAGCGTCCGACCGCCGGGAGGAGCCGCGCCTCAAGAACCAGGTGCGTCGCGCTCATCATTTCCGCGACCTGATCAACCGCCTCGCGCGGGCGGGCTACGGCGTCGCCGAGATCCAGCCTCCCCCGCCCGCTCCCGGACCTTCATCCCAGGTAAAAGGGCCGTAGGTTCGCAGGCGATCTGCTTAGGACTTGAGCGGGCGACCCTCGAGCCAACGGGCGTCGCCGCCGTTGTAATGCTCGCGCTTCCAGACCGGCAGGCGCCGCTTGATCTCCTCGAGCGCGAAGCCGCACGCCTTTCGAGCCCCGTGGCGATGAGGGGCGCCCGCCGCGATGATCAGGCTGGCCTCTCCGACGGCAAGCCTCCCGACCCGATGTTCGATGGCCACGCTCGCCCCGAAGCGCCGCGCCGCCTCGGCAGCGATCTCCCCCAGCGCTTTGAGCGCCAACGGCTCGAAGGCGTCGTAGGTGACGGCCTTGACCTTGCGCCCTTCGCAATTGTCGCGTACGTCGCCCAAGAACATGCTCACCGCCCCGTGCGCCGGCGCCTTCACAAGGTCGATCAGCCGCTGAGCCGAAAGGCGCCCGCGGCGCAGCGCGACGTGGATCGCGGGCTTCATCCGCCGCATACCGGAGGAAGGACGGCGAGGCGGCCCTTGGAGGGGACCGCCGCGGCGCGAGAGAGCAGCTTGGTCTCAGTCGCGAGCGCCGCGCCTTCGACGAGCCGCAGATCGCCCAGCGCCTCGCCGACCGCGCGCAGCGCCTCTGCGGCGGTGGCCCCGGGCGCCAGCTCGACCTTGATGAAATCGCGGCCGGCGTCTTTGAGCCGGCCGTACAGCTCGACCGTACGCTTCATGCGGGAAACGGCGGGTCTGCCGGCAGCCAGGGAAAGACGTCGATCGGCGCACCCGCACGAACGGCGCGGCCGGCCTCGGGCAGCACGGCCCAGGCGTTCGCACGCAAGAGCGGCCCGACCTGGAAGGAAGCCTGGCCGGGCAAGAGGCGTGCCCTCAGGCCGCGCGGCCCAGCCGACACAACGGCCTTAAGGAAATAGCGCAGGCCCTCGTGCTTTTCCTGCTCCCGTTCGAGCACGGCTGCCAGAGGCGTCTCACGCGGCAGGCCGAGCCACGAGCGCAGGATGGGGACGGCGAAAAAGCGCAAGCCGACGGCGGTGGAGACGGGGCGTGGAACAGCGTCCGGCACCCGCCATCGGCCAGAGCCGCCGTCACGAAATCGAAGCGCCCCTTGGAGACCGCGCCCGTGGTCAGCACGAGGTCCGGCTCCGCCTTGAGCGCGGGGCCCAAAGCCTTCGCGAAGGCGGCGGGATCGTCGGTGACGCGCCCGCGCATGTCGGGCTCGGCGCCGAGACGCATCAGCGCCGCCTCGAGGAAAGCCGAGCTGGCGTCATGCACCTGCCCCGGCCGAGCCCGGCTTCCCGGCGCCGCCAGCTCCCGTCCCGTGGCCAGGACCGCGACTCTCGGCCGGCGCAGCACCCGCACGCGGCCGATCCCCGCCGCGGCGAGCGTGAGGATCTGCGCGGGCCCGATCGCGGCGCCCGCCTCGAGGATCAAGCTCCCGGTGCGCAGGTCCGTGCCTCGCCGGCGCACGTGATCGCCCGCCCGGGCGGGCCGGCGCAGCACCACGTCTCCGCCACGGCGCTCGACGAGCTCGACCGGCACCACCGCGTCGCAGCCCGGCGGGATCGGCGCCCCGGTCATGATCTCCCAGGCGCAAGAAGGCCCGGCGCGCCGGGGCGGGCGGTCGCCGGCCGCGATCATGCCCGCGACCCGCAGGGACAGGGGTCTGCTCCCGGAGGCGCCGGCGGTGCGCGCGGCCAAGACCGCGTACCCGTCCATCGCGGAGTTGTCGAAGCGGGGAAGCTGGCCCGGCGCGCGCACCGCGCCGGCGGCGACGCGGCCGTCGGCCCGCGAGAGGAGGACCTCCTCGACCGGCAGGGAGCGCTTGGACGCCGCCTCGAGCAGGCGGGCGAGCGCCGTCCGGTAGCGGATCACATGAACCGGTGCCAGGCACCGCTTCGTCGCGGTGCCAGGCGCCGGACGGAAATGTGGATGACCATCACGGGTGGTCGCCGCCGCGCGCCACGTGCACCGCGTGCGGCAGGAGCGCCGCCAGCACCGCGAGGCCGTCGGCCACGCCGCCGCGGCTGCCCGGCAAGGCGACGACGACGGAGCGGCCGAGCTGGCCGGCCACCGAGCGGGAAAGGACGGCCAAAGGCGTCGAGCCCGCGCCCGCCGCGCGCAGAGCCTCGCCGATGCCCGGAACGAGCCGGTCGCAGACCGCGGCCACCGCTTCGGGCGTGACGTCCCGCGGCCCGAGCCCGGTGCCGCCGGTCAGCAAGACGACGTCGGCCGATGCCGCCCGGCGGCGGATGGCCATCTCGATCTCCTCGCGCGCGTCGGGCACCACGACCGGCTTTCCCGTCCGCAGGCCCATCGCCCGCAGGCCCGCGGCGGCCGCCGGGCCGGACAGGTCCGCCGCCTTGCCCCGCGAGCAGCGGTCGCTCACGGTGACGACGGCGGCCCGGCCCCAAGGCCGCGCGGGCTTGGCTCTTCGGACCGGCGCTCGCCGCGAGGCGGGGTTCGTCCACACGCCGCTCTTGCCGCCTTCCTTGATCACCAGATGGATGCCGGATATCTCGAGAGCCGGGTCCACGGCCTTCACGCAGTCCCAGAGGGAAAGCAGGGCGCCGCTCACGCCGGAGAGGGCCTCCATCTCGACGCCGGTCTTGGCGGTGGCCCGCGCCTCGCAGAGCGCGTGGGCTCCGGGAAGAGCCGCGTCGGCTTCGAGCCACACGCGCACCTGATCGAGCGGCAGGGGATGGCAGAGCGGGATCGCCTCGGAGGCGCGCTTGGCGGCGGCGAGGCCGGCGGCCTGGGCGAGCGGGAAGGGGTCGCCTTTGGGCAGCGTGCCCGCCTTGAGCCGGGCGAACGCCGGCCCGCTCATGCGCAGGCTCCCGCGCGCAAGGGCGCGGCGCGCGGTCGCGGGCTTTGCGCCGACGTCCACCATCCGCGCCTCGGCCTTCATCAGCCGCCCATCGTCGCGAAGCGGCGGGCGTCGCCGAAGCGGCCCTCGGGCAGATAATGGGAGACTTCCTTGCGCGTCAGGAGCTCTCGCACGCGCGCCTTCAGCGCCTCGGCCCCGCCGTCGGAGGAAAGCCACGGCCTCAGCGTCGCCTCCGATTCGGCGAAGAGGCACATCCGCAGCCGGCCGCGGCTGGTGACGCGCAGGCGGTTGCAGGTCGAGCAGAAGTCGCGCGAGTACGGCGCGATGACGCCCACGTCGCCGCGATGGCCCTCTCGGGCGAAGCGGCGGGAGGGCCCGTCGCCCGCCGCGCGCCCGGTCTCGCTCCACCCGTCGTCGAGCAGCCGCGCGACGACGCCGGTCGCCGGCAGATGGCGGCGCGAGAAGAAGTCGGCGTTGGTCCCCGTCTGCATCAGCTCGATGAACCGCACCGAGACCGGCGCGGCGCGCGTCCAATCGAGGAACGATCCGACTTCCTCGTCGTTGACGCCGCGCAGCAGGACGACGTTGACCTTGACCCGGTCGAAGCCGGCCGCCAGGCACGCCTCGACGCCCGCGCGCACGAGGGGAAGCTTGTCGTGGCCGGTGATCTCGGCGAAGCGCGCGGGGTCGAGGCTGTCCACGCTGACGTTCACCACGGAGACCCCGGCGCGCCTCAGCTCGTTCGCGAGGCCCGCGAGGCGGTAGCCGTTGGTGGACAGGCAGACGCGGCGCACGCCGGGCTCCGAGGACACCGCGCGCGCGATCTCCACGATGTCGCCGCGCAGCGTCGGCTCGCCGCCGGTCAGGCGCACCTTCCAGAATCCCATGGCCGCGAAGGCGCGCACCAGCCGGCGGATCTCCTCCACCGAGAGGGGCGGCTCCGTCTCCGCCTTCCGGAAGCCGTCCGGGAGGCAATAGACGCAGCGGAAATTGCAGGCATCCTCGACCGAGAGCCGGAGATAATGGAAGGGACGGCCGAAGCCGTCGACCAGCGGGACCGCCATCGACGATGATTATATCTAACTAAGCCATTGAAATAATCTCCCGGCCTCGCGCGTATTCCCTTTAACAGGGGGCTTGCTCCCTGCTAGAGTGGAGGTCTTATGCTCTCTTTGATCCTTGCCGCATTGTGGGCACTCCCCGCGTCCGCCGGAACTTCGGTCGAGCAGTTCAGCCCGCAGGGCCTGGCGCGCGGCGTGCGCCAAGTCGTCGCCCGCTTCTCGGCGCCGATGGTGCCCTTCGGCGATCCGCGAGGGCTCATCCAGCCGTTCGAGATCGACTGCGCGGAGAAGGGCGCGTCGCGGTGGGCCGACGGCCGCAACTGGGTATTCGATTTCGACCGCGACCTGCCGGCCGGCGTGAGCTGCCGCTTCCGGCTCAAGCCCGGGACCCGCGCGCTCGACGGCAGCGAGCTCGACGGACGGCGGGAATTCGCGTTCACGACCGGCGGGCCCGCGATCGCGCGCTCGAACCCCTACGAGGGCTCGCGGGTCGCCGAGGACCAGCTCTTCATCCTGCACCTCGACGGCGAGGCGACGCCGGAGTCGGTCCTCGCGCACGCCGCCTTCTGGGTCGAGGGGCTCGGCGAGGCGGTGGGCGTCCGCCTGGCGACCGGGGCGGCGCGCGAGCAGATCCTGCGCGCCGCCAGGGTCGACGACTCGACGACCACGCTGGTGCTCGGGGCGCGGCTCAATTTCCCGCCCGATCGCAAGCTCAGCCTCGTCTGGGGCCGCGGCGTCGCGGCCCCCTCGGGGGCGGCCACCGAGACCGACCAGGCGCTCGCCTTCAAGGTCCGGCCGGATTTCACCGCCAGCTTCACCTGCGAGCGCGTCAACGCGCGCGAGGACTGCCTGCCGCTGTCGTCTTTGAGCGTGGATTTCACCGCCCCCATCCGGGCCAAGGACGCCCGGCATGTGACGCTCGAGCAGATCGGCGCCGCCGCCACCGCGGGACCGCGCCGCAATCGATTATCCAAGCCGGAGCAGGACGAGGAAGGCCTCGTGCACCGCGTGTCTTTCGAGGGGCCGTTCCCCGCCGAGTCGGAGTTCCGCATCCATCTGCCGGCCGGCCTCCAAGACGACGCGGGCCGCCCGCTCGCCAACGCCATGCGCTTCCCCCTCACCGTGCGGACCGGCGGCTATCCGCCGCTGGCGAAGTTCCCGGCCCGCTTCGGCATCCTCGAGGCGGGCGCCGAGCCGGCGATCCCGCTCACGATCCGCAGCCTCGAAGCCGCGACGGCGACGCGGACGCTGAAGGTCGAGAGAAACGTGGCGGCGCGCCTGCTGCACATCGGCAAGACGACGGACCTGTCGGAGATCCTCTCCTGGCTCGACCGCGTGAACCGCCCCGAGCAGAGCTGGGATAAGGATCATCCCGAAAGCGACTGGCGCAGCTCGATCTTGGACGGACAGGCCGAACCGAAGCGCCTGCCTCGCCCGCGCGGCGAAAAGGCGTTCGAGGTGATCGGCATCCCGGTGCCCCAGCCCGGCTTCTACGTGGCCGAGCTCGAGAGCGAGGCTCTCGGCTCCTCGCTCTTCGGCGAACCGCGGAAGATGTACGTGCCGACCGCCGCGCTCGTGACCGACCTCTCGGTGCATCTCAAGCACGGCCGGCAATCGTCTTTGGTCTGGGTCACCAGCCTCGCCGAGGGCGCCCCCGTCCAGGACGCCCGGGTCGCCGTCACCGACTGCAACGGCGCCGTCTTATGGACCGGCAGCACCGACGCGGCGGGGCTCGCCCGCGTGCCGGCGCTGCTCGGCCGCACGACCTGCCCCCGCCGCTATCTGAGCGAGGGCTTCGCGGCCGCCGCGTGGAAAGGCGGCGATTTCGCCTTCGCGCTCGAGCGCTGGGACGACGGCATCGAGCCCTGGCGGTTCCAGCTGCCGACGGGCTCGCTCTACGAGGACGAGTCCCGCGCCCATACCGTCTTCGACCGGACGCTCTTGCGGGCGGGAGAAGTGGTGCATATGAAGCATTTCCTGCGCCGCCTCGACGCGAAAGGCTTCGGACTGCCGGACGCCCGGCCCGCCGAACTCATCATCCGCCACGCCGGCTCCGAGGAGGCCGACGTGAAGCTCCCCGTCGCCTGGAGCGCCGACGGGACCGCCGAATCGGCCTGGCCGATACCGGCGCAAGCCAAGCTGGGCGTCTATGAGGGCTGCTTCGGGCTGCCCGGCAAGGGCGAGCTGGAGTCGGGAAGCTTCCACGTGGAGGAGTTCCGCGTGCCGCTGATGAAGGCGACGGTGGCGCCGCCGGCCGAGCCGCTCGTGGCCGTCTCGACGGTCCCGCTCGACCTCGCGGTGCGCTACCTGTCCGGCGGCGGGGCCGACGGCATGCCGGTCCGGCTGCGCACCCGCCTCGTCCGCAGCTCCCCGCCCTCCTTCGACCGCTTCGAGGAGTACCAGTTCGCCAACGGGCCGGTCCCCCCCTCGAGCCGCCACGGCGAGGCGGAGCCCGAGCCGCCGATGCGCACGCTCGAGCTGAACCTGGGCGCGGGCGGCACCGCGCGGGCGTCGATCACCGGCTTGGAGCTCCAGGAGTACCCGCAGACCCTCGAGGCCGAGCTCGAGTTCCGCGACCCGAACGGCGAGACGCAGACCGCCGCGGCGCGCGCGCCGGTCTGGCCCGGCGAGCGGCTCGTGGCCGTCAAGGCGGACTCCTGGGCTTCTTCGGCCGAGGGGCTGAAGCTGCGCGTGGCGGTGGCGGACCTCCAAGGGCATGCCGCCTCCGGCGCGCCGGTCCGCGTCGACTTGTTCCAGCGCAAGACCTTCTCGCACCGCAAGCGCCTGGTCGGCGGCTTCTACGCCTACGACCATTCCGAACAGATCGCGCCGCTGGGCACGGCCTGCGCCGGGGTCACCGACGAGCACGGTCTCTTCCTCTGCGAGGCCAAGTCCCCCGTGTCCGGCTCGATCTTCGCGCAGGCGGTGACCGAGGATGAGAAGGGCCGGAGCTCGACGGCGCACACCGAGCTGTGGGTGGCGGGCAAGGGCGAATGGTGGTTCGAGGTCAGCGACAACGACCGCATGGACGTGCTGGCCGAGAACCGCCGCTACGAGCCGGGCGAGACGGCGAAGCTCCAGGTCCGCATGCCGTTCGCCCAGGCGACCGCCTTGGTCACGGTCGAGCGCGAGGGGATACTCGACGCCTTCGTCGAAAAGCTCTCGCGCAAGAACCCCGTCGTGCGCGTGCCGGTGCGCGGCGACCACGCGCCCAACGTGTTCGTCTCGGTGCTCGCGGTGCGCGGCCGCGAGGGCAAGCCCCAGCCGACGGCGCTGGTGGACCTGGCGCGTCCCGCCTTCCGCTTGGGCTTCGCCGAGCTGCGCGTCGGGTACGCGGGCCACGAGCTGAAGGTCCGCGTCTCGCCCGAGCGCGAGGTGTATCACACCCGCGAGACGGCGCGCGTGAAGATCGAGGTCCGCGGCCCCGGCGGCGCGAAAGCCGCGGGCGCCGAGGCGGCGGTGGCCGCGGTCGACGAGGGGCTCCTGCAGCTCTTGCCCAACGACAGCTGGAACCTGCTCGACGGCCTCATGGGCCGGCGCGACCTCGCGGTCGTCACCGCGACCGCGCAGATGCAGGTCGTGGGCAGGCGCCATTTCGGGCTCAAGGCCCTGCCGGCCGGCGGCGGAGGCGGAAGGAAGACGACGCGGGAGCTGTTCGACACCCTGCTCTTGTGGAAAGGCCG
>JAPLKK010000256.1 GCA_026388115.1 Elusimicrobiota bacterium | reverse complement strand
GCGACGAGGATGCCGCTCATGGCTGCCGTTCCGGCCGTTCCCCCTCTCCCCCAAGCGCGGTCGAGGGGGAGGGGGCAGGGGTGAGGGCGATTTCTAGAGTCTTGAGCGCGTAATGCAGGAAGAGCAGCGCGAATCCCACCGGCGCTGCGGCCTCCAGCCACCACGCCATCACCTCAAGCCCGAAAGCGTTGAAGAGCACGCCGCCGCCCGCACGCTCCTCGACGAGGAACATCCACGCGGCGCGGGCCAGTCCCACGCAGACCAATGCTGAGAACAGATGGCATACGATCCCGACTCGCGCCCGCGTCTTCCTGGAGAGGAACTGAGTCCCGGCGTCCATCGCGAACTGCTTGTCGTGGGCGGCGGCGACGCCGGCGCCCAGGAATCCCACCCACAAGACGAGGTGGCGCAGGAGCGTGTCCCCCCACAGCACGCTCAATGACCAGCCCGCGCGCATCCCGATCTGGCGCAGGACCACCTGGACGAAGGCGAGCGTGACCATGAAGGCCAGCAGGACGGCCAGCGCGGCGCGCTCGCCGCGGACGAGCCAGTCCTCAGCCTTTTTGACTCTTTTCATCCGCCGCGGTCTTTTGCTCGCGCTTCGCCCGGTGATCCTCGACTGCCTTTTCGACCTTGTCGAGCAGTTCCTGCGGGTAGAGCCGGCCGACCAAGGTCTTGCGCGCCTGGCGCGCCAGCCCCTCGTATTTCGCGAGCTCGCCGGCCGAGGCCGGGTGCGTCAGAGCGAGCCCTTGTTTCTGGAGGGCGTCGAGCGCCTGCTTGTTCTCGGCGCGGCTCAAGGCCGTCAGGCGCGCCATGTGCTTCTTGCCGAGCTCGAGGAGCGCCGCGCGCTGGTCCGCGGGGAGACCGTCCACGAACTTCTTCGACACGAGGACCGCGCCCGAGGCGTTGGCGAGCGGGACCGAGTAGATGTATTTCGTCTTGGTGAACCACTGAAGGGCCACCACTCCCATCGGCGAGCCGTACACCGCATTGATGAGCCCGGTCTGGAGCGAGGTCATCACGTCCTGGATGGAGAGCGGGATGGGGTTTACGTCCACCGCCTTGAAGGCGGCCTCGGCGATGGGGTCGCCTTCCCACACCCACATCTTGGTCTTTTTGAGGTCCTCGAAATCCTTGATGGGGATGTTGGTGAACACGTACACGAGGCCCACCTCGGCCCAGCCGAGGTTCACGAAGCCGCCTTTCTCGATGGCGGCGTTCAGGTCGGCGTCCACTTTGGAGTGGGCGTAGTCCACCTCGGCCGCGCTGCGGAACAGGAAGGGCGCGTCCATGACGCGCACCGCGGGGGCGACGACGCCCAGGCCCACGCCGGTGACGCCCGCGGCGTGGAGCTGGCCGATGCGCATCTTGCTCACGACGTCCTTCTCGTCGCCCGAGACGCCGCCGGCGTAGAACTTGAAGCGCAGCTTGTTGCCGGTCTTCTCCCGGAGCTCCTTGTCGAACTCGTTCATCACCTTCATCCACGTCGAGCCCTGCGGCGCCAGCGTGGCGAACTTGATCACGGTTTCCTGCACCGGTGTCTGCGCCGCAACCGGCACGGTTGCGGCGCAAAGAAGCGCAAATAGCGCTGTTCTAAAACAGTTCATTGACTTTCTCCAAAAGCTTCTTCGCCTTCAGCTTGGCCACCGCGTTGGCGAGCCGCGCGTCGGGCATCTCGGGCGAGGATTCGAGCACTTCGTTCAAGAGCTTCTTGAACAGCTCCTGGTCCTGCGTTGCGACCGCGTAGTACTGCGCGTAGAGCACCTTCCCGAGCAGGAACTCCCCCCCGCTCGCTTTGAGCGCCGAGTCGAAATGCTGCTTCGACTTCGCCGGGTCGCCGCCCAGCATCCTGGGCCTGAGCGCGTGATAGGAGCCGAGGAAGAGCTCCGGGCCGCCGTAATAGAAGCCGGGAGAGAGCGCCTGCACCCGCTCCATGACCGCCACGACTTTTGGAAGCTCAGCGACCGCTTCCGGCGAATCCTTCGACAGATTGATCCAGCCGCCCCAGTTGTAGCCGGCCCAGAAGAGCGCCGGCGCGTCGCCAGTGTCGGCGTCTTTCAGGACGGACTGGAGATCGCCGAGTGTGAGTGCGGCAAGCGTATTGAGGCGTCCGTGCAGCGCCGCGAGCGCGTGGTCGCGGCCGCGAAGGTAGGTCCCGCGCGCGCGGTCCGGCTCGGTATCCTCCAGGAACAGGAAGGAGTAGCCGCCGAAGCCCTCGGCCAAGAGGCGCCTGAGCGTGGGATTGCCTGGGTCGCTCTGGAGGAGCCCTTCGAGGAGTTTGAGCTGGCCGGGGAACGCGTCGCGCGCCAGCGTCGGGTCGGGTTCCTGATGGAAGCTGTCCGACGCGCGGTCCATCATCGGCGTCATCGCCCGAAGGGCCATCACGCGCGGACTGCAGCCCTGAAAGAGGACGAATGCCAAAAGTAAAATCGAAAAACGCTTCACGGGGACTGGATTCTAGCAAAAGCCGTCTTGTCGCGGGCGACAGTCGGGATGCGCAGCCTCTTAACTTTCTGCACAGCAGGCATATGCCTGCTGTGCAGAAAGTTGGATGGCGGCGTCCGTTATGGCGCTGAGCTACTTGAACAGGCCTTTGAGGAGTTTCTTGCCCTGCTCGACGGCTTGGTTGACGGCTTGGTTGATGATCGGCTGGTTGAGGATGGCGGCGACGTCCGGCTTCACTTCAGGGCTGGACATGGAGCCCCGGACGTAGAAAGCGAGCGGGCCCGCGATCTTGCCCTGCGCCACGCCGCCGACCTTCGCCGCGATGCGCAGGTCGAGCCTGTCCCTGGCCAGGTCGGCCGAGCCCGTTGTCGTCACATAGCCGGCGCTCGAGTCCATGTGCGACTCCTTCACGGTCATCACGCCGTTCTCGAAGGTGTAGTCGCCCGTGATCTCCTTGAAGCTGACCTTGTCGAACCCGGGCAGCAGCGGGATCTTCGCCAGGCCTACGGTCTTTTGCAGGACGACGAATGGGAAGAGCGCGATGCGGGCGATCTGGCTCTTGGAGGCCAGGAGGCTGAGGTCCTCGAGCGCGCCCGCTCCCACATTCAGGGAAGCGCGGCCGCTGAGCTTGGCGAGGTCCGGCGCGACGGCGGTCAGGGCCCAGTCAAGATGCGCGGCCTGGGTCCGGAAATTCGGGTGCGTGATCGGTCCGATGTCGAGCTTGCCCGACGTTTTGAGCGGGGGTTGGGCGGACTTCGGCGCCTCCGCCGCGTCCGGCTTCTGCTCGCCGGCCTTCGGGTCGGGCGCGGCCGCGCCCCGGGTCGGGGGCCCTGACCCAGGGCTCGGGGCCGCCGCGCCCCGGGTCGGGGCCGCCGCCTGCTGCTTCGCCCACGCCGTCAGGTCCAAGGCCGAGAGCTTGCCGTCCACCCGCAGGTCCGGCGCCTTCGAATAGTTCAGCGCTTGCACGGCGATGTCCAGGGTCCCCTGGCCGAGCTTGCCCGTGAGCTTGGCCTTCGCCTGGCTCGGGTCGAAGGAGATCTCGATCGCGCCGTTCGTCAGCGCCAGGCCCGGTGTCGAAGCGCTCAGCCCGGCGACCTTGCCCGAGCCGGCGAGCACGGGCGCGCTCATTGGGCCGGTGACCCTTAGGTCGAGGCTGACCTTGCCCCGCACACCGTACACGGCCAGGACCGGCGCCACGGGAAAGGCGGCCTCGAGCGGCAGGGCCGAGGCCGCGAGCGAAAGGTCGAGCTTGCCGGCGCCGGAGAGGAGGACGGTCCCCTTCGCTTGAAGCGTCGATTCTCCGAGCGTCAGCGTGACTGGCCGGAGCTGGACGCGGTCGCCCGCATACTCGATGTCAGCCGAGAGTGCGCCGGCCGGCACCGAAAAGCCGTCGGGTGCCCGGACGCCGAGGAGCCTCAGCCGCTCGCCTACCAAGGCCGGAAGTTTCGTCGCGACCGAGAGGCGCACCTTTCCGGCGGCGTCCCGCTCGACCTTGCCGTCGAGAGAGAGGGCGAGGCCGAAAAACCTGAGCTTGAGCGGCGAGAAGGCGAGCAGGGCCGAGCCGTCCTGGCCGTACTTCGCCTTGCCGCGCCAATCCAGCGAGCCGCGATACTCGACCGCCGTGCCCCGGGTCGGGGCCGCCGCGGCTCGCGGCTTGCCGGCGGCCGGCTGCGCGGCGAAGTCGAACGCGAGCTCGGCGGGGAATTCCGTTCCAAGCGCCGGATCCTTCAGCGACGCCCGCAAGGCCGAGAGGCGGACGCTCGTGCCCGACGCATCCTTGTAGGTGACAGCGCCGCCGTCGAGCTTGACGCGCCGCACGCTGATCTCGAACTCGCCCCCTACGGGCTTCTCGCCGGCCGCCGCGGCGGCCCCAACCTGGGGCGCGGCGGCCCCGGCCCGGGGCGCGGAAGCCTTCTTCGGCGCCGGAGCTTGTCCCGGCTTCGTCGAGGGGCCGATCGTCGCCGCGTTCAGCCTTCCTTGAGCGTCTTTGACCAAGTTGCACTCGAAGTCCTCGAGGGCCACTTCCGAGACCGCCACTCGCCGCCGCAGCAGCGCGCGCAGATCCCACCGCGCGAGCACGCTCTGCGCCTTGACGAAGACCCCGGCCTTGAAATCGGGCGCCTCCGATATCTCGAGGCCCTCGAGGCGAAGGCCCCGCAGGCCGAGCGAGACCGAGTCGATGCGCACCTCGCGGCCGAGGGCGGCCTCGAGCTTGGCCAGGGCGACGGCCTTGATGCGTTCGGGCGGGAAGAAGTGGCGCAAGGCCAGCGCGGCGGCGAGGACGAGGACGGCGAGCGCGCCCGCGAGGACGGCCAGCAGGCGCCAGAGTCTCATGGCACGGCGACGCGCCGGCTGCCTTTATAGTTGAAGCGGGGCTTGCCGTTCAGCTTGTGGAGATTGATCGAGGACACATGCCAATGGTCGCCGGAGAAATCAACGGTGAAGTCGAGGTCGAGCTTGTCGGCGCCCTCGCGCATCAGCACGCAGGCCGTGAACAGATTCTCCTTGAGCTTCTTGAACGTCTTGATGTCCACCGACTGGAGCTCGAGCTTCCAGACGCGCTTTGTCTTGTCCTTGAACGGCATGGCGTCGTTGACGGTGTGCTCGCTTATGTACGCCTCGACGAGGCCGGGGAAATTCTCCTTGGCCGTGTTGAAATCCACTGGACCTGTCGCCGCGGGCTCCTCCGGCGCCGGGGCATCTGGGTTTGGGCTCCCCCGTGAACCCTGGTCCTGATCGGGCTGGGACTCCTGTCCCGGCGGCGGACTCTCCGGCGAGGGCGTCTCTTGCGCGCGCGCAGCCGGGGCCAGGAGGGCCGCGGCGAGGAGCAACAGCAGCAAGATGCGCATTCGTCCGATTCTACAAAACCGGACCCGGCCGCGCACTCTGATTCGCGCGCGCACGGGCTGGCACGGCATCAAAGGCCGCGGCGCAAGCAAGGCTTGCGCGGCAGTTAATCGTTGCGCAGGCGGGCGTCGGGCGAATCCTCGCCGAGCTGCGCGGCGGGGCTGCGGAGCACGTTGCGGTTGGTGCTGTTGAAGATCTGGAAAGCCTGCCCCCCCCGGATCGAGACGACCCACCGGCTCGGCCCGGGGCCGTTCTGCAGCGCATAGGCGAGGTCCACGCGCAGGACGCCGCCCGTCGTCGAGCGCGAGGGCGCGAGGCGGAAGCCGATGCCGACGTCGGACTTGAAGCGCGAGCCGCCGAATCCCCCGGTCTCGGGGGCCGTCGCCCCGGTCTCGAAGAAGGCCACGCCGCCGATATAGACCAGGTGCCACAGATCGCGCGGGAGGAACACGCGGTTCTCGACGTTGACCAAAGCCGACTTGTCGCCGACGAAGCTGTTGTTCTTGTAGCCCCGCAAACCGGTGTTGCCGCCGAGGACGAGCTGGCGCTCCGCGTCGAGGCGACGGCCGGCGTTGGCCTCGCCGTGGACCACCCACGTCTGGGGGATGGGCCAGAGCGTCTTCCAGAAGGCGTTGAGGCTGCCGTAGGCGAGCGCGTTCTCGAATCGGCCGCCGGCGACGCGTCCGACCGCTCCGACCTGGCCCAGGACGAACCGTCCTTCGTCGATGTGCCAGCCCTGCTGCTCCAGCGCGCTGAACATCCAGCGGTCGCGGTCGGAGCCCCAGCTCTTTGGCATGGGGCCGCCCGTCAACGAGAACTCGTTGCCCATGTTGAAATCTTCGACGCGCGCCATGGAGTTGATGTAGGTTTCCTTCGTGTAGCGCGGCTGGATGAGGCTGTAGCCGGCCACCGGCCCGCTCAAAGTGCGGTCCTGCGGAAGGCTTCCCACGGTATCCGGCGTCGGCTCGAAGCGGTCCTTCTCGTAATAGGCCCCCGCCAGCACGCGCTGGATGAGGTCGTCCGAGGAGCCCACGCGCATGCCGGCGTTCGCCTGGGCCGAGTCGAAGCGCTGGAGGAACTTCGAGCGCTCGTCCGCGTTCTGGTACAGGATGTCCTGCTGGATGATGCGCGTCCACAGCAGCTGCGTCGAGTAGGGCGTGTACAGCGAGTAGAAGGGGCGATCGATCATCGCGCCGATCTCGTCGCCCTTGTTGGTGCGGGCGTAAAGCGAGGTGAGCCTTTGCCGGCTGCCTCCGAGCCTTGGGTCGAAGTAGCGCGCCTCGTCGCGCCGCAGGTCGCCGAAGCTGCTGTGGAACAGGCTGACTGATTTCCCGTAGCCGAGCAGGTTGCTCTCGGAGACGCCGTAGGAGAGGTACTGGCTCCCCCCCTCGGTCCCGACGTTGAACTGCGGGGCGAGCGTCCAGGAGTCCTGGGTGTGCACGAGCAGGTCGAGCTTGTCGCCGCCTCGCGGCACGGGATGGACCTCGGCCTTGCGGATGAACCCCGAGGCGCGCAGGTTGCGCTCGGACTCCAGAGCCAGCAGCGGATTCCATGCCTGCCCCGGCTGCGGGAGCAGCTCGCGCCGGATCACCGGCTCGCGCGAGAGGACGTGGATGCGGTTCGCGAGCAGGAACGGCCACCAGTCCTCGCCGGGCACCCGCGGGTCGAACACGTTCACGCGCTCGATGAGGATGTTGTCGACGACGCCGGTCGCTCGCGCGTAGGTCGCGGTCGAGGGCGAGACGAAAGCGGCCGTCGAATAAGCGAGGTGGTCCTCCGGCTCCTTGGCCGGCCCCGGATCGGCGGACGCCCGAGCCGCCAGCGCCAGCGCGACCGCGGCCAGGATCATGTCGGCTAGGAATGCTTGCGCAGGAGCTTCAGGATGGTGGCGGTGGAGGCGGAGCGGTTGAGCGTGTAGAAGTGGATGCCGGGGGCGCCGGCGTCCAGCAGCGCCCGGCATTGCCGAACCGCGTGCTCGATGCCGTACTCGACGACGGCCTTCGGGTCGGCCTGGATCGGGTGCAGGGTGTGGCCCATCTCCAGCGGGATCTTCGCCCCGCACATCGAGGTGAACCGCCGCAGCTGCGCGAAGTTGGTGACCGGCATGATGCCGGGGACGATGGGGCAGCCGATCCCCGCCGCGCGGGCGCGGTCCCGGAAAGCGAAGTAGTCCTCGTTGTCGAAAAAGAGCTGCGTGATGATCCAGTGCGCGCCCGCGTCCACTTTCTCCTTCAGGCGCTCCACGTCGGCGCCGACGCTGAGCGCCTCCGGATGCTTCTCGGGGTAGCCCGCCACCGCCATCGCGAAATGGTCGAGCTTGCGGATGTGGCGGACGAGGTCCGAGGCATAGCCGAAATCGCGGAGGTCGAGGGGCGCGGTCGGGCCGTCTTTGGGCGCGTCGCCGCGCAGGGCCACGATGTTCTCGATGCCGAAGCCGCGCACTCGCTCGAGGATCGCGTCGATCTCGGCGCGCGTGTGGGCGACGCAGGTCAGGTGCGCGGCGGTCTCGATGCCGATCTCGTTCTTGAGCGCGCCCGCCGTCTCGATGGTGCGCTCGCGGGCGGAGCCTCCGGCCCCGTAAGTGAGCGTGACGAAGGACGGTTCGAGTTTCTTCAGCTCGAGCACGGTGGCCTTGAAGGCTCCCATGTCCCCTGCGGCCTTCGGCAGGAAGAACTCGAAGGAGAAGACGGGTTTGCCCCTCCCGAACAGCTCGGGGATCCTCACGGCGGCAATCTTATCTTTTTCTAGACACGGCGGCCCCCCTCCTCTGGGCCGGTGCAAAGAGCCGCCTAGAACTTCATGCGGAACCCGCCGGACAGGTTATGGACGAGGTAGTCGCTGCGCACGTCCGCCGTGTAGGCCGCCTTGAACGCGACGCTGCGGCCCAAGCCGAAATCGAATCCCCCGCCCAGCAGCGCCGAGTCCCGGGTGACGTCGACGGTGTGCGTGGCGAACGCGTCGCCGCCCTCGATGAAATGCGCTTCGATGGGGCGGCTTTGCGAGATCAGCTCGTGCTGGACGCCTCCCGTGACATAGGGAGTGAAGGCGCCCGCGCCGGAGCCGTAGGTGCGCGCCAGCTTCAATCCGAACTGCGCCCGCAGGGAGTCCACGCTCTGCTGGTTGACGTACAGGTCCAGCGAGCCGGCTCCGGTTTCCTCGAAGCGTCCCATCGAGAGCCGGTCGTACGCCAAGCCGGCGTAGGGCGAAACGGTCACCTCTCCGGTCTGCGCCGCGACGCCGTACTTGAGCTCGAAGTTGAACTCGTCGCCGGTGGGCGAGGAGATCGCGTCCCGTCCCAGCGCGCTGATGCGGCGGTTGAGATCGTACATGTCCTTGGTGCCGCCGAGGTACAGATCGATATGCGACGACTCGTTGAAGAGCATGCCGTAGATGCCGTAGCGGACGCTTTGGTCATAGATCGTGCCGCCGTCCAAGGCGATGTCGGCGGAGCCGTTCAGGTAGCCGACCGACAGCCCGCCGACGAAATGGTCGCTGAAGCGGCGGTCCGCGCCGATGGTGGCTCCGGCCGCCGTGAAGCTGTAGCCGGGTTGCACGACCTCGGCGTTGCTGAGAGTCTTCTGTTCGCCCCAGCTCGCCAGCCCCGAGACGAAGAAGGACCAGGAGTTGGGCGAGCGGGACACGCCCCCGCCGCCGGCGGGCGGCGCGGCGTCGATCGTGTTGTCAAGGATCGCCTCCGCCACCAGCGTTCCCGGGTAGGTGCGGCCGCCGAGATTGGAGTAGGCGACGGCGGGAGCCTCCCCGTTGGAGGCGAAGAGGCCGCCCAGGCGCTGGCCGATGGAGGAAGCGTGCACGGCGGAGTTGGTCGCGCTCATCCCGCCTAAGGCGCCAAGGACGACGGGGCTGATCTGGTTCAGGGCGGTGTTCAGCGGCCCGCTCCCAAGCGCGCTGAGCTGTCCCACGACGTTGGTCAGGTCCGGCGACGGCGTGTTCGCCGCCAGCTGGGCCAGCGAGCCCGTCATCCCATTGGTGGGCGTGGCCGAGCTGGGCGGGATGTTGACGATCTCCAGGACCAGGCTGCCGTTCGTCCCCGGCGTGTAGATGGGCGAATAGATGAACCCGCTCGGCAGGTTCAGCTTGGAGAAGGTGCCGGCCAACGTTCCGGCCCTCACGATGGCGTACGAGCCGTTCGCGTAGTTTCCGACGAGCGATAGCGTCTGCGCGGCGATGTTCGCGGTCCCGGTGACGGTGAGGTTGGTGACTCCGGTCGCCGGCGTCACCGCCAGCGTCCCGCTGCCGGAGTAGTTTCCGTTGACCGTCAGCGCGCCGCCGCGCGTGTTGATGGTGCCGTTGTTCGTCGCGGCGCCCACCGTCTGCGTGTTGTTGTTGAGGTCGAAGGTGCCGTGCGTCGCGACCGTCATTGACGGAGGGGACGGCGGCGGCGCCAGGGGATGGAAGCCTGCCGGGGCGAAGTGCGAGAGGGCGGCCGGCCCGAGCGCGTTCGAGACGCCGAGCTGGAGCACGCCCGAGGTGATGGTCGTGGGGCCCGTGTACGTGTTGGCCGCGTTCAGGATCAGCGTTCCCGTGCCCAGCGAGTCGTTCACCGTCAGGCCTCCCGCTCCGGAGATCAGGCCCGAGAAGGTCGAGGTGTTGCCCGCCGTGTCCATCGTCCCGCCGGCCCCGTTGAGCGTCACGTTCCGTGCCGAGGTCACGCCCGCCGTCGTCTTCAGCGTCCCGCCGCCAAACGTCAAGTTGCCGGAGGCCGCGCCGAGGTTGTTGTCGTTGGAGATGCTCAAGACGCCCGCGTTGAGCGTCGTGCCGCCCGCGTAGACGTTGCTGCCGCCGAGGGTCAGGGTGCCGGCGCCGAGCTTGGTGAGGCCGCCCGCGCCGCCGAAGGCGCCGGAGAATCCTGCGTTGTTGCCGGCGGTGTCGAACGTCGCCCCGCCCGCGTTGATCGTGCCGCCGCGGGTGGAGGCGACCGCGCCGGCGGTCACGAGCTTGCCGGCGTCGAACTCCAGCGCCGTTCCCGCGGCGCCGAGGTTGCCGTCATTGAGGACGTTGACGGTCACGTGGTTGATGTTTGTCCCGCCGTTGTAGTTGTTCGCGCCGCGCAAAGACACGACGCCGGAGCCGGAGCCGCTGTCAGCGACGGTCAAGGCCCCGGCGCCGCCGATGGCGCCGGAGAAGGTGGAGTTGTTGCCGAAGGCATCGATGGTGCCGCCCGCGCCATTGAGGGTCGTCGTCCGCCCGCTCGTGACGGCGCCGGTCGTCTTGAGCGTGCCCGCGTTGAGCTCCAGAGGCCCGGCGGAGTCGCCGAGGTTGCCGTCGTTGGACACGCTCACCGTGACGCCGTTGATGCTGGTGCCGCCGAGATAGTTGCTGGCTCCGCTCAATACGAGCGTTCCGCCCCCCTGGGTCGTCAGGGCGCCGGCCCCGCCGATCGCGCCGGAGAAGGTGTCGGTCTGGCCGGCCGTGTCGATGGTGCCGGCGCCCGTGAGGGTGACGCCCTGGGTCCAGGCCACGCCGCCCGTGGTCAGCAGGACTTTAGGGAGGCTGCCCGCCCCGAAGACAAGGCCGCTGCTGGCGCCCAGTTTGTTCGCGTTGTCGATGCTCAAGGTGCCCGCGTTGATCGTCGTGGGGCCGCCGTAGGAATTGGCGGCGTTGGTGAGCGTCAGCTTTCCCGTCCCCGATTGCGAATCGGCCAGCGTCAGTCCGCCCGCGCCGGCGATGGCGCCCGAGATCGTCGCGTTCTGCCCGTAGGTGTCGACTGTCGCGCCGCCGTTCAAGGTGAAGGCCGCGGCCAGGGTCATGGCCTTCGTCGTCTGGAGGATCTTCGTCTTGTTCGCGGCGCCGAAGGAGACGCCGCCCGAACCCAGCTCGGCGGCCTTGTCGATGCTCAACGTGCCTGCGTTGATAGCGGTGCCCCCGGCGTAGTCGTTCGCGGCGTTGCCGAGGACCAGCGTGCCGGTCCCGCTTCCCGCCGAGTCGGCCAGCGTCAAGCCGCCCGCTCCCGTGAGCTTGCCCGAGAGCGTCGTCGTATTACCGTCGGTGTCGATGGTGCCGCCGCCCGCGTTGAATTTGACGGTCCGGGCCGATGTCACGTTGGCGGTCGTCTGCAGCGCGCCGCCGCCGAAGGCGAGTCCGCCGGAAGCGTTGCCGAGATTCCCGTCCTTCGAGATGAGCAAGGTCCCGGCGTTGATCGTGGTCCCACCCCGATAGGTGTTGTCCCCGCTCAGGGTGAGCGTGCCGGGCGTGCCCGCCGAGTCGGCAAGCGTCAGGGCTCCGGTGCCGCTGATGATGCCCGAGAGCGTCGTGTTGTTCCCGTCGGTGTCGATCGTCGCGACCGTCGAGGCCCCGGCGATCGTGATGGCGCGCGCGGAGGTCACGTTTCCGGTCGTCTGGAGGGTGGAGCTGCCGCCGAAGGTGATCTTGCCGGGGTCCTGGTCGAGGTCGCTGTTGCCCGTGAAGCCGAGATTGGCGTCATTGGAGACGCTCAGCGTGCCCGCGTTGATCGTCGTGCCGCCGTTGTAGGTGTTGGCCGCGCTCAGGGTCAGCCTCCCGGCGCCGTTCTTGACGAGGCCGGCGTCCTGGCCGTCGCCGTCGATGCTCGACGCGACTCCCATGTCGATCCCGGCCCCGATATTGAAGTTGACCGCCGAGCCCTGCGTGAGGAAGATGGCTCCGCCGAGCCCTTGCCCGTTCGAGGCGTTGGTCCCGCCCGCGCCGCCGGCCGCCGCGGTCGTGCCGTCGATGCCGTTCCCGTTCGCCGTGGCTTGGATGAAGAGGGTCCCTCCCTGCTGGACGAAGATCGCGCCGCCCAGGCCCGCGCCCCCGCCGCCGCCGGAGGCGTCGCCGACCGGACTGCCGTCGCCGCCGCCGAAGCCCGCGACGCCGCCGTCGGCTCCGCCGCCCCCGCCGTAGTTGCCGTTGAAGCCGGAGGCTCCGCCGTAGCCGAAGCCCGTGCCGCAGCCGCCGGCCGTATAGGTGACCCCGCTGACGCTTCCTGTATAGCTGATGACCGGGACGGGGCAGCCCCAGGCTCCCCCGCTCGCGCCGGCCCCCCCGCTTCCGCCCACGGCCGAATCGCCCGAGAACAGCACGTTTCTCAGCGTCACATTGGCCTTGTCGCTCACAAAGACGCCGCCGCCCGCCCCCAGGCCGCCGCCCGCGCCGGTCCCGCCCGTGGAGCTGCCGCCGGTGATGGTCAGGTTCTTGATCATCACGTTGAGCGGCCCGGCTTCCTTTGCGGCGATGAGAGACTGCTCCGCGTTGGTGAGGGCGTTCTGTGCCGCGTCGCGGGACTTCGCGGCGGCGTCCTGGGCTTGGTTGGCGATGACGAGGTTGGCCCCGGCCAGGATGAGGTCGGCGTCCGCGATGACCGCGGCTTGATCGGCGTCCTCGGCGGCGAGGGTGGCGGCCTCGACGGCGATGTCGGAGGCGCCGGGGCCGAGTTCGGCCGGCCCCGCCGCAGCGACGGCCGCGATCAGCGCCAGATCGGCGGTGAGCGCGGCGGAGTCGGCGGCGAGGGCGTTCGCGGTGGCGGTGACCAACGAGGCGGTGGCTCCGGCGGTGGCGGCAACGGCGGCGTCGTAGGAGTCGACGCCGGCCTTGTAGCCGTCCGAGGCGGCGGCGGCCGCGGCGACGACGGCGGCCATGTCGGCCGCCGGGCCGCCCACGAAGAAGACCTGATGCGAGCCGCCGCCGTTGACGGTGGAGCCCGAGCCGTCTATCACGACGTTGTTGTTCACCGCCGGCAGCGAGGCGCTCAGATTGATCGTGAGCCCGGGACTGAAGGCGATCGTGTTGACGGCCCCGATGGCCGCGGGATTGTTGTTGGAGTCGAGGATCGCCTGGGCGAGGGAGCCGGCGCCGCTGCCGGCGCTGTTCGTCACCAGGAAATTGGCGGCTTGGCATTGCTCCGCCAGAAAGGCGGCGGCGCATAGGAGACGGAGGGATCTGGCGAGCTTGCTCGGTCGGGGGTTTCTTTCCTGGGCCATAAGTCTCAACCTCGGAGTGTGTGACAATCCACGATATGGAAATATAGCTCGCGTTCTTGTAATTGTCAAGTGGGGAGTAGATGAGAATCTATGGCGACGACGTTGCGGCGTTGTTGCGGGCCGGTGATGCGCCGGCTCAGGAGCGGCCTATCGCCGTCGGGGGCAGGCGCGGAGGTGCGGGCGCGCGGCTAGGGGACGCTCGAGCGCCGCTGGGTCGCCGGAAGGCGCGGCAGCGCGGTCGGGCGCGGCAAAGAGTCGGCGCCGGGGGCGGCCTGCGCCTGGGCGGTCTGAACGAGCTTCTGGTACTCGCCGATCATGTCGGGGTCGGTGTTGACCGCCAGCGCGTTGCGGTAATCGGCGGCGGCGTTGGCGAATTCCCCCTCGTTCATCCAGGCGGCCGCGCGGTTGCGGTAGAAGCGGTCGTTGTGGTCGTTGAACGCGATGGCGCGGCTGAAGTTCTGGATCGCCTCGGGATACTTGCGGGACGCGAACAGGCAGAGCCCGAGGCCGTTGTAGGCGTCGGGATACCGCGCGTCGACGCCCAAGGCGAGCGTGTAGTTCTCCTGGGCCCTGCGGATGTCCTTGAGGAAGTAGCGGAGGTTGCCCGCCCGTAGGTAGATCTCGGGCTCCTTTGCCATGAGCCTGATCGCCTCGGCGGCCGAGGCGACCCCCGCGTCGAAGCGGCGGCGGACGGCGAGCAGGGTCAAGAGCCGCGCGTGGGCCTCGGGGTCGCGCGGCGTCAGCTCGACGGCGCGCCGGTAGTCCTGCTCGGCGGCCTCGTAGGACTGCTGCGCCGCCAGCGCCGCGCCGCGGTCGAGGTAGGCGGCGGCGATGGAGCCGTCCATCTCCATGACCTTCGTGTACTCGAGGATCGCGCGGTCGAAATAGCCCGCGTTGCCGATGGCGTTGCCGCGCAGCAGGAAGACGTACGGGTTGCCTTGGTCCTTGTTGAGCGCCTTCTCGAGCTCGCCCATCAGCGTGTAGTAGTCGGGCTTTCCGAGCGGCGTGAGGTCGAAGTCCATGTCGGGCTCGCGGGCGAGCGGGTCGATGTCCATGGCGAGACGGTAGGCCTCGTCGGACTCGCGGTACTGGCGCAAGGTGGCGTGCGCCACGGAGCGGGCGAGCTGTGCCGGCGCGAAGCGGGCGCCGAGCTTGTGGCCCTCGTAGAGGTCCTGCACCGCGCTCTCGTAGTCGCGCAGGGCGATGAAGGCGAAGCCGCGGTCGAGGAAGGCCATGCCGAGGCGGCCGTCGAGCTCGATGGCTCTGGTGCAGGCCTTGACCGCGTCCTTGGGCTCGCGGTTGAGGCGGTAGGCGCGGCACAGATAGCCGAGGGTCTCCGCGGAGCGGTCGTCCACGGACGACGCCTTCTTGAGCTCCGAGATGGCGGCTTCGTAGCGCTTCTCGTCGCCCGCCAAGACGCCCTTCGCGAAATGGAGCTGGAAGTCGTCGGGGCCGACCTCGGCCGCCTGGCCGAGGTCCCGCTCGGCCTGGACATAGTCGTGCGAGCGCATGCGGATCAGCCCCAGCAGGGAATAGATGTCGCCGTTCTTCGGGTCCACCTCCAAGGCGGCGCGCAGGTCACCGACGGCCTTGGCGAGGTCGCCGAGCCGGAAGTGCGCCTGGGCGCGGTGCTGCAGCACCCGCGAGGCCGGGCCCTTGAGCGCGAGCGCCTGGTCGTAGGCTTCGACGGCGTGATCGTACTCGCGCCGCTGATACAGCACGTCGCCCATGTTCAGGTGCGCCTCGGGATCCCTGGGCGCCAGCTGCACGGAGCGCGTCAGGTCGGCCAGCGCCTTGTCGTCGTCGCCGAGCGAGAACTCATAGAGCAGGCCGCGGCTCGAGAAGGCGTCGGCGGCGTCCGGCCCGTACTTGACGGCGGCGTTGAAATCCTCGAGCGCCTCCTTGTTGCGGCCGGCGGCCGCCTGGACGCGGCCGCGCAGCACGCGCGCGGGGACGTGCTTGGGGTCGAGCAGCAGCGCGCGGTCGAGGGAGGTCAGCGCGTCGGCGTCCTTCTGCTGCTTGAAGAGCAGCCGTCCCCGAGCGGTCCAGCCCGTGACCGACCACGAGCTGCGCGCCACCAGGTCGTCGAGGTCCGACAGGGCCTTTCCCGCCTCCCCGAGCGTCTCGTACTCGGCGGCGCGTCGGATCAGCGACGACTGGAGCCAGTCTTCGCGCGACTTGGCCGGACCGGCGGAGACGGCCTCGACCCCCTTGCTGAACATCGCGACCGCTTCCTTGTGAAGCCCCTCGGCCGCCAGTCGGTTCCCCATGGCGACCGCGGACGGCGTGTGGTCGATCGAGGTCTGCAAGGCGGCGCGGAAATCGGCCAGGGCGCCGTCCTTGTCGCCGAGGCGGTACTTGGCCTCGCCGCGCTCATAGAGCGGCGCGTAGCTCTCGGGCGCCACGCGGATCGCCTCCTCGAAGTCGCGCATGGCCGCGTCCTTGTCTCCCTTCTTGAGCTGGGCGGTTGCGCGGCCGAGATACGCGTAGACGTAGTTGGGGTTGAGGAAGATCGCCTTGTTGTAGGCCTGGATGGCGCGGCTGAGGTCGCCGCGCTGGGCGAAGATCACGGCCAGCAGGGCGTACGGCAGCGGGAACTTGGGATTGGTGCGCAGCGCCCGCGCCAGATCGTCCACGGCATAGTTGAGCTTTCCGGCCTCGAAGTAGGCCTGGCCGCGGTTGTAGCGCGGCAGGACCATGCTGGGATCGAGGCGCAGGGCTTCGGTCCAATCGCGCACCGCCTGGACCGTGTCTCCCTCGGCGCGATAGGCGCGGCCGCGGCCGGTGTAGGCGTCGGCGTTCTCCGGGTCGGCGCGCAGGACCTCCTCGAAGTCGCTGATGGCGCGCCGCTCCTCGCCGGCGGCGAGGCGAGCCCCGCCGCGCGCGAGGTACCCCTCGATGTCTCTGACGTCGACGTCCAAGGCTCTCTTGACGTCGTCGGTGGCGAACCGCCCGCCGCCCAAGGCGTAGCGGACCTGGGCGCGCCAGGAGTAGGCGGGAAGGAAAGTCGGGTTCTCGGTGATCGCCTTCGAGAGGGAGGCGAGCGCGGGCTCCAGGTCGCCGTGCTTGTACTGGGCCAGGCCCTCGTCGAAATAACGCCGGGCGAGGCCCTTGTCGCCGGCCCAGGACGGAGCGGTCCCCAGGCACGCGAATGCGGCCAGCAATGCGACGAAGCCGCGAAGCATCCTGACAAGAGTAATCGTATGCTGTTAACTTTTCAAGTCGCCAGCTATTGCGTGATCTTGGCGATGAGGCCGATGTCCTCGAGGACGCCGGAGACGGCCTCGCAGCGCTCCTTGTGGCCTTCGTAGACGACGGCGCTGCCGGTGCTGTGCACCTCCCAGGAAAGCTTGCGCGCGCGGCTCAGCGAGCAATGGATCGCTTTGATGAGCTGCTTTTCCACCTCGTCGAAGGAGTGGCACTCGCAGTTGAACAGGACCGTCTTCCAGCCGAAACCGGCCCTGCCCGTGTCGAGCTCTTCCTCCGTCTCGACGGGGGCCGCCGCGCCCCTGCCCGCCTCGCCGGGCGTCACCGCGAAGCCTCCGAGCCGGGCGCCAGGCTCTTGCGGAAGAAATCCACCGTGCGCCTCGCGTGGTCGGTGCGGTTGGCCCGCTTGGTGAAGCCGTGGCCCTCGTCCGGGTAGACGACCAGGCCGACGGGCACCTTGCGCTCGTGGAGCTTCCGGTAGATCAGCTCGCTCTCGGCCGGCGGGACGTTGGTGTCGTTGGCGCCCTGGAAGATCAGCAAGGGCGCGCGGATGTTGTCGAGGTGGTTGATGGCCGAGCGTTCGGCGAAGAGCGCGGCGTCGGCCGACGGCTCGCCCATCTCGGTCTTGTACCACTCGGTGAAGCGTGTGCCCGAGAGCTCGTAGTCGAGCTTGAGGTCCGGCATGCCGTAGTTCTCGACGCCCGCCTTCCACGGCGACGAGCTTTGCGCCAGCGCCATCAGCGTCAGGTAGCCGCCGTAGCTTCCGCCGGTCACGCCGGCGCGGGCGGGGTCGGCCAGGCCCGAGGCGGCCAGATGCTCAACGCCGGCCCATAGGTCGCCCAAGTCCTTGCCCCCCCAGTCCTTGTGGTTGAGGTCGAGGAAGGCGCGGCCGTAGCCGCTGGAGCCGCGGTAGTTGGGGGCCAGCACGGCGAAGCCCGCTTGCGACAGCCCCTGGATCAAGGGGTCGAACTCATCGAAGGTCTGCCAATCGGGGCCGCCGTGTACGACGACGACGATCGGCGGCGCCGACTTCGGCGCCGGCCGCGAGGGCGGCACGTACAGGGCGTTGATCCGCGTGCCGTCGGGGGCGGCATAGGCGAGCATGCGTCCGGGCTCGAGGCGCTCGGGCTCCAGGCCGCCCGCCGTCGCGCGCGAGGCGCGGACGTTCTGTTTCGTCGCGAGGTCCATCACCCAGATATCGGCGGGCTTCGTCGAGTCTCCCCACAGGTAGGCCAGGCGCCCTCCGGCGCGGTCGACATCGAAATCAGCGACATGGCCGGCGGGGCCGAAGATCCGCTCGGGAGCCGAGGCGGGCGTGCGCATGCGGTACAGCGCGCTCCGGGCGTTCTCGTTGCGCTCGAAGACGATCCACTCGCCCCGCGCGACCGCCCGCTCGACATCCCAATCCCCCTCCCCGATGAACCGCGGCTCGCCGCTCTTCACGTCCACCAGGGCCAGCTGCAGGAAGCCGCGGGCGTTGCGCGCCGTGCACAGCACGGCGGAACCGTCCGGCATGAACTGCTGCGTGACCAGGATGCCGGGCGCCGCAGTCCCGCCCCGGGGCGCGACGGCCCCGAGCCCTGGGTCGGGGCCCCCGACGGGGGGCGCGGCCGCCTGCCGCGTGGCGCCCGAGGCCAGGTCGACGAAGAGCAGGTCGCCCCTCTGCCCGTCGGGCGAGCGCGTCACGGCGATCGTCCTCGCGTCGGGGGACCATACGGGGCGCCGCAGGCTCACGGGCTCGCGGGTGAGCTGGCGGACCGCGCGGGTCTTCAAGTCCATGACGAAGAGCTGGAAGATGAAGGGCTGCTCGCCGTCGCGAACGTACGCCACGCGGGATCCGTCGGGCGAGAAGGAGGCGCCGCGCTCGGCGTCGGGGTCGGTCTCCGCCTCGGGCGTGCGCGTGAGCGGATCCACGAGCCCGCCTTGCGCCGGCACGAGGAACAGGTCCCGCTTCTCGTCGCCGCCGTGATCGGAGGCGAAGAGGACGGCGCGGCCGTCCGGAGAGAGAGCCAGCTCCGTCGCCTGCTCTCCGAGACCGGACAGCTGCAGCGGCCAGCCCGGCTCGCGCTTGAGCGGCCGCCGCCCGCCTTCTCCGGCCGGTCCCCGGGTCGGGGCAACCGGGCCGCAGAGCTCCTGGGCCCAGACCTCCTGCGCCCCCGTGATGTCGACGGTGAAGGCGACGCGGCAGCCGTCGGGCGACAGCGCGAGGCTCGTGATCTCCCGCGACAGGACGAGCTGTTCGGGCGAGTAAGGCCGCTCGGCCGCCTCGCCCCGGGCCGGGGCCCCTGACCCGGGGCTCGGGGCCCCTGACCCAGGGGTCGGGGCCGCCGCGGCGGGTGTCGCCGCTCCCAGGGCCGCCGCGGTCCAGGCTGCGAACAAGAACTGTCTCATGTCCTCTCCCGCGCCGTCATGCGCAGCGTCACCCGGTACAGCAGGCGCAGGTAGGCGTTCAACGCGTCGATCGAGATGCGCTCGTCGTCGCCGTGCGCGCGGCCGGCGTCCTCGGCGGACAGCGGCGGGTCCAGCCCGTACATGATCGTGCCCCGCGCGCGCAGCGACTGCGAGTCGGTGGACCACGCCGACAACAAGGGCGAGACCGGGGCTCCGGGAGCGGCCTCCGCCGCGGCGGCCTCCACCGCCTGATGGAGCGGCGTGTCGAGCGGCATGGCGGCGACCGGAGGCAGCGGGTCGGGTTCATAAGAGACCTCGACTCCCGGCTCGGCGACGACGCGCCTCAGCTCCTCGACGAACCGCTCCGGGTCGCGCCCCGGCATCAAGCGGCAGTTGACCACGGCCTCCGCGCGAGAAGGCACGACGTTGGCCTTGTAGCCGCCCCGGACGATGGTGGCCGCCGCGGTGTCATGCAGGAGCGCCCCCGTCTCCGGGTCGAGCTCCTCGAGGCGCCGCGCCGCTTCCTCCCAGCCCGGCCCGGAGAGCGCGGCGATCAGCTCGCGCCGCTCCTGCGTGCCTTGGGCGGCGCCGTCCTGCAGGAACCGCAGGACGACCGGATGGATCTCCACGGGCGGCCGCCAAGCCGACAAGCGCGCGAGGGCGCGCGCGAGGGCATGCACCGGGTTGTCGGCGCGCGGCAGCGAGGAATGCCCCGGAGTTCCCCGCGCGACGAGCTTCACGTCGAGGTACCGCTTCTCGGCCACTTGCAGGTGGATCGCGGCGATGGCCCCGCTCCTCCAAAGCGTGTGCCCGCCCTCGCGCAGGAACCAGGCCAGGTGGCGGTCGGAGCCGCCGACCCCCGAGTCGGGGGTCCCCGACTCCTCGTCGGCTTGGGCGAAGAAGATGACGTCGCGCGAAAGCGGTACGCGCGCGCGCTTGAGCAACTCGACCACCATGAGCTCCGCCGCGCACATCCCCTTGATGTCGGCGGTGCCGCGGCCCCAGATGAAGCCGTCCTTCTCGGTCCCGGCGAAGGGGTCGACGCTCCAGCGTGCGCGCTCGGCGGGCACCACGTCGGTGTGGCACATCAAGAGGAACGGCCGCCCGCGCGCGGGCCCCTGGGCCTTCAGGCGCGCCACCAAGCTCGCCCGCGTGCCGGTCGAGACGAACACCTCGCCGGCGATCCCCTCTCGCCCGAGCGTCTCGCGCAGATACCGCGCCGCGAGGATCTCGTCGCCCGGGGGATTGGAGGTGTCCAGCCGGACCAGGGCCTGAAGGTGGCCCTTCAGCTCGGCGAAGACCGGCGCCCAGGACGGCGGATCGAAGCGCGCGAGGTCGTCGGTCCGCGCGCGCGAGGGGACGGCGAGAGCGAGCAGCAGCGGGAACAGCGGCGCCAGCACGGGCGGCATTGTACTGAAAATCCGTCGAGAGAGTTGAGTCAAGGAGCCTTCAAGCGACGGCGCTCGGTCTTAAAAAATGCTTGCCCGACAAGCATCTTTTACTGGAAGAACGTTTTCCTATCCCGCGCCCGTCTTTCCGGTTAAGCTTGGGATGAAGGTGGAGGAAGCCATGGAGACCCTCAAGATTTGGCTGGAGAAGGAGAAGGCGGTGCACGTGATCATCGCCGGACTTCTGGTCGCCATGGCCCTCGTCATCGGAGTGGTTCCGAATCCGTCTCGCGACGCGGCCAAGACCGCGCCGTCGGCTTTCCCGCCGCGCACCGATCTGCGCGACGCGCTCGCCCCCATCGCCGGCCTGCCCGCCTCCGCCGCCCGCTTCGCGGCGGCCCGTCCCTTGGCCGCCATCGAGAAGCCGGTCACGCTCGACGAGTTCTTCGGCCTCTTGGAGAAGAGCGCTCCCGCTTCGACGGCGCAGAAGTTCAAGCAAGAGTTCCTCGCTCAGCCGGTATTAAGGAAAGAGCTCGAGGATTTCCGCAAGGAGCAGGGCGGGACCGCTGCCGCCCACGAGTTCGTGCAAAGGATCGTCCGCCTGCCTGAGTTCCGCGACATGCTCGGCAAGTTCAAGGCGGAGGGTGTATGCCTGCGCTGGCGCCGGCGCCCCACAGAGTTGCGTGGACGGCTCCGCTGCCCTCGCCGTCTGGATCGGAGCCCGCGACCACGCTGGCCTCGCCGTCCGCCGGCGCGGCGGTCGCGAAGGGCCCCGTCCGCCGCGCGTTGAGCGCCATCGACGGCCAGCAACGCGGAGCCGGCGGCCGCAGCGGGACGCAGAACGGCGCCACGCAGGTGAGCGCGGTCGCGGCAGGCCCGGGCAGGACTTCCTCACCCTCTTCCGCGGCGCAAGGCGCGGTCGGCGGGAACGCGCCGGCCGACGGCGCGGCGTACGGGTCGGCCGCGGGGACCGGCGGCGGCGATTCCTCGGCGGGCGGCGGCGCCACGAAGCTCGGGCAGATCGCCGGGTATTCCGGCGAAAGGAACGCGAGCAGCTACCTCCCGAGCTTCTTCGCGAACGCTTCGCAGGACCTGAAGAATCTGTACCAGCAGAAATGCGACGCCTACATCGCGAGCAAGGACCCCGGCGCGACGAATAATTGCGACATACCGACTTTCTGCACGCAGAACGGCGAAGCGACCTACAACGAGTGCAAGGCCGCGTGCCAGGGAAGCACCGACTGCTCCGTGGCCGCGCTGGGAACCGATCCAGCGGTAGCGGCGGCGGCCGCCAGCCAGAGCGGCAACGGCATCGATCCGAACGCCACCCCCTCCATTCCCGGCGGCAGCGCGAATCCCAGCAATTCCGGCACGAACAACAACGTGCCAAACCCCTGCGTTGGCTCCAACTGCGGTTCCAACTCGACCCCCTCCGACCACTCCGCGGGCGGCGAGCTGGTCGGCGGCGCCGTGGGCGGCGCGGCGGGAGCCATCGCCGGCGCGGCCTTGTTCTCGTGGACCGGCCCCGGGGCCATCGTGGCCGGCGCGGTCGGCTGCGCGATCGGCACAGTCATCGGCGCCGCCGTCGGCGGCTGGATCGGCAGCCTGTTCTAGCCTCCATCCGGGCCCGGTTGCGCGAGTGATGGACCGACTGTTACAGTTGAGGGCGTGAGTTTTCTCCTCCTGGCGATCCTCCACGCCCGAGCGACCTGGACGGGCTTGGCGTACGGCGGCTTCGCCGACTGGCCGGGCTGGGCGGCCGGCCAGGTGTTCTTCCTCGGCGTCCTCATCCTCCTCGCGCTCGCGCGCCGGCAATGGCCGTCG
>JAPLKK010000140.1 GCA_026388115.1 Elusimicrobiota bacterium | reverse complement strand
GCAGCAGGCGCTTCGCCGTGAATCCCCGCCGCCGCTCCTCGGGGAGCTCCCGCAGGCGCCGGCCGATGAGCGCCGCGGCGGCCAGCAGCAGGGCGCCGAGGAGCGCCGGGTCCCAGGCATGGCGCGCCGCCTGGAGATAGGGCTTGAGCGTCGCGACCGAGATCAGCAAGGTCACCACGCCGGCGTCGAGCAAGGCGCGGTGGCGGCGCTTGACCCCTACGGCGAGGGCGCCGAGCGGCAGGGCCCAGGTCGCGGCGAAGGTGCACCAGTAGAAGGCCGTCTTGGCCGCGGGCAGCAAGGGGTCGATCAGCGCTTCGAGCCGGAGGTTGAGCAGGAGATAGGCCGCCAAGAAGAGCGCCGCCTGGAACGTCTGCCAGGCGCTTCGGCGAAAGTCGGCGACGGCGCCGCCGCCGGTGAGCGCGAGAACGAGAAGGCATAGGGAGGCCGAAGCGAGGCGCGCCGCGTTCGGGCTGATGTGGGCGGTGAAGATGATCGACGCGGCGCAGGGGATCGCCGCCAGCGCGGCCCACTGGTAGCCGTAGCGCGCGAAGACGCAGAGGCAGGCGACGAAAGCCGGCACGCCGAAGACGAAGCCGGCCTCGAGCAGCGGCCTGCGGGCATGGATCAGGAGCCCGCAGCCGAACGCGAGGTCGAAGGCCGCGCCGAAGATCAGCGCTTCCTCCGCGCCGAAACGGTAGACCTTCAGGCGCGGGATCAAAAGCTCGGCGAGCGCGGTATAGACGGCCGCGAGGAGCAGGAGGGGGAGGCCCGCGTCCGCCCATGTCCGCTCGCGGAACAAGAACAGCCACAAGGCGCCCTGGGCCAGCAGGGTCAGCGCGAACAGCACGGCGCGCACGGCCCAGCCGGCGATCCGGGGCGCGGCGCCGAGCTCCTCTTCCAGAGCGGCCGCTTCCTCCCCGCTCACCAGCCCCGAGCGCCGCCAGGTCCGGACGGTCTCCAGCTCGAACAACCGACGCTCCTCCGCCTCGGCGAACTTCCTCACTCCTTCGCCTCCAAGCTCTTGCGGAACGCCAGGATGGCGGCGACCGCCGCGCCGGCCGAGACCAGGAAGAACAGCGCCCCTTGCGAGATCCCGCTCAGGTGGGGCGCGACCGCGATCGCGACGGCGGCGTACCCGTAGCCGACGCCGTAGAGGAAGTAGGCGAAGCGGCGGTAGGTCGTCGCGAAAGCGATGCAGGCGCCGCAGATGAGGAGGATGAGGAGCAGCGGGGGCGAGACGAGCTGGATGCCCTTCGGATCGGAGATGAGCGACGCCAGCATCGCGTTGACGCCGAGCCCGAGATACGTGTCTTCGAAGTGCGGCTTGACGCCCTGGCTGGAATTGGAGAGCCCCAGGGCGCAGGCGAACGCCCCCTCGGCCATCACGACCCAGCGCATCGTCTGCGCGTCGGTATGCAGGCAGCGCTGCGCCCGGATGCCGATGCAGCCTCCGAGATTGAGCAGGGCCATCGCCAGCACCATGCGGTTGTCGAAGCGGTAGGCCGCGTACAGGAAGCAGAGGCCCGAGGCCAGCAGGTACAGGTCCCAGTTGTCGCCGAGCCAGTGGAACTGGCTCTCCAGGTAGGCGAAGAGCACCCCGACCAGGGCGCAGCCGATGAACAGGATGTAGTCGAAGCCGGGCGTCGGCGACTCGACCGGCCCGTCCGAATACGGCCGCGAGCGGCTCTCGCAGTAGGCGAGGCAGGCCAGCACCGAGCCGCCGAGGGCGGCCACGATGGCGGGGCGGCCGAGCTGCTGGAAGTACCGCTTGACGGTGGCGCTGACGCCCGCGATGAGCAAGAGCGCCCCGAGATAGAGCATGGCGCGCAGCTCGTCGGCGACCGAGAAGAGGCGCCCGTCCTCGATGGCGGCCAAGAGCGCGGCCCGGCGGTCCAGCAGGAGGCCCTTCCGCCGCCAGCGCGCGATCGCTTCCATCAGCCCGAGTATATCTCTCCGGGCGCCCGCCGCGCTACCTTGACGGGCCGACGGCAAAGTGGCGTAATCAAGGCAGCGTGCCAGGCTGAAGCCAGGCACGCACTTGAGAGAAACGCAATGAACAAGACTTTGCTCGCCGTCATCGCCGTCGTCGTCATCGTCGGAGGGTGGTTCGCGGCCACCTATAACGGGCTCGTGTCCAAGCGCGAGGCGGTCAGCAGCGCCTGGGCGCAGGTCCAGAACGTCTATCAGCGCCGCGCCGACCTCGTTCCGAACCTGGTGGAGACGGTCAAGGGCGCGGCCAACTTCGAGAAGTCCACGCTCACCGCCGTCACCGAGGCGCGCGCCAAGGTGGGCTCCTTCACCGTGGACAAGTCGGTCCTCGACGACGCGCAGAAGTTCCAGCAGTTCGAGCAGGCCCAGGGCGACCTGGGGCGCGCGCTCGGCCGCCTGATGGTCGTGATGGAGCGGTATCCGGAGCTCAAGGCCACCCAGAATTTTCGCGACCTGCAGGTGCAGCTCGAGGGGACCGAGAACCGCATCACGGTGGAGCGGCGCGAGTTCAACGAGATCGCCCGGCTCTACAACACCGCGATCAAGAAGGTGCCGGCCAACCTCGTGGCGGGCTTGGGCGGCTTCAAGGAGAGGCCGTACTTCGAGGCCGAGGCCGCGGCTCAGCACGCGCCCCAAGTCAAATTCTAAAGCCTTTTCTCGTCGGCTGGCTTCTCTGCGCGCCGGCTTTCGCCGGCAAGGCGGTCCCGCCGTCGCCGTACAGCTACGTCCATAACGAGGGCGCCGTCAGCGACGCGACGCGCCAAACGCTCACCTCCCAGCTGCGGGGCTTCGAGGAGCGCACCGGGCATCAGTTCGTCGTGGGGCTCTTCCAGAGCCTGGACGGCGAGGACTTGGAGACGTACGTCAATCGCGTCTTCAAGGCATGGCACGTCGGCCGCCAGGGCAAAGACGACGGCCTGCTCTTCGCTCTGTTTATTAAGGAAAGGCGCTGGCGCGTCGAGGTGGGCTACGGCCTGGAACCCACCCTCACCGACCTCGAGGCCGCCGACATCGTGCAGACGCGGGCGGTGCCCCGCTTCAAGCAGGGCGATTACGACGGCGGCGTCCTGGCGGCCGTCGAGGCCCTGGAGGCGAGGGTCTCGGGCGGGGCCCCGGCGGGCGCTCCCGCGCCGGCGCGCGGTCCCAAGCCCCGGGACCTGCTCGTGGTCCTTGGCGTCCTGCTGGCCGCTTTTTTCGGCATATTCTGGGCGTCGTACGACAAGGGATCGGACTGGGACGTGAGCCCGATCACCTTGTCCTCCGTCGCCGCGTATCGCAAGACCCGCTACCCGCTTCGTTTCTTCTTCGTCGTGTGGCAGTTCATCGTCTTGTTGCTGGACCTGCTGCTGACCTTCCTGTTGATGTTCCTGAGGGGCGGCTCGAGCGGCGGCTCCAGCAGCGGCTGGAGCGGAGGCGGCGGGTTCGGCGGCGGCGGAGGAGGGTTCGGCGGCGGGGGAGGGTTCTCCGGCGGCGGCGGCTCGTCGGGAGGGGGAGGCGCGAGTGGAAGCTGGTAAGCGTTCGCCCCATCCGCCCGCGTGGAGCAGGCCCCTGCGGCGGCTGGTCAAGCCCTTCTTGACGCACGAGGAGAAGAAGCGGATCCTCGATGCCATCCGCGAGGCCGAGTCGCGCACGACCGGCCAGATCGCCGTCCATATCGCGCGCCATCTCGGCCGCGGCCACGGCGTCGAGGCCGCGCGCTCCAAGCACCAGGAGCTCGGCCTCCACAAGCACCGGCACCGCAACGCGGCGCTGATCCTCATCGCCGACCTGGACCACCGCTTCGCGATCTGGGGCGACGCCGCCCTCCACGAGAAGGCGGGGCAGGAGCTGTGGGACAAGGCGGCCCAGGTCCTCGGCGAGCATTTCGCCCAGCGCCGCTACGCCGACGGCATCGTGGCCTGCGTCCACGAGATCGGGCGCCGGCTCGCCGAGCTGTTCCCCCGGCAGGCGTCCTAGACCGGCTCTTCGAGCGGCAGCAGCTCCTCGGGCGCGCATAGCTTGCTCACCGAGAAGCCGATCAGCCGGAACTTCCGGCCCGCGTCGAAGAAGGGCCTTGCCAAGGCCAGGGCGGCGCTCTCCAGCACGGTGCCGGACGCGGTCGACAGCCGCAGCGTCGTCTGCCGCGAGTGGGTCTCGTAGCCCTCGAAGCGGACCTTCACCGTGAGCGTGCGCGCCCAGAAGCCTTCGCCCAGCATGTCCTCGCGCACCCGCTCGACGCAGCGGCGCAGGGTCTCCTTGACGAGCGCGACGTCGTCGGTGTCCGCCTCGAAGGTGTGCTCGCGGCCGATGGACTTGGTCTCACGGGAGGGGTCGACCGGCCGCTCATCGAGCCCCCGCGCCTCGAGCCACAGCGCCTCGCCGAAGCGGCCGAACTCGCGCGCGAGCTTCTCGCGCGGGACGTTCCGCAGGTCGCGGATGGTCTCCACGCCCAGCCGGGCGAGCCGCTCGCGCGTCTTGGGGCCCACGCCGCGCAGCGCGCCGGCGCCCTTGGGATCGAGGAATTCCTGCACGCGGCTGTCGATCACGGCCGTGATGCCGCCGGGCTTGCGGTGGTCGCTCGCGATCTTGGCCACGAGCTTGTTGGGCCCGATGCCGACCGAGCAGGAGAGGCGCTCGGCCGAGCGCACCTTCTCCTGGAGCCCGCGCGCCTTCTCCCTCGCCGCCTCGTAGGTCCCGCACGAGCTCACGTCGAGGTACGCCTCGTCGATGCCGGCGGGCTCGAGCACGTCGGCGGCGGACTGGAGGTGCTGCATGACGCGGCGGCTCGCCTGACTGTAGAGCGCGAAGCGCGGGCGCAGGAACACGCCCTTGGGGCAGCGCTGGAAGGCGATCGAGATGGGCAGGGCGCTGCGCACGCCGAAGCGGCGGGCCTCGTAGTTGCAGGTCGCCACGATCCCGCGCCCCAGCCCTCCCCGCGGGTCGGCCCCGACGATGACGGGGCGGCCCTTGAGCCCGGGGCTCTCGCGCTCTTCCACCGCCGCGAAGAAGCAGTCCATGTCCACATGGAACACGATGCGCGCGGCGCAGTGAGGAGCGGACATTGCCGCTCCTATTGTGCCAAATCGCCAGCAGGCTGCTGGCAGGCGGCGAGTGCGGCCGTCAATGCCGCCAGCGCCAGCGCCGCGCGCCAAAGATCTCTCATCCTCGCCCGAGCATCATGTTCACTCCATTCCTACCGCGCAAGCCCGGTCCCTTCTCGGAGCTCTTCGCTGACGCCTCCCTGACTTTCCTGACATTTCCGGCTGACAAGGTGGCCGTACGGCCACCTTGGACCCTAGAAGGGGACCTCCTCCAGGTCCCGTTCCTTCGCCGCGCCGCCTTTCGCCTCGCCGGCCGTTCCGGCGGGCGCCGCCGCCCCTTCGGCGCGCTTCTCCAGGAATTCGATGTTGTCGACGTACACGTACGTCCTCGAGCGCTTGCCGCCGTCGTCCTTCGCCGTCCACTGCTCGAGCGCCAGATGCCCCTCGACGTACACCTGGTGACCCTTGCGCAGATGGTTCTCCGCGAGGTCGGCGAGCTTGCGCCCCGGCTCCCGATTGAACGCCTTGAGCTCCACCCACACCGGCACCTCTTCCCAATCGCCCGTCTGCTGGTTCTTCTTGCGGTTGTTCACCGCGAAGCCGATCTCGGCCACCTTGCCGCCGTTGGCGAAGCTCGTCACCTCCGGATCGCGCGTCAAGCGCCCGATGAGCACGACCTTGTTCACGTTTGCCATTTGCACCCCCCACTAACAAGTACGAATCAGCGGCAAAAAAGTTCCTCTTCCGTCGCCGGGACGTCGCGGCCGAGATGCCCTGATCGCCAAAGCCGACGCTGCGACAGCGCATGTCGCGGAACTTTTCCTCAACTCATTCTTACTTGTTAGTGACGGCTTCCGATCGGCCGCCACTTGACTGGATGTAAACTAGAGTGTACACTCACCTCAGACGTGCGATAATCCATAGGACCGCCAGAGGAGTCGAGCCTTATGTCGAGTTTCTCGATTCCCTGGAAGATCGTGAGGGCGCCGCCAAGATTCGGGTCCATGTCACGCGCGCGAGGCTCGGCAACCTCGGCAGGCACCGGAGCGTCGGCGGCGGTGTGGTGGAGTTGAAGGTCGACTTTGGGCCCGGCTATAGGGTCTATGTCGGGCTCGACGGGACCGACCTGATTGTGCTCCTTT
Source organism: Elusimicrobiota bacterium (assembly GCA_026388115.1). Classification (GTDB taxonomy): domain Bacteria; phylum Elusimicrobiota; class Elusimicrobia; order UBA1565; family JACRDR01; genus JAPLKK01. Next base: position 5,815 of record JAPLKK010000140.1, on the reverse strand, counting down.
GCGCCGGAGACAAGTCGAGACAGACGGAGGATATACGAAACGCAATCGCGTACTGGGGCGATTACAGGAGAAGAGGATGAGCGGATTGCGGTCTCATGATGAGTATCTGCGCGTCGCTCTGAAGGACCCGAGAGAGGCCGCTGCGTATCTGAACGCGGCGGTCGAAGAGAACGATCCAGCGCTCATCCTGGCGGCGCTCGCCGACGTGGCTCGCGCCCATGGCGTTTCCAAGACGGCGAAGAAAGCGTCTTTGACGCGCATGGGACTTTACAAGATGCTCTCGAAGGGCGGGAACCCCCAATTCAAGACCCTATTGGGCGTCTTGAACGCCTCGGGGCTGCAGATCTCTTTTAGGCCGGTATAGAACACCGCCTCCGGCGCGAGAGGCGGCGTCCATTAGTCGTTCGCCGCAGGTTTTGTACAATCGCCCTGTGGCGCCGCCCTATTTCTCCGTCGTGATCGACAACTACAACTACGGCCGCTACATCGGCCAGGCCATCGACGGGATCCTCGCCCAGACCTTCCCCGCCGCCGAGGTCGAGACGGTCGTCGTCGACGACGGCTCGACCGACGACTCCCGCGAGGTGGTCGCTCGCTACAAGGATAAGGTCCGCCTGGTGGCGAAGAAGAACGCCGGCCAAGCGGCCGCGTTCAAGACCGGCTTCGAGGCGGCCCGCGGGCAGGTCATCTGCCTCTTGGACTCCGACGACTACTGGGAGCCGGACAAGCTGTCCGCCGTCGCGGAGAAGCTCAAGGACCCGTCCGTCGGCATCGTCCAGCACTATCTGCGCGACGTCGACTCCGGGGGCCGGCCGCTGGCGAATCCGCTGCCCGATTGGCCCGAGACGTACTCGCTAGAGGACTTCCTCGCCGGCGACTTCGTCAACGGGGCGACCTCCGGGATGGCGTTGCGGCGCTCGGTGCTCGACCAAGTCTTGCCGGTGCCCAATGACATCTTCTGGCTTTACGACGACTACCTGTTCGACCACGGGCTCTTCGTCGCCCGCATCGGCAACATCCCGCGCATCCTCGGCTATCACCGCATCCACGGCGCCAACAACTGGGCGATGGGCTATCTCAACCCCGTCAAGCTGGAAGGCACGATCGACCATCTGCGGCGGTTCCGCGCCACCATCGAGCCCAAGCTCCAGGCGCGGGGCTTGAAGTTCTCCGACCGCTACGACGCCGTCTGGAACCTCGACATCGCCAAGCGCGAGGTGCTGCTGGCGATGCAGCGCGGCCGGCGCGGGGAGGCGTTCGGCAAGTGGCGCGCGCTCATGTCGCGCTACGGCGCCACCGGCCTCGGGTTCTTCCGCGGGGCGACCCTCGCCCTGGCGCTCGTCTCGCCCGCCCTCTATTTCAAGGCCTACGAGCTCTACGAGCGTCTGCAGCTGCTCGTGCATGCGCGCCGGCGGTTGTTGCCGGAACCCGGAGCGGTGAAGTGACGGCTTGGGGTGACAGCCAGCAACTTTGTTGAAATTCGTGAAGATGGTTTTGTCCGGAGAATTTCCAGAAAGTCGGGAAAGTTGCCGACTGCCACCCCTCCACTCGGGACGGCGCTAAGGGCCGTTCGGCCCTCTGTCACGAGGTGACGACGTAGAGGGCTTGGCTTTCTGCCCGGGGAATCGCCTGCCCGCGTTCGCGGAGCAACGCCAGGTGCATTGCGAGGGCCTTCTTGAATTCGCGGCGGGTTTCCGCGACGGTTCTTCCGGTGGCAACGCAGCCGGGCACATCGGGCGAGTACGCTGAATAATTCTTGGCTGCCTTCTCGATCACGACGAGATACTTCTTCATCGCTTTAGTCCCGCCTGCCTTAGAATGCTGTTCAGCGTCCCGGTCGGAAGATCGTGACCTGGCTGGCCTGCGACCGTCACGATTCCGGGTTTTTCGGGATGCGCGAAGTGGCGATGGCTTCCTGCTTGCCGGACGAAGTACCACCCGTCCTCCCTAAGCATACGGAGCACGTCACGCACCTTCATTGTAAGGGGTCCATTCCTAACGGTCAATAGCCAGACTGCCGTCCTCCACTAACAAGTACGAATGAGAGCTGGAAAAGTTCCACCGGCCTGATGCGGAAAGGACGCCGAAAAAGCCCTCCTCGTTACGCCTCGCCGCGCAAATGAGTAAAATAGAGCCTCCCTCGTGCCCGCCTCGATGAGCTCTGCCACTCCGGACCCGCGCGGCGCCGCCGCGCCGCTGCGCCTCGAGCGCCGCCTCGGACGCAATTCGATCTTCAAGGTCGCCGGCGACGGCAGCCGCTTCCTCCTCGCCCTGTTCCTCCTCCTCGTCGCACGCCGCTACGGCCCCGCCGCCTTCGGCGCCTTCTCCCTGCTGTACGCCTCGGTCATCGTCTTCTCCATCGTCGCCGACCTCGGCCTGAACCTCCTCGCCACCAGGCAGATCGCCGCCCACAAGACCGACCCCGGCCCCTACCTCCGGACCTTCTTCACGTGCAAGCTGGCCGTCTTGCCGGTGTGGGTCATCGTGCCCCTCGTGGTCTGCAAGCTCGCGCGCTATCCCGGCATCGGGCTGACGCTCACGGCCCTGGTGGGCGCGTCCTTCGCGATGCGCAACCTCCTCGAGTTCTTCGGCGCCATCTTCAGCGGCTTCGAGCAGATCCAGTACGAGGCCGTCCTGAAGCTCACGGCCCACATCCTCTTGCTGCTGGCCGGGATCGCCGCGATGGCGCGCGGCCTGCCGATCGCGTGGATGGGCGGGGCGATGCTCTGCGGCTATCTCACGGCGGCCGTCTGGGGCGCCCTGTGGTGCCACCGGAAATGGGGGCTGCTCCCGCTCGACTTCCACCCCGAGGGCCTTTCCATCGTCACCGCCGAGACGCTGCCGCTGACCGCCATGGGCGCCGGGCTGGCGGGTTTGGGCAAGTGGAACACGCTCGCTCTGGGATTCATGGGCGTGCCCGCGGCGCAGATCGGCTGGTTCAGCGCCGCGGAGAAGGTGATCGCCGCGCTCGACGCCCTGCCGATGCTCGTCACCGCGGCCAGCTATCCCGTGCTCTCCGATCTTCACAAGAACGACCCCGGGAATTTCGCCTCCGCCCGTGCGCGGCTGTTGAAAGCCTTCCTGCTGGTGGGCGTTCTCACGGCCGCCGGCGTCGCCCTCTTCAGCCGGCCGGCGCTCCAGCTCCTGTACGGGGCGTCCTACGGCGGGGCGCGCGCCTCCTTGTGCCTGCTGGCGTCGGGCTTGGTGGGCGCTTTCCCCAGCTACATGCTCCTCAACATCCTGGTCGCCTCCGGCCGTTCGGCCGACGGCGCCATCGCCCAGTTCATCCTGCTCGGGGCGGGTTGAGCCTACGTGGCCAAGCCGCAGGCTCGGCCCGCCATGCAGGGCGTCCCGGGCTTGGAAGCCGGCCAGGGCTGAGCGAAAGCACCACCATTAAAAGCCGGAGCCAGGCTCCGAGTTTTCATGCTATCATGGCTGCATGATCGAGCGGCCTCTGCATCGCTTGGCGCTCCTGCGCCAGCTGAGATCGAACCCCGTCGTGGGGGTCATCGGACCCAGGCAGGTCGGAAAGACCACGCTGGCGCGCCAAGTCGCCGCGGCTTGGCGGGGCCCGGTGCATTGGTTCGACCTCGAGGACGAGCGCGACATGGAGCGTCTGTCCTATCCCGCGCAGGCGCTGGGGGCGCTCAGGGGCCTTGTCGTGCTCGACGAGGTCCAGCGCCGGCCGGGCTTGTTCCCCACGCTGCGCGTGCTGGCCGACCGTCGCCCGCTGACGGCCCGCTTCCTGGTGCTGGGAAGCGCCTCGCCGGACCTCCTCAAGCAAAGCTCGGAGTCCCTTGCCGGGCGCATCCATTACTACGAGCTTCCCGGCATCTCGCTGGGAGAGGCCGGGGCAACGGGCTGGAAGCGCCTTTGGCTCAGAGGCGGCTTTCCCCGGTCCTATCTGGCTTCCACCGAGGCGGCGAGCCTTGATTGGCGCCGGGGCCTGGTGAGGACCTACCTCGAGCGGGAGCTTCCCGGATTGGACTTCCGAGTGCCGGCCGCGACCATGCGGCGTTTCTGGACCATGCTGGCGCATTCGCACGGACAAGTCTGGAACAGCTCCGAGTTCGCGCGTTCTTTCGGAGTGAGCGACAAGGCCGTCCGGCGCTATCTTGACGTCCTGTCGGACACGTTCATGGCGCGGTTGCTGCAGCCCTGGCATGAGAATCTATCCAAGAGGCAGGTCAAGGCGCCCAAAGTCTATTTCCGCGACACGGGCACGCTGCATCTCCTCGCGGGGATCGAGGACCTCTCCCACCTGCGCACGCACCCGCGTTGCGGGGCTTCTTGGGAGGGCTTCGCGTTGGAGCAGGTGATCCAGGCTTGCGGAGCGTGGCCGGACCAGTGCTATTTCTGGGCCACCCATCAGGGAGCCGAGCTCGACTTGCTGCTGATCCGCGGCCGCAGGCGCACGGGGTTCGAATTCAAGCTCAGCGAATCGCCGGGCTTGACGCCTTCGATGCGGACGGCCATGTCGGATCTGAAGCTTGACCGGCTCTGGGTCGTCCATGCCGGCGCCGAGCGCTATCCGCTGGCGAAGGGCGTCGAGGCGATTCCGCTGGCGGCCCTCGTCAAGGGATGCGTCCCGGGCTGACCATGCGGCTCTCGATCATCGTCGTCCACCACGACGCGCCCGAGGATTTGCGGACCTGCCTGCGCTCCGTCGAAAAGGCGGCCGAGGGGCTTTCCTGCGAGACGATCGTGGTCGACAATGCCTCGGAGAACGCCGCCTCCCTCCATGCTCAATTTCCGGCCGTGAACTGGCTCCAGAACGACACCAACGTCGGCTTCGGCTCCGCCATCAACCAGGGCGCGGCCGAGAGCGGGGGGGATATCCTCGTCGTGCTGAACGCGGACGTGGAGCTCCTGCCCGACTCCCTGCGAAGCCTCGACCGGTTCTTCGCCGAGAAAGAAGGGCTCTCCGCCGGCACGGTCGGCGGCAAGCTCCTATTCCCAGACGGCAAGCTCCAGCCGTCCTGCGGGCCGTTCCCGACTCTTTTCGGCCTCCTGTGGCGTAGAGCGCTGCCGCCGGTCAAGAGGAAGTACTACCTCCGGCCGCCCGAGTCCGCCGCCCCTGTCGACTGGGTCACCGGAGCCTTCTTCGCCGTGCGGCACTCGGTATTCCGGGAGATCGGCGGGTTCGACCCCGGCTTTTTCCTCTATTACGAGGACGCCGACTTCTGCCGGCGGGCGAGCCTGATGGGGCATCACACGTACTTCTTGCCCGCCGCCGCGGCGTATCACCGCCATCCCTACGCCGCCCGCGCCAAGCCGGACCCAAAACTCAAGAAGATCATCCAGGCTTCCAGGCTCCTGTACTTCGCCAAGCACCGCCCGGCTTGGGAGGCATGGGCGCTCAAGGGGCTGCAACTCCTGGAGCGCTGAGCGGTCTGTTGCGCAAGTCCGTCAGGAGCTTGGCCCATCGATTCCTATGGTGCATCGCATTTTCAATACGTATAAAGCGATATTGACTGCATTTATGGCATTTAATACAGTCTTATTGTGAAAAGAACTCTTACAACAGAACTCCATGAGTGGAAGGCACGGAAAGACCGTAAGCCGCTACTGCTCAAAGGCGTTCGCCAATCAGGCAAAACGTATCTTCTTAAAGAGTTCGGCAAACAGGCCTATGCCGATACGGCGTATTTTAACTTTGAGGGGAACGAGCCGCTGCAAAAGTGTTTTGACCGCGACCTTGACCCCAAACGCATCATCACGGAACTGGGCGTGCTCCACCGCCGGGCCATAAGGCCGGGCGAAACGCTCGTCGTTTTTGACGAGATACAGTTCTGCAATCGCGCGCTTACCGCGC
>JAPLKK010000226.1 GCA_026388115.1 Elusimicrobiota bacterium | reverse complement strand
TCTTCTTCAACCAGGCCCAGCTCTCGGCCAAGAACATCCCCCAGATCTCCGTGGTGCTCGGCTCCTGCACGGCTGGCGGCGCCTACATCCCGGCCATGAGCGACGAGACGGTCATGGTCAAGAACAACGCGACCATCTTCCTCGGCGGCCCGCCGCTGGTGAAAGCCGCGACCGGCGAGGAAGTGACGGCCGAGGAACTGGGCGGCGCCGAGGTCCACTGCAAGATCTCCGGCGTGAGCGACCATTTCGCCGCCGACGAGCATCAGGCCCTGCGCACGGCGCGCAGCATCGTCGAGAACCTGGGCCTCCGCCCCAAGACCGACATCGGCCAGGAGCCGGTCGAAGAGCCCTCCTACGACCCGAAAGAGCTCTACGGCATCATCCCCGCCGATATCCGCAAGCAGTTCGACATGCGCGAGGTCATCGCCCGCATCGTGGACGGCTCGCGCTTCCACGAGTTCAAGAAGCTGTACGGAGCGACCCTCGTCTGCGGCTTCGCGCGCATCATGGGTTATCCCGTCGGCATCCTCGCCAACAACGGCATCCTCTTCTCGGAGAGCGCGCTGAAGGCGACGCACTTCATCGACATGTGCAACTTCCGGCGCATCCCGCTGCTGTTCTTCCAGAACATCACCGGCTACATGGTGGGCAAGGCCTACGAGCGCGGCGGCATCGCCAAAGACGGCGCCAAGATGGTGGCCGCGGTGGCCAACTCCACGGTGCCCAAGTTCACCGTCATCATGGGCGGCTCCTACGGGGCCGGCAACTACGGGATGTGCGGCCGAGCGTACGGCTCGCGCTTCCTCTGGATGTGGCCCATGGCGCGCATCTCCGTCATGGGCGGCGAGCAGGCGGCCAACGTGCTGTGCACCGTCAAGATGGAGCAGCTCGCCAAGGCGGGCACCCCGATGCCGGCGAAGGAGCAGGAGGAGTTCAAGCGGCCCATCCTCGAAAAATACGAGAAGGAGAGCTTCGCCTATTACAGCTCCGCCCGCCTGTGGGACGACGGCATCCTCGACCCGCTCGACACGCGCACGACGCTGGGCCTGGCCATCTCCGCGAGCCTCAACGCCGCGGTCCCGCACTATACCCCCAGCATCTACAGGATGTAGCCATGCCCGCTAAGAAATACGAGACGATCGCGCTGCAGCAAGACGGCGCCGTACTCACGCTCTGGCTCAACCGGCCGCAGGTCAAGAACGCCTTCAACGCCAAGCTGCTGGCCGAGCTATCCTCCGCGCTCGACGAGATCGGCGGCGATCCCTCCGTGCGCGTTCTCATCGTGAGCGGCCGCGGCGACTGCTTCTGCGCCGGGGCGGACCTCGAGTGGATGCGGGCCGTCGTCGGCTACACCTTCAAGCAGAACGTCCAGGACTCGCAGGTCATCGCCGACGTCTTCCGCAAGCTCTATGAACTGAGGAAGCCGACCATCGCCGTCGTCAACGGCCCGGCGATCGGGGGCGGGATGGGCTTCGTGGGCGCCTGCGACATCGTCCTTGCCTCCGAGCAGGCGCTGTTCGGCCTGAGCGAGGTGCGCCTCGGCTTGGTGCCCGCCTGCATCGGCCCGTATGTCTTGCGGCGGGCGGGCAGCGGCCGCGTGCGGCGGTACTTCCTGACCGGCGAACGATTCGGCCCCCACGCGGCGCGAGAGCTGGGGCTCGTGGACGAGGTCGTCCCATCCGTCGACCTGATGCAGCAGGCCTTGCGCATGGCGCAGAGCCTGCTGACCGGCATGCCTGCCGCGCAGGCGAAGGCGAAAGAGCTCTTGGAGCGGCTCCCCGAGATGCCCCTCTCGGCCGCCGTCCCCTACACCGTCGATATGATCGCGAAGCTCCGGGCCGGCGAAGAGGCCCAGGCCGGGATGCGGAAGTTCTTGGAGAAGAAGTGAGCGAGATCAAGAAGGTCCTTGTCGCCAACCGCGGCGAGATCGCGGTGCGCATCATGCGCACGCTCCACGCCATGGGCATCAAGACCGTGGCGGTCTACTCGGAGCCGGACAAGGACGCTCCGCATGTGGAGCTGGCCGACGAGGCGTACCTGATCGGCCCCGCGCCGTCACGGGAAAGCTACCTGCGCATCGATAGGATCGTCGGGACGGCGAAGGCCGCCAACGCCGACGCCATCCACCCCGGTTTCGGGTTCCTCGCCGAGAACCCGGAGTTCGCCCAGGCCGTCGCCGACGCGGGCCTCGTCTTCATCGGCCCGACCGCCTCCGCCATCCGCGAGATGGGCAACAAGCTCAACAGCCGCGCGCTCGCCCTCAAGCACGACGTCCCCGTCATCCCGGCCGTCGATGAGCGGGAAGCCGGTGTGGATTTCCTGGCGCAAGTCAAAAAGATCGGCTTTCCCGTCCTCATCAAGGCCGCGGCCGGCGGCGGCGGCAAGGGCATGCGCGTGGTCGAGCGGGCCGAGGACCTGGCCAAGTCGCTCGAAATGTCCAAGCGGGAATCCCTGAACGCCTTCGGCGACGACCACGTCTTCATCGAGAAATACCTCCTCCATCCGCGCCACATCGAGTTCCAGGTCTTGGGCGACCTGCACGGCAACGTGATGCACCTCAACGAGCGCGAGTGCTCCATCCAGCGCCGCCACCAGAAGATCATCGAGGAGACGCCTTCGCCGTTGATGACCGACGGGCTGCGCGCCGAGATGGGCGCGGCGGCCGTGCGCCTGGCCAAGGCCGTGCGCTACTCCAGCGCCGGCACCGTCGAGTTCATGGTGGACGCGAACGGCAAGTACTACCTGCTGGAGATGAACACGCGGCTGCAGGTCGAGCACCCGGTGACCGAGATGACGCTCGGGATGGACCTGGTGTACTGGCAGGTGAGGATCGCCGAAGGCCAGCCGCTCACCATGAGGCCCGGTCCCCTGCGCGCGCGCGGCCACGCGATCGAGTGCAGGATCTACGCCGAGGACCCGGCCGCCGACTTCCTGCCGTGCGCCGGCCGCCTCGCCTACCTGCGCGAGCCGAGCGGCCCCTTCATCCGCAACGACTGCGGCGTGCGCTCCGGCTCCGAAGTGACAACGCATTACGACCCGATGATCTCGAAACTCATCGCATGGGGCGAGACGCGCGAGGCGTCCGTCGCGCGCATGAAGGAGGCGCTCAAAGATTACGTCATCCTGGGCCTGCGGACCAATCGGGAGTATCTGGTGGACATCCTGGATCTGCCGGCCTTCCAGCAGGGCAAGCTCCACACCGGTTTCCTCAAAGAGCACCTGCCGAACTGGCAGCCCAAGCAGACGAACCTGGAGCCCGCGCTGATCGCCGCCGCGCTTTTCGGCAAGCGCGCGAGCAGGCCGGCGTCGGGCCCCCCGGGAACGGGCCGGCCCGGCACCGCGGACAAAGACGGCTCGAACCCTTGGGCGACGGTCGGCAACTGGGGCAGATAGATGGAGCGGCGCTATTTCAAGATCGGCAAGAAGGCGCACAGGGTCTCCCTCGTCAGGACCGAGGCCGGACGGGCCAAGGTCCGCGTCGACGAGGGGCCGGAGAAGGACGTGGCGTACCAGGAGCTGAGCGAGCATGCGTTCATCTTGGAGCTGCCCCAAGGGCAGTTCCCGGTCTGCCTGGCCCGCTGCGGCCAGGACGTCTTCCTGCAGATCCACGGCCAGACTTTCCAGCTGCGCGAGGAGGACGCCGAGCACGCGGCTCACGACGACTCCGGCGGCGGGGCGGAGGACAAGACCATCACGGCCCCCATGCCGGGCAAGGTGGTGAAGATCCTCGTGACGCAGGGCGCCGCCGTGCGGCGGGCCCAGCCGGTCATCATTTTGGACTCTATGAAAGTCGAGATCGAGCTCAAGGCGAGCGCCGACGGCAAGGTGGCCGCGGTCCTCGTCAAGGAAGGCCAGCAGCTCGACATGGATCAGCCGTTGATTTCATTGGAGTGAATCGAGGAAACACATGAGCGACACCAAGGT
>JAPLKK010000006.1 GCA_026388115.1 Elusimicrobiota bacterium | reverse complement strand
GTCTCGGCGGGCATCGCGGGGATCAACGGCTTGTCGCCGGTCAACGCCCAGCGGTACGCCGCCGACAACAACGGCCGGGTGTACCAGATCAATCCCGTGGCCGCGACCTTGACCACGGGCGGGCTGCCCGCCGTCGACGGGACGACCGCGATCTCGAGCATCACCGCCTACGGCTTGAAACTCTTCAATTCGACCAATTCCCAGACTTGCGGCGGGAACTGGCCGTGCGGAGCGACCAACCAGGTGATCTTCACCTCGTTCGACCGCGCGGGCCTGGCCCAGAGGCTCGGCCCCTTCGCGATCCTGGTGGACACCGTGACGCCGACGGGCTTGGCCGTCTCGACGCCGGCCTTGCCGCTCAACGGCTCCTTCGTCAACATCCAGCTTCCGACGACTTACGGCGGCGTTTCGACGAACTTCGCCTGGATCGGTCCCAGCACGGCGACGATCGTGAGCCTGCCTCTGGGGACGTCCTTCTATCTGCAGGTTTCGAATAACGATCCGGCCTTCGGCAACATCGTGATCAGCATCTCGACGCCGATCGCGCCCGCGGTGTTCAACAGCCTCGTGACCAGCACCGGCGTCCCGACCACGGTCGGGGGCTATGTCTCCACCTTCACCCTGACCAACGCCACCACCTACTACTGGCGCGTCGCGGTCATCAACGGCAGCCTGGGCACGGTCGGGCCCTGGTCCTCCACTTCCAGCTTCGTGACCGCCTTCGTCCCGCCGATCCAGGCGGCCATCTTCACCAGCGTCAGCTCGACCGGCGGGGCGATGGGCGAGACGCAGCTGAACAACCTGCTTTCAGGCGTCACGGCCCAGATCAGCGTGCAGGACATGAACGCCGGGCTCGCCGTCTCGACGAGCGTGCTGGCGTACTTCGGCGACGGTCACGACGGGCCCTCTCCGACCGGGGCCTTCGGCGTGCTGTACTCGACCACGGCGGGGAAGAGCTGGATCGACTACTCGACGGTCACCACGGTCAACAACGGCAACCCCGTCGGCACGAGGGTCTACGCGATGACCGTGTTCGGCGGCAAGCTGTACGCGGCCTCGGACAGCGGCTACGTGTACCAAAGCGCGGACGGCAGCGTCTGGCAGATGACGAACTTCGGCCAGCCGGCGGGGCAGGGCTCCGTGCACCCGCTGCGGACGATGGTCGCCTTCAACAGCCGGCTCTTCGCCGGCACCGCGAACGGCAGGGTGCTCTCCAGCGCCGACGGCTGGAACTGGATCGGCAGCAGCGTCACGCAGATCGGCATCAACCTCCCGGCGATGGCCGTCTTCAACAACCGGTTGTACGCGGGCGAGGCGGGCGTGGCCGGCGCGGGCCGCGTCTACGTGAGCACCGACGGCAACACCTGGTCGTGCCCGCAGTGCACGCTGCCGACGTTCAACTACGGCATGGGCGGGCCGGTCCAGTCCCTGATCGCGTTCAACGGCCGGCTCTTCGCCGGCGACACCAACGGCAGGATCTCGGTCTCGGTCGACGGCAGCACCTGGGCCTCGACGAACGGCGGAGCCCTGGTGGCGCCCGCCGGCCAGACCATCTGGACTTTCGCCGCCTACAACAACAAGCTCTATGCCGGCGCCAACAACGGCATCGTGTACGTGAGCACCGACGGCGGCAATTACTGGAACGGGACGAACGGCAACAGCACGACGGGCTGGGCGATCAACCAGCAGGACATCCAGCCCATCCAGGCCCTGGCCGCCTTCAACGGAAAGCTGTACGCCGGCGACATGCACGGCCGCGTGTACGTCAGCACCGAGGGAAGCGCCTGGCTGTTGGCGAACAGCAGCTACACCATGGGGACCAACCAGACGGCCCCCTCCGGCATCAACGCGCTGGCGCCGTTCAACGGGAAGCTGTACGCCGGCGACATCGGCAACGGCGACGTCTACCAGATCACGCCGGTGGCGGCCGCCTTGGGCGGCGGCGACGGCACCAACGCCCCGCAGGTCCTGAGCGCGACGAGCCTGAACCTGGCGCCCTCGGCCAACACGGTGGTGTGCAACAACCTCAATCCCTGCGTCGCGACCAACCAGATCATGTTCACCGCCTCCGACCGCGGCGGCAACGTGTATCGCGCCGGTCCGTACGCGATCCAGGTGGACGCCACCACCAGCCTCGCGATCTCGACGCCGAGCCTGCCCGCCAACGGGGCCTACGTCAGCATGCCGCCGAACTTCGACTGGATCGGCCCGAGCACCACGACGCTGGCGCAGCTTCCCACCGGCACGTCGTATTTCATCCAGGTCTCCAAGAACGACACCGGCTTCGCGCAGACGAACGTCGTCGTCAGCATCACGACGCCCGCCGTGGTGACGAGCACGATGCTGCCCGTGGCCGCCGGCGCGTACCTCTCGACCTTCACCGGGGCGAACCTGCCGACGGGCAACACCTATTACTGGCGCGTGCAGATCGTCAACGGCGCTTACGGCTCCACGAGCACCTGGTCTTCCCTCTTCAGCTTCGTGACGGACCTGGCCGCGCCGGCGCAGGCGAGCGCTTTCTACAGCATCAGCTCGACCGCCGGAGTCATGGGCGAGACGCAGGTCAGCAACGTGCTCGTCGGGGTGACGGCGTCGGTCGGGGTGCAGGACGCCACCAGCGGGCTCGTGGTCTCGACCAACGTCGTCGCCTTCGCGGGCGACGGCCACAACAACCCCGGCGTGACCGCCGGCTTCGGCGTGATCTATTCCACCAACGCCGGACAGACCTGGATCGACGCCTCGACGATCACCTCGCTCAACAGCGGGAACTTCATCGTGGCCGGCGCGACCCAATTGCGCGGCATGGCGGTGTTCAATAACAACCTGTATGTCGCCGACGGGGTCAGCGGCAGGGTCTACTCGAGCCCGGACGGCATCACCTGGAGCGCGACGAACTCCAACACGCCCGTGGGCGCCGGCGGTGCCGGCGGCCCGATCCGCGCGCTGGCCGTCTTCAACGGCAAGCTGTACGCGGCCGACAACAACTCGACCTCGAAGGTCTACTGGACGGCGGACGGCGCCAGCTGGTTCCCGTCGAACAACAACGCGGCGGTGGGCTCCAACGCGGGCATCGCGTCTTTGGCCGTTTATAACGGCAGGTTGTACGCGGGCGACGCGTCGGTCCCGCCTGTCGGCGGCCGCGTGTACATCAGCACCGACGGCAACTCGTGGACGCCGACGATCGCCTTCGCCGCCGGCTCCATCCAGTCTTTGGCCGTCTTCAACAATAAGTTCCTCGCCGGCGATTCCACAGGCAAGGTCTATTTTTCAGCCGATGGCAGCAGCGTCTCCTGGTCGGCGACCAACGGCGGCGGGGCTCTGAGCGGAGTGAGCGCCAGCGGCATCGGGAACTTGGCCGTCTTCAACAACAGGCTCGTCGCGGCCGACGCGGGCAACGGCAAGATCTATGTCAGCACCGACGGCAGCGCATGGAACACCGGCACGGTGGCGGGCGCCGGCCCCAACACCGCGATCCAGTCGCTGACGGCGTTCAACGGCAAGCTGTATGCCGGCGACGCGAACGGGCGGCTGTGGGTGAGCACCGAGGCGAGCACGTGGCTGGTGACCAACGGCAGCTACCCCATCGCCACGACGGCGTTGTACGGCCTCGCGGCGTTCAACGGCAAGCTGTACGCCGCCGACAACGCCGGCTACATGTTCCAGGTGACGCCCGTCGGAGCGACCCTGAACGCCGCGACCGACGGGATCACGACGGCGCAGACGTTCACCGCGAGCGGGATGGTCCTCACGAACTCGACCAACACGAAGACCTGCGGCGGCAGCTGGCCGTGCGGAGCGACCAACCAGGTCATTTTCACGCTCCACGACCGCGCGGGCGCCGCCCAGAGGCTGGGGCCGTTCGCGATCCAGGTGGACGGCACGACCGCGCTGGCGATCTCGACGCCCACCTTCCCCGCCCAAGGGCAGTACGTGACGATGGTGCCGAACTTCAACTGGACCGGCCCGAGCACGACGACGATCGGCGGTCTGCCGGCCGGCTCTTCCTATTATCTGCAGGTCTCCAAGAACGACCTCAATTTCACCGCCGGGAACATCGTCATCGCCATCACCACGCCGGTCGTCACCGGCGGCTCGGTGCAGGTGAGCACCGTCCTTCCGACCGGCCTCGGCGCCTATGTCTCGACCTACACCGGCGCGAACCTGCCTAGCGGCACCACCTACTACTGGCGCGTGGCGACGATCAACGGCGCGTCCGGCCTGCAGGGGCTTTGGTCGTCGAGCTTCAGCTTCGTGACCGATTATGCGCCGCCGGTCCAATCCGGATTGTTCACGAGCGCGGCCTCGACGGGCGGCGTGCTCGGTGAGACGCAGATCAACGGCCTGGCGGTCGGGGTGACCGCGCAGGTCAACCTTTCGGCCGCCGTCAGCGGCCTTGTGGTCTCCACCGCGGCCCTGGCCCTGGCGGGCGATGGGCATGACAACCCCGGCGTCACCTCCGGCTTCGGCGTGATCTACTCGACCAATGCGGGCCAGACCTGGGTGGATGCCTCGCTGATCTCCAACATGGCCGGCGGCGGCCAGATCGTATCGGCAGCCACGAACCTGCGCGGCTTTGCGGTGTTCAACGGCAGGCTTTATGTCGCCGACGGGACCAATGGGAAG
>JAPLKK010000259.1 GCA_026388115.1 Elusimicrobiota bacterium | reverse complement strand
CGAAGGATAGATGAAGGTCGAGGTCAGGTAGACCGGTGGCTTGACCGCGCCGAGCGCGTCGGCCGGATCATAACCGAAGGCAACGGCAAGGGTTTCTGGGCGCAGGCCCTTGGGAGAATCAGCTTCCATGCGTCTCGACATACTTGCGGGCGGTGTCGCAATACCAGTCGGTAAAGCGCAGCGCGAGCACGACGCCGGCCAGCACGGCGGGCACCGTCGAAAGAACCACGAGGGCCAGGCGGAGGCTCTGGAAGTAGGCCGTCAGCAGCAGGAAGATGGCCGCAATCGCCACGGCGAGGCCGAGGCGCAGGCCGTCGAGCGTCGAGTTCAGCGCCGGCACCTGACCACGCACCTGCACCGTCACGCCGCGGGCGGGTTCCCCGGCCCGGCGGCGATCGTCTTGCAGGCCTTGCCGGCGGTCATGGCGACCTTCACGATCGCCGGCCCCCCAGTCACGCAGTTCATGTTGACGCCCAGGTGGCCCAAGAGCGCCTTGGTGGTATCCTGGCTGACGGGGTCCATCGTCGTGATGATGCCGGGCGGAGCGCCCGCGCCGACGGCCGCGTCGTGCAGGACCCGCATCGCCTCCTGGCAGCACCGGCGGGCGGCGGGATGCGGGGCGAAGACGACGGCGTTGCCCGCCGACAGGATCGAGATGGAGTTGTTGATGATGGTCGNNTGGTCGAGGGCGTCACCGCCCCCACGACGCCGAACGGCGCGTACTCCACCAGCGTCAGGCCGTCGTCGCCGGTGTAGCAGCGAGACTGGAGGTCCTCGACGCCGGGGGTCTTCTTCGCGCAAACCAGGTTCTTCTGGACCTTGTCCGGCCAGCGACCCATCCCCGTCTCCTCGCACGCGGATCTCGCCCAGGTCTCGGCGTTGGCGATGGCCGCCTTGCGGATGGCGGCGATGATCTCGCGCCTCTTGGCCAGACCGAGCTTCTGGAAGGGCTTCTGCGCCCGGGCCGCGGCCTGGACGGCCGCATCCACGGTCGGATAGACGACCGGCCCGGCGCCGGACGAGACCGGCGCTGCGGCCGGCGCCGTCGCGGCGATGCGCTTGAGCACCTCCGAGACGATCTGAGCGATCTCCTGCTGCTCCAATCCCATAAGAATCCTCAGGTGCCTGACGTCAACTTATAGAACTTTCCGCAAGTTCTATAAGTTGACGTCAGGCACCAAGTCTAGGCGCCGACCTTGTCCTTGCCCTTGTTAAAGACGGTCTTGCCGTCCTTCTCGATCGTGTCCACGATCGCGAAGATGGCGCAGTGCTCCCCCTCGCCCGCCCCGACCGCGTCGATCGCCACCAGGGGGTTGCCCTTGGGCTGGTCGGCGAGGTCGACGGGCTGGACGAGGAGGAGCTTGGTACCGACGAGCTTCTCGTCTTTGGTCGTGCAGACGACGTTGCCTACGACGCGCGCGAAGATCAAGCTATTTCCGCGCGCCGCGGTTCATCGTCTCCGGCAAGGAGATCGGCATCTTCCCTTCGAGGTCCGGATGCGGCTGCGGGATGACGTGCACCGCGACCAGCTCGCCGACCTTCTGCGCGCCCGCCGCGCCCGCGTCGCAGGCCGCGCGACAGGCGGCGACCTCGCCGCGGAAGAGGATGGTGACCAAGCCGGTCCCTACCTTCTCGTAGCCCACCAGCCTCACGTTCGCTGCCTTGACCGCCGCGTCCGCCGCTTCCACGCAGGCCACCAGGCCGCGCGTCTCGATCATTCCCAATGCGTCCATGTTTTTCCCCCTAACAGATGTTGCAAGTATCGCCGGACTTCACCCAGGCGCCGTTCGCCTCGTCGGTGTCGAGGTGAACCTCCAGGGCGAACGTGTCCGAGACCCGGACCAGGACCTGCTCCAAAACCAGTTCTCGCGGGCCGCCGATCCCGCAACGCACGCGCACGATCTCGCCGTCTTTGAGGCCCATCGCCTGCGCCTCGCGGGGATGCAGGTGCAGATGGCGGGCGGCGATGATGACGCCTTCTTGGAGGTCGATCGCCGCCCTCGGCCCGATGAGGCGCACCCCGCATGAGCCCGCGACCTTCCCGGAGCCGCGCACCGGCGGGTCGATGCCGAGGACCATCGCGTCCGTGCGGGACAACTCCACCTGGGTCTTCGGACGGTGCGGGCCCACGAGGCGGACCTTTCGGATGCGCCCCTTGGGACCTTCGAGATCCACCGCCTCGTTCGCCGCCCACCAGCCGGGCTGCCGGGTGTCGCGATATTTCGTCGGCCGGCTGCCGTGGCCGAACAGCGCGTCCCAGTGCTCCTGGCTCATGTGGACGTGGCGGTTCGAGACGCCGATCGGGATGGCCGTCTTCGACAGCTCCATGCGGCGGACGACTTCCGCCGTGATGCGTTCGGCGAACCCCGAGCCCTGGTCCATCAGTTCCTGACCGGCGTTTGGAAATGGATGATGCGAAGGAATCCCGCCGCCTTGAGGCTGGCGCCGCCCACCAGCGCCCCGTCGACGTCCGGCTGGGACATCAGCGTGTCGACGTTCTCGGGAGTGACCGAGCCGCCGTAGAGGATGCGCATGCCTTGCGCCAAGCCGTCGCCGTAAAGGCCGGCCACCTGCTTGCGCACGAACAGATGCGCCTCCTGGGCTTGATCGGGCGTCGCGGTCTTGCCCGTGCCGATGGCCCAGACCGGCTCGTAGGCGATGACCACGCTCGCCAGGTCCGCCGGGGCGAAACCGGCGAGCGCTCCCTTGATCTGGGTCTCCAGCACCCGGAAGGTCCGCTGCGCCTCGCGCTCCTCGAGCGTCTCGCCGATGCAGACGATCGGCACGAGCTTGTGCGCCAGGGCGGCCCGGAGCTTCTTGTTGACGGTCGTCTCTGTGTCGCCGAAATAGCGGCGGCGTTCGGAGTGCCCCAGGATGACGGCTTGGCAGCCGGCGTCCTTGAGCATCGGCCCGGAGACCTCGCCCGTAAAGGCGCCGGAGGCCTCCCAATGCATGTCTTGCGCCGCCAGGCGCACGCGCCCGTCCTTCAAGAGCTCGGAGACGACGGTCAGCGCGGTGAACGGCGGGGCCACGATCACCTCCGCCGGCGGCGACGAAAGCCCGTCGAGGATCTTGCGGACCAGGTCCACGCTGTCTTTGAGCAGCATGTTCATCTTCCAGTTGCCGGCGATGAGCGGGCGGCGGTGGGGAGCGGTCATATTCAAATCCTTGCCTTTGACGGGGCTGGTGTGGTCATTTTGGCCACGACCGTCGGTTCCTGAGCCCAGGAACGTGACGGCGCATTATAGCATAGATGACAATGACGCGAAAGCGCTCGCGCTTTCGCGTCAGGCCTCTTATGCCGTGCCAGGCCATGCGCAAAGCGCACGGCCGAATCAGGATCAATACTCGCTATAGGGAATGACGAGTTCGCCCAACGAGCCGGGGTGGTAGTCCTCCTTATGAGAGGACTTGCGGCTGCGCCGGACCCGGATGGAGTAGACTTTGGCGAGGCGGCCCTCGGTGATGTCGGTGTCCGAGTCGCCGAAGAAGATCACGTAGTTCCCATCCTTGAGCGCCGCGTGCATCGAGCCGGGAGCGCCCGCGAACACGAACCGGCCGGCCAGATGGCGCCATTCCTTGCGCAGGGGCGCTCCGTTCACCTCGGGGCGGTTCGCCAGGATGGTGATCCTGAATCCGAAGACACGGAAGGCCCAGGCCAGCGCGTAGGGGATGAGCTTCGGTTCCTCGAGATCGTAGTTCGAATTCACGATGGAGCGCAAGCCGCCGATCGTCACGATGCTATAGACGAGCCCCCAGACCGTCAGCAGGCCGAAGATCATCTTGGCCGTCGACCACGCCTTCACCGCCTTCGTCTTCGCTCCTTGAACGATGCCCATCTATGGCTCCTTCACTATGCGCCCGCCCGGTCCGGGCCGCAGGGTCCCTTGCCGCCGCGCGCAGTCCGCGAGCACGTCGCGCAGTATGGCTGGCGCGATCTTGGTGCCCTGGCCGCTTCCGAGCGGATCATAGCCGTCGCCGTGCCGGACCAGGAAATCGGTGGTCGCCACGGTATAGCGCGCGTCGGCTTGGACCGGTTTGCCTCCGACCAACACCTCGCGCACCCGCTTGCCGCGTTCCGCGTCCGCCGCGTAGCGCATGGTCGCGCCCGAGACCTGCATCATCCCCGCCTTGCCGCTCACGCCCTGCTCGAAGATGGCGCGCACCTGCGCCCCGGTGAGCGTCAGAGTCGCCATGTGGTTGTCGAAGGGCATCAGCTCGAACAGGGCGCGCACCGTCACCGGCCCGGACGCGAAGCCCATCCGGATGCCGCCGTGGTTGTGGAAGGCCAGATCGCTGTGCGCCCATTCGCGCTCGCAGTCGGTCATCCAATCGCCGATCGGCTCCTCGCCGAGGCGCGCGTTCGGGATGCTGACCGCCGCCGTCGCCACCACGACGTCCACGATCGGGGCGATCGCGTCCTGATAGCGCCGCACGAGCTTCTCCACCGCGGGGTCCTGCCCCCATCGGTCCACCCAAAGATCGACGAGCGCGTCGCTCGAGCGGATGACCTTGCCCGTGGCGCGGTCGATCTCCAGCTCGGCGCGGCCCACCTGCGTCAGCTTCGAGCCCGCCTGCGTGATCAGCGTGCCGCTGCGGGGGTCCCGCACGGCGGGCGCCAGGCGCGTGTGGGTGTGCGCCCCGACGATCAGGTCGATGCCGGGCGCCTCGCCGGCCAGGAACTTGTCGTCCTCGAAAGGAGCCATCTTGGGGTCCATGAACCCCAGATGAGACACGGCGATGATGACGGTCGCCCCCTGGGCCTTCAGCTGGCGGACCATGTCGCGCGCCTCATCGGCCTCCCGCCGGAAGCGCAGGCCGCGGTAGTTCTCTTCGAAGGCCAGCTCGCGCATGTTGCGCGTCATCAGCCCGAAGATGCCCACCTTGACCCCGGCGACCTCCTTGACGACCATCGGCGTGATGAAGGAGGGGCGTTGGCCGTCTTTTTCTTGGTAGATGTTCGAGCCGAGGACCGGCATCTTGAGCGAGCGCGCCAAGCGCTCGAGCTGGGCAAGGCCGAAGTCGAAATCGTGGTTGCCGACGGCGGCGGCATCATAGCCCACGGCGTTCATGCATTCGGCCATCGCCGTGCCGCTCGAGAAGTACGCCTCGGGGGTGCCTTGGAACCAGTCCCCGGCGTCGAGGACGAGCTTCGGCTCCTTCTCCGCCTTCACGTAGTTCGCCAGGGCCGCGAAGCCGCCGACCATCCTCTCGGGGTCGGCCTTGTTCCATTCGGCCGGCTGGGGGAAGATCCAGCCGTGCACGTCGTTGGTATGGATGACGGCGATGCGGATCGTGTCGGGCGCGCCCGCGGCGGGGGCCGCGGCCAGCGCGGCGAACGCCAGGGCGAGGAGGAAATGACGTTTCATTGGATCGGGTCCTCGAACAGAAGATCGGCGGCCTCGGCCGCGTGGGCGGCCGCCTCGGAGAACCGGCGGTGAAGGCCGCTCAGCTTGATCGCGGCCACGGCGTTCGGCTCCTCGCCGAGCGAACGCGAGGCGTTGCGTCGAAGATGCTCGGTGCGCCCGGCCGCGCGAGCGGCGGCGGCCGCCGCGACGGGCGCCGGGCCGCCCCGGATGCGCGCGAATCCGCCGGCCCGCCGTTCGGCCGCGGACGCCAGCTCCTCCGCCGAACGGCGCGCCTCGTGGGCCAGCTCTTGGAGCGCGGGGTCCTCCGGCACGCCGAAGCGGACCGCCTCCTCGACCAGCGCACGGCCGGCGAGGCAAAGACGCCCAAGGGCGCGAGAGATGAGGACGACTTGCTTGCGGCGGCCGTTCGAAGCCCCCGGGATGAGAGGAGCTTGCTCGAGCTCCCGCTCCAGGTCCTGCCCGGCCGCGGCCGCCGAGGCGGCCCAGCGCAGCGCCTCGCGGCCCGCGTCGCCGCGGGGGTCCTGGAAGTGACGCTCGACGGAGCGGAACACCTCGCTCGCCGCCCGCGCCTGCTCGACGAGATTCTTCTCGTTCACGCGCGGGAATTTTACTAATTTTTGACAGCGAAACTCAGCGTCCGGCGCCAGATCAGGAACACGGCGACGCGGAAGAAGAGCCCCGGGTTTCCACCGCGCGCCCCCGAGCAGAGCTGCTCGCGCATGCCGCGCAGGCGGGCGGCGTCGAACACCTCGGCCGCCTGCGGCGAACGGATGAGGTCGTCGATGAGCGGGTTGCCCGGCCGGCGCACCCATTCCTCCCACGGCACGAGGAAGCCGTGCTTGCGGCGCCACGCGATCGCCTTCGGCAGCCAGCGCTCCGCCAATGTCCGGAGGATGTATTTGCCCTTGAGCCGGCGGATCTTGAGGCCGGGCGGGAGGCGGAAAGCGAAGTCGAGCAGGCGCCGGTCGAGATAAGGCACGCGCGCCTCCAGCGAGGCGCGCATCGTCGTCTTGTCGGCCTTCATGAGCAGCGCGTCGCAGAGGATGGTCCTCAGATCGTAGGCCAGCGCCCGGGCGAGCGTATGAGGCGCCGTTTCGTCGCCGAGCCAGGACTCGGGCGCGGCGCCCGCCGCGCCCCGGGTCGGGGCCGCCGCGGCGGAGACGACCTCGGGGCGCAGGACCGCGCCCGCCTCGGCCGGCGTGCTGTGCGCGAGGTGGGCGATGGCGGCGGTCGTGATGTCGCCACCCCAGGTGTCCTCAATGGTCATCGCGATGCCCAACGAGACGCACAGATCGCGAATCTGCCGCGCTTTGGTCAGGCCGCCCACTTTCGAGATCTTCAGGTTG
>JAPLKK010000277.1 GCA_026388115.1 Elusimicrobiota bacterium | reverse complement strand
GTTGGCGCAACTCAACAAAGTCGATGCCGGTCACGCCCTTAACATTTTAGACATTGTTTTTCGCCTTGGGTGTCTTATACTGTCGCCAACGCCGAGACCCTCACACAGTGAAATACTGGGTCTTTCAGAATAATCAGGTCGTCGGGCCCTTCGACCGAGAAGCGATCGGCGAGGTGGCCGGCTTTTCTTCGGACAGCTTGGTCTGCCCCGAGGGCCGCAAGGGCACTCAGATGGGCGACTGGACGCGCGCCGGCGTCGTGCCGGAGCTGGCTGAGGCATTGCTGGCGGCCACGCGCATCCCGGCCATGGCGCGCGGCGGCATCGAGCGCGGATCCTCCTCGCTCCTGCCCCCCGAGCCCACCTTGCGCGATCTCGCGGTCCTCGGCTCGCTGCAGGAGCGCGTCGGCGCGCTCGAGACGCTCGCGAACCGGCTCCAGGACGAGTTGCGTTCGCGCGATACCGAGATCTCGCGGCTGAAGATCGAGCTGGATCAGAAAGCCCGCTCCGCCTCCGAGCTGCAGACGAAGTTCGCTGACCTCGAGGTCAAGACGATCAACCTCGCGGGAGTGAAGGACGAGCTGGAACGGGCTAGGGAGGATGCGCGAGCGGCGGCCGAGCGCATCGAGGAGCATCAACTCGCCTTGCAGGATCTGCAGGAGAAGGTGAACCGCCCCGTGCCGGCCCCGGCCGCGAGCCCGGCGGATTTCGTGCGCGAGGCGCCGCCGCCCTTGAGCGAGGCGCCGACGATCGGTCCCGCGCCCGCATCCCTCGGGCCGCTCCCCGCCGTCAGCCCCCTGATGGCCCCGCCGGCTCCGCAATCGCTCTCAACCCCCTCGCCCGTCCCGGTGCTTGAGACGCCCGCGGCCGCGCCGCCGATGGTCTCGACTCCGCCGATGGCCGCGCCCATGGCGCCGCCCATGGCGCGCCCGATGGGCGGCGCGAAAGGCGGGGGGATGGGACGCCTCGGCGAGCTGGAGGCGTTCCCCGCGGAAGCCGCCGCGCCGGCGCCGGACCTGCTGTCCGGGCCTCCGGGCGCGGGCCCCGACCTGCCGGCCTTCGATCCCTTCGCCCTTCCCGCCGCGAATCTGCCGGCGGGCGAGGCGCCGGAGCCGATCGTCTCCTTGCGCGACTTGCCTTCGCCCTCCTCTCCGGCGTTCAAGCCCCCGCCGGCCCCGGTCAAGGCGCCCGCCGTCCCGGCCTCGACCCGGGATCTGCGCGTCGTCGGCGTCATCGCCGCCATGGCCTTGTGCGCAGGCGCCGGGGTTTACATGCTGCAAGGCAAGAAGCCCGTAAGGAAGAGTTCGCCGAAGCCGGCCTCCGCGGCTGCCGCGACGCCGTTGCCGGCGGGCGGGGCGGCCTTGCCGGAGCATCCGCCTGTTGCGACGCCGCCGGTCCCGCCGCCGGCCGAAGACCTGACGCAGGCGGCGGTCGATTTTGTGAAGGGCTACCAGATCCCCGGCCGCCAAGAGACGGTAGCGATGCTCCTGGAGAGCCGCTATCCGACGACGGGCCGCCTGTCGCCGTGGATGGTGGAGAAGCTCGACGGCGATAAGTACGCGGTGAACTTCTGGGCCACGCAGGCGGAGACCGCGCCCGGGCCCAAGCCGCAGTTCCAATTCCAGGTGCGCGTACGCGCCCGGCTGCTCGAAGGGCTCAATCCGCCGGCGATCGCCCTCCTCAATGACGGCAGCGTCCCGAAGCCCGAAGGGCCCCGCGCGCGGCGGCGCGGCCGCAAGCGCGCCGCGACAAGCTCGGCGGCCCGGCCCGCGCCTTCGACAGGTTCGGGCCAAGCGGGACCGCCGGTCACCAGGATCTCGGCGAAGGGCAAGAAGGCTAAGGCCAAGCCCGTCGATGCGGCGGCCGAGATCATGAAGGGCATGAACGCGGGGGCCACGGCAGCCGAACCGCCCGCGCCGCCGGCCCCGAAACCGGCCAAGAGCAAGGGCAAAGCCAGGATCAAGTTTGAGCCCGCCCCGAAAGCGGCCCCGCCCAAGGAGACCCAGCTGCCTCCGGAGATCCCGGCGGACGAAACCTCCACGACGAGCGCGGAGGAGGCGCCGGCCGCGAGCGCCGGCCAGAGCGTCGAGCCGCGCAACCCAGCGGACGCGGCCGACGACGATCAGATGCTGGACCAGCTGCTCCTGCCCGGGGCGGCCAAGGGCGGACAGAAGAAATAGCCCTCGCCGCCCGGCCCTGTCCCGCCCCGCGGGAGCCGAGGAAGCGGGCTAGAGGCCGCAGGCGGCTTCGACCGCGTCGATTTCCTTGGGCACCGGCGTCAGGTTGCGGGCCGGGCCTGAGGCCGTGATGACGAGATCGTCTTCGATGCGGATTCCGCCGAAATCCAGGAAGCTGTCTGCCCGCCGGAAATCCACCTGGTCTTTGTGTTTGCGGCGCAGCGCGGGGTCGCGCAGGAGCGCCTCGATGAAATATATCCCGGGCTCCATCGTGATCACGAAGCCCGGTTCGAGGTGCGCGTTGAAGCGGACGCGCACGTGCTCCGGCATCGGCACCTTGCGGTGCCTGCCTCCGAGCGTGTCGTGCACGTCGAGGCCGAGGGTATGCGACAGGCCATGAGGATAGAACAGGCGCACCGCGCCGCCGAGGACGAGGTCGTCGGTCGGCCCGCGCAGGATCTTGAGCGACTTCAGGCCCTCGGCGATGGTGCGCATCGCGTGGACATGGAGGTCTCCCGACAGGACGCCCGCCCGGGCGCGGCGTATGCACCCCTTCTGCGCCTCGAGGACGATCGAGTAGATGTCGCGCTGGCGGCGGCTGAAGCGGCGGCCGACCGGAAACGTCCGCGTGATGTCGGAGCTGTAGCCCTCGGACTCCGCGCCCGCGTCGACGAGCAGCAGGTCGCCGGCCGAGATCCTCGCGTCGTTCTTGCCGTAGTGCAGGACCGCGGCGTTGCGGCCGGCCGCGATGATGCTCGGATACCCCATATGCCGCAGCCCCGCCTCCACGCAGATGCTCTCGAAGCGGGCCTGCACCTCGTACTCGCGCATGCCCGGCCGCGTCTCGCGCATCGCCGCCAGATGGGCGCGGGCGGTCACCTGGCTCGCGCGCACGATCTGGTCCACCTCGGCCGGGGCTTTGCAGATGCGCAGCCCGTCGAGCGCGTCGGCG
>JAPLKK010000117.1 GCA_026388115.1 Elusimicrobiota bacterium | reverse complement strand
GCCGCCTCGAGTTCCACCTTCCTGCGCGCGAGGATCAGGGAGATGCTCTCGGCGATCTCCTGCCGCCGCGCGAGGATGTCCGCGAAGGCCGCCGAGTCGAGCCGGTAGCACAGCATCTCGCTCGAGGCCACGACGGTGGCGGAGCGCCGCTCGCCGGTCATCAGCCCCATCTCCCCCAGAAGGTCGCCCGGGCGCAGCATCCCGACCAGCTGGAAGGCGCCGCCGTCGGGCGAGACGAGGCGGACCTCCGCTTCGCCCTGGACGACGATGTACAGGCAATGGGACTCGGCTCCTTGCCGGGTGATGAGCTCCCCGCGGGCGAACGGCGCGGCTTGGAGCCTGCCGGCGAGCAGGGCGAGCTCGTCCGGCGTCAGCGATTGGAAGAGGTCCACCCCGCGCAAGGCCGCCAAGCGCCGCTCGGTCTCGAGGCGGCTCTTCTCCTCCCGGACGTCCTCATCCTTCTGGATCACGACCACGGCGCGCGCCGGTATCGAGAGCTTCATTCCGGCGCGGGAGAGCGCGTAGTAGAGCCGCGTGCGCACCGCCGAATCGGTCGACCCGGGGCTGGCCAGGTCGGTGAGCCAGTAGAGCGCGGCATAGACGGCGTGGCTCTCGCGGATCTCTTCCAGCACGCAGGAGGGAGGGGGCTCCGAGGCGACGTTGGCCGGAGGGTCCTCCCGCAGCGAGCGCTCGACGACGGAGATCACCTCGCTGGGCGCGCGGTCGTAGTAAACGTTGAAAGGGACCTTCCTCACGCGCCGGCGCTCTCCCCTGCCGCCCCGGCCGAGGACGGTCACCATGCCCTTCATCAGGGCGCTGTTCGGGATCACGACGAGATCGCCGTCGCCGGTATCGAGCGTCGTCTGGCGCCAGCGGATCTCGCGCACCACGCCTTCGTCCGAGCCGAAGCGGATCCAATCGCCGGGCGCGAATGAGCTCTCGAAGTGCAGGACCATCCCTCCCATGACGTTGCCGAGCGTGTCCTGAAGGGAGAAGGCGACGACCGCCGTCACGACGGCGGAGGTCGCCAGGATGCCGCTGAGGTCCGCTCCCGCGTGCGAGAGCACGGTCAGCCCCGCCACGATGTAGCCGGCCGCGAGCAGCAGGTCCTGCACGAGCGCCGGCAGGCTGATCCTCAAGGCCGGCAGCAGGATGTCGAAGGCGAGGGCGCCGCCGGCGTTCACCGCGCCGACCGCAAGAAGGAAATGCGCCAGCCCCTGGAGCACCCGGTAGCCGGCGGGCGGGCTTGCCCACAGCCGGTGCAGCACGCCGAGGAGGAGGAGGCCCCCTACGCCGATGATGGAGAGGAGGCCCGCGGCCGCCAGCCGTTTTCGCGAGGCCGGAGCGCTGAAGAAGAGGATCCCGATGAGCGCGAACAGAGCCGGGACGAACCACGCCACGACCGAGCCGAAGACCGCGGTCAGATTTTCCGTTAGGGCCATATCAGTTCACAACTCTAGCACCCTAGACGGCCTTCCCTCAATCGCTATTTGGAATCTCAGCGGAGCGATGCCGGCCCGGCTAGCGCGCGCCCAGCGGATAGCTTCCGAGCAGGCGCACGAAGCGGGCGGCTTGGCCCAGCTCGTCGAGCGCGCGGCGGACGTCCTCGGAGCCCGCGCCGCCCAGGAAATCAGCGAAGAAGACGTACTCGAACGGGTTCTCGGGGATCGGCCGCGATTCCAGGCGCGTCAGGTTGATGCCATGGTCGGCGAAGCGGCGCAGGCAGTCCAGCAAGGCGCCGGGATGGTGATGGACGGCGAAGGCGACGCTCGTCTTCTCCATCTTGAGCCCTGCGGGCGCGCCGCGTCCCTTCACGAACGCGCCGAAGCGCGTGAAGTTGTCTTTCGCGCTCTGGAGGTTCTCGCCGAGGACCTCGAGGCCGTAAACCTCCGCGCACGCCTTCGAGGCGATGGCCGCCTCGCCGGGAAGCCTCCGGGCGGCGACCAGCTCCGCCGAGCCCGCCGTGTCGTATTCCGGGACGGCCTTCAGGCCGCGCTTTGCGATGAAGCCCTTGCACTGGGCGAGGGCGATCGGGTGCGAGTAGACCGTCCGGACCGCGTCGAGCGTCGTCCCGGGCGGCGCCAGCAGGCAGTGCTCGATGCGCAGGTACGCCTCGGCGGTGATGAACACGTCTTCCGTAAGGAACAGATCGAGGTTCACGGCCACGGGTCCCGCGATGCTGTTCTCGACGGGCAGGAACCCGTAGTCCGCGCGGCCCGAGGCGACCGCGTCGAAGACCTGCTCGCTCAGCGCCTGCCCCAGCGGTTCGCACGCGGGGCCGAAATGCCTTCGAGCGGCCTCTTCGCTGTAGGCTCCGCGCACGCCCTGGAAGGCGACTTTCATCGGGGCAGCTTCCGGTCCACCGAGGCGATGGCCGCCAGGAAGGCGCGGCGCATGCGCGGCGCGAAGGCGTTGTAGCGGTTCATGTTGTCGAAGAGCTGCCAGGTGTCGTTCCGCACGGTCTGCAGGATGCGCAGCAGGCGCTTGTAGCCCTCGGTGTCCACGCCGGTCGGCGCGGCGCCGCAGCGGATGAGCGCGCGGCCGATGAAATGCGTCAAGACGAGCGAGGACGCCATCCGCTTGTCGTGCTCCCGCGGGCTCATCTCGACCACGACGAGGCCCTTCTTCTCGACGGCGCGGCGGAACTTGCGGTACCGCTCGGCGCTCACGCGCACCCGGCAGGCGATGAGCTTGTGGCCGCGCAGGGACTCGGCGGCGCTGTCGGGGCCGAAATTCGGATGGGTGGCCAGGATCTCGACGGTCTTCGGCAGCAGGGCCTTCATCACCCGCACCGGATGCTCCTTGACCGAGCAGACGTCGATGACGAGCGCGCGGGGCCGCACCAGGCCGCGGATCCCGCGCACGAGCTTCTCGAATCCCTCGATCGGCACGCACAGGATGAGCGCGTCCTGCCCGCAGGCTTGTTCCAGCGTCGCCGGGACCGCTCCCAGCGCACGCACCTGCTTCGACTGCGGCCGCCGATCGTAGACGTGCATCTCGAAGTCGCGGGCGAAATAGCGGACCAGCAGCTTGCCGAGCCGGCCGAAGCCGATGAGACCTATGGTCGTAACGCCTCCTTGACGCGGGCGAAGCCCTCGCGCAGCGCGGCCTCGGGGGCGGAGAAGCTGAGGCGGAGGAACCCTTCCCGCCCGCAAGCCGAGCCCGGCACGACGGCGACGCCGGCTTTCTCCAGAAGGTAGGCCGCCAGGGCGGCCGAATCCTTGAATCGTGCGCCCAGATGCCGCCGCGCGTCGGCGAACAGGTAAAAGGCGCCTTCGGGCTTCGCGCAATCGAACAGCCGCGAGGCGAGCGAGTAGGCGAGGTCGCGGCGGCGCTGATAGAGCTTGCGGCGCCTATCGAGCTCGCGCCCGGCGACACGGCAGGCCGCGACGGCGCCTTTCTGCGCGAAGGTGCAGACGTTGCCGGTCACGTGGCCGTGGAGCCGGCTCGCCGCGCGGACGACCTCGCGCGGGCCCGCCAGGAAGCCGACCCGAAAACCGGTCATCGAGAAGCTCTTGGAGAAGGTCTGGACCGTGACCGTCCTCGCGAAGGCGTCGCCGAGCGAGGCGACGCTCACGTGCCGCGCCCCGTCGAAGACCAGGTCCTCATAGGCCTCGTCGGAGACGATGAAGAAGCCGCGCCGGCGCGCGAGGCTTGCCAGCGCCGCGAGGGCCGCCTTGGGATACACGGCTCCGGTCGGATTGTTCGGGGTGTTGATGAGGACCGCCTTGGTGCGCCGGGTCGCCGCCCGCTCGAGGGCCGCCACGTCGAGCCGGCCGTCGCGCGTGTCCGCGAAGACGGGCTTGGCGCCGGCCAGCTTCACCGATTCAGGGAAGGTGACCCAGTACGGCCTGGGGATGAGCACCTCGTCGCCGGGCCCGCAAAGCGCCTGGAGCGCCTCGTAGAGCGCCTGCTTGGCGCCGTTGGTCACCAGGATGTTGTCTTCTGAGACCTCGATGCCGTTGCGCTTGAGGAGCTTGCGGGCGATGAGCTTCTTGAGCTCGGGCAGGCCCGAGGATTCCGAGTAGCGCGTCCAGCCGCCGCGCACCGCCTGGACCGTCGCGCGGATGACGGCCGGGGGGGGCGGCAGGTCCGGTTCGCCTTCGAGGAGGCTTACGACGTCGCGGCCTTCGGCGCGCAGCCGGGCGAGCGTCGCGGAAAGGCGCAGCGTCTCCGATTCCGCGATGGCCAGGGCGCGCCCGCTAAGCCGACTCGTGATACTGGATCTCCTTCGAGTTCATCACGATGAGCCGGAACACCACCTCGACGAACTCCTCGTTGAGCTTGTGCTCGCCGCCCCATCTCTTCACGCGGTCCACCAGCGCCTGCTCGCGCACGCGGTCGTAGATGGGCACCTCGAGCGCTTTCTTCACCTTGGCGAGCCGGAGCGCGAGCTCCCGCCGCTGGGCCAGCAGCTGTACGATCCCGTTGTCCACCGCGTCGATCCCTTTGCGGATCTCGTCGAGTTCTTTCTGGGCGTCGGTCATGGTCGCGGTCATTCTATTACAAATGGAGGCCGGCCCCGGCGCTATGCCGCCGGGGCCGGCCCAAGTCTCGCCCTCCCCGCTACGGCGGGGAGGGGGGTAGGAGGTTACGACTTGAACGAATATCCTTTCTTCGCCGCCTGCTTGCGCACCGACTTCACCACCGCCTCGCCCATGCTCATGCCCGCCTGGCCGCGGTGTGCGTTGACGTACTGATCGCGCTCTCCTTGAAGCTTCTGGAGCCGCGTCTGGATGTCCTTGCGCTTGGCGGCTCTTCCTTCGAGGTCCGCCTTCAGCTGTTTGTCATCCATCTGCTTCATCTCGGCGGGCAGCTCCGCCCGGCTGATCGCCGCCGGGGCCGCGGCCGGCGCGGCCATGACCATGCTGACCGCATCCCAGCCGCTGGCGGCGGCTGCGTACTGGGGAGCCGCCTTGAAGGCGGCGCGCTCGCCGGCCGCCCCGCCGCGCAGCGCGGCAACGGCGCTATCCTGCTGCAGCATCGCCTTGGCCTTGGCCGCGCCGAGTCGCCCCATCGGTACGAACGTCTGGTTCAGCTCGTTCGAGAGCCGGTCGATCTCGGGATCCTGCGGCGCGGTCACCATCGCAAGGTTCGAGTCCTGGTCGATGACGAGGTAGTCGCCGCCGCCCGCCTGGGCGCCCGCCAGCCACTGCTCGCGGATGCCCTGGTCGCGGTTTCCGCAGTAGATGGTGTTGACCACGATCCCCTTGCGCGCCGCGTCGGCGATGCTCTCTCGGAACGGGATCGGCCCCTGGGTGAACGGCTCGTTGCCCGCGATGAAGATCGCCTTGTACACGCTCGGGTCCGGCGACCAGTCGAGACGGCGCGAGGCGTCGGAGAGGACCGCCCCCGTGAACTCGTCGCCGCCGTTGGTGTAGAGGGCGAAGAGTCTCTGCGAGACCTGGTCCAGGTCGGCCGTGAAGGGCACGACCTGCTGGATCCAGCTCTCGCGCAGGCTCAGGCTGTTGTTGCCGTACTGGTAGAGGGCCACCTGGATGGCCGGCGCCTCGCCGTTCTTGCGCGAGGCGGCGAGCTCGTTGACGATCCGCCACAGCTGGGTCTTGGTCTGCTGGATGAGGCCGTCCATGCTGTTGGAGGTGTCGAGCAGGATCGCGATCTGCGCGAGGCTCTTGCCCGTGGCGGCGGGTCGAGGGTCGGTCACCACCCGCGTGGGGCGCGTCGAGTCCCAAGTGCGCTCCACCGTCGCCTGCCCGGCCGAGAGGATGCGGCCGGAGTCGGCGTCGATGGCGCGGGCGTTCACCTCGGTGCGGCCCTCGCGGACATCGTTGAGGGTCCCCGTGACCAGGACGTTGACTCCGAGGACCTTGCCGATCTCCTGGGAGGTCTTGGCGTCCAGCAGGCCCGTCATCTGGAGCTTTCGCTCCTCCAAGATCTTCTTAAGGAGCTGGCGCTCGACGACCTGCACGTCGCCGTCCTCGGCGAGGTAGGTCGTCAGCCGCTCTTGGACCACGGTCGAGCCCGCGGAGGCGCTGCCGTCCGGGTACGGGAAGCTCAGCACCGCCACCTTGCGCGGCGGGTCTTCCTTAAGGTTCTTCGCCAGCCGTCCCGCCAGGCGCTTGAGCGGGTCCGAAGCCCACGCCTGGGCCGGAGCCGAGAGCGCCGCCAACACCGCCGCCGCCAACCAGAGTTTCCGCATAGTCTTTGCCTCCACGTCCAGTACGACACCGGCTTTTGCGGAAAGTTCCCGGACGTTGTTGCGCGACGGCGGCGCGGGTGGTAAAGTGGATGCCTGGACGAAGAGGGATGAACCCATGAAGACCACCGCGTCGTTCGACCACATCGAGGCGCACGTGTCGGATGTTCCCGGCTATTGCGCCTTCCTGACGAAGGCATTCGGAGGAGGACGCCATAGGGTCATCAGCGGCATCGGGACCGCCATGTTCATCAGCCCCGACGGGCTCTGCGTGGAGGTGAAGAAGCGCGCGGTCTCCGCTCCTCCCGCAGCCTCGGGGATCTGCAATCCCTGCCTGCGCCGGGAGGGAGCGAAGGACTTCATCGAGCGGGAGCTCGGATTCCGCATCGAAAAGACCGTGGAGAATCCTTCCGGGAAGGTCTACTTCTTCACGGACCACGAAGGCATCCTGTGGCACTTCAAGGACTATTCCCACAAGGACGAATACATCTCGTGGTAGCCGCGTCCCCGAGCGCATCTGGGGCGGGAACTCCGGCGGGGATTTGGTAAAATCCAGTTCCCGTGCCTGAGATCACGCCGACGCTCGACCTTTCCTCCTTGAACCCCGAGCAGCGCCTCGCTGCGGAGCACGGGACGGGGCCGCTGCTCATCGTGGCCGGCGC
Source organism: Elusimicrobiota bacterium (assembly GCA_026388115.1). Classification (GTDB taxonomy): domain Bacteria; phylum Elusimicrobiota; class Elusimicrobia; order UBA1565; family JACRDR01; genus JAPLKK01. Next base: position 5,664 of record JAPLKK010000117.1, on the reverse strand, counting down.
GGGGACCGGCAAGACGCGCGTCATCACCTACCGCATCGCGCGGCTCCTGAACGAAGGCGTGCCGGGGACGCGGATGCTGGCCGTCACGTTCACCAACAAGGCCGCCGGCGAGATGCGCTCGCGCGTCGACGCGCTCGCTCCCGGCCGCGCGGCCTCGGTGTGGATCCACACCTTCCACGCCTTCGCCGCGCGCGTCCTTCGCCAGCACGCGCCGCTCTTGCGCCTGACGAAGCATTTCACGATCTACGACTCCGACGACCAGAAGCGGCTCGTGGGCGAGGCGCTCAAGGAGCTCGGGCTCGCGGATCAGCGCGCGAAGGCGGGCCTGTATCTGAGCGTCATCTCGCGCGCCAAAGACGACCTGCTCGACGCCAAGTCGTACGCCATCCATTCCATGACCGCGGGCGACCGTTTCCGCGAGACGGCGGCGCGGGTCTACGAGAAATACCAGGAGAAGCTGGACGCGGCCGGGGCGCTCGACTTCGGCGATCTGCTGGTCAAGACCTGCGAGCTGCTGAAGGGCCACCAGCAGGTGCGCGAGTACTATCAGGACCTTTTCCTGCATCTGCTCGTCGACGAGTACCAGGACACCAACCACTCGCAGTACCTGATCACCAAGACGCTCGCGGCCCGCCACCAGAACCTCTGCGTCGTCGGGGATCCCGATCAATCGGTCTACGCCTGGCGCGGGGCGAACATCCGCAACATCCTCGAGTTCGAGCGCGATTTCCACGGCGCGCGCGTGATCAAGCTCGAGCAGAACTACCGCTCCACCCCGAACATCCTCGCGGCGGCGGGCTGCGTCATCGCGCACAACAAGCAGCGCAAGTCGAAGACGCTGTGGACCGAGAAGCCCTCGGGCGAGCCGGTCCAGGTCCATGAGAGCCTCAACGAGCATGAGGAGGCGCGCTGGGTCGTCCGCCGCGTCGTGGAGTTCCTGGAGAACGGCGCCTCGCTCTCCGACATCGCCGTCTTCTACCGGACCAACGCGCAGAGCCGCTCCTTCGAAGAGGCCCTGCGGATGGCGCGCCTGCCGTACCGCGTCGTCGGCGCGATGCGCTTCTACGAGCGCAAGGAGATCAAGGACGCCCTGGCCTACGCGCGCGTCGCCTTGAACCCCGCCGACGGCGTGAGCTTGAGGCGCGTCATCAACGTGCCCGCGCGCGGCGTCGGGAAGACGAGCGAGGAGGCGCTCGACGCCTACGCCCAGGAGCATGAGCTCACTTTGCTGGAGACCATGCGCGAGGAGGCGAAGATCCCCGGCTTGACCCCCGCCTGCCGCGCCGCCTGCCGCCAGCTCGCGTTCATCTTCGACCACCTGAAGACCGACCTCGACACCCTGCGCCCCGCCGCCGCCATGAGCCGCGTGCTCGAGCGCAGCGGCTACTGGGCCTGGCTCGAGAACGAGGCCGAGACCGATCCCGAGGCGGTCGGCCGGCTCGGCAACCTCCAGGAGCTCTTGAACGCCATCAAGGAGTTCGAGGAGAAGGACGGGGACGCTCGATTGGAGCATTACCTGGAGGGCGTGGCCCTCCAAAGCGACGCCGACACCTATGAGCAAACGTCGGCCGTCACGCTCATGACCGTGCACCTCGCCAAGGGCCTCGAGTTCCCGGCGGTGTTCCTCACCGGGCTGGAGGAGGGCCTGTTCCCGATCGGCGCGGGCAACTCGTCGCCGGACGAGCTGGAAGAGGAGCGGCGGCTCTGCTACGTCGGCATGACCCGCGCGCGGGAGCATCTGGTCCTCACCTATGCCGCGTCGCGCCGGATCTTCGGCCAGAGCTACGCGAACCTCCCGTCGCGCTTCATCCTGGAGGCGCGCCTGCTGGGCCCGCACACGGGCGACGGCGAGACGCCGGTCGGAACGGTTCCTCCTTCGGGCTTCAAGGCAGAGGGGGAGCCGGAGTCCGGCGGGCCCGCCGCCATCTTGAACGTGAAGCTCGGCATGCGCGTCGTCCATCCCGAGTTCGGCTGCGGCAAGATCATCGAGAAGTCGGGCCAAGGCGAAGGCCTGAAGGTCACCATCAACTTCGACAGCGGCGCGAAGAAGAAAGTCTTGGTCCGGTACGCGCGGCTGGAGAGAGAGTGATCGACGAAAAGTTGGTGCGCCAGGTCGCGCGGCTCGCGCGGCTCCAGCTGTCCGACGACGAAGTCGCGCGCTTCAAAGACCAGCTCGGACATATCCTGGAGACGATGGACGAGCTCAAGCAGGTGGACACCGGAGGCGTGCCGGCGACCTCCCACGTGCTCGGCCTCACCGACGTCCTGCGTGAAGACGTCGCGCGTCCGTTCGCCCACCGGGAGGACCTGCTGGCCGGGGCGCCGCGGCGCGAGGGGCCGTACTTCAAGGTGCCGAGGGTCATTGAATGACTATCACTCTGGCCGTCGCGCTAGCGGCCGTCGCGCTCGCCGCGCCGTCGCGCGACGCGGAGCGAGCCTTCCGCTCCGGCGTGGCCGCTTATGATCAAGCGAAATTCGAGGCCGCGGCCCGGCACTTCAGCAAGGCGCTGGAGCTGGCTCCGGACTGGGAGGCTCCGCTCGGGTTTCGCGCGTTGTCGCGCTGGACGAACGGCGATAGGCTCGGCGCGCGCGAGGACGGCGAGGCGGCCGCGCGCTCGCAGCCGACGACCGCCGAGCAGCACGTCGCGCGCGGCATGGGCCGCTACGTGCTGCGCAACCTGCAGGGAGCGCAAAGCGATTATCAGGAGGCCATCCGGCTCAACCCGCGTTATGCCTTGGCCTACTACGGCTTGGGCTCGGTGCTGTCCTCGCAGGGCAAGCCGCAAGAGGCCGCCGAGCCTTTGGACAAGGCGGCACAGCTTGCGCCGAACTCGGCGGTGATCCATATCGTCCGCGGCACCGTCAAGGACAAGCTCAAGCAGTTCCGCGCCGCGATCGACGATTACAGCCGCGTCGTCGAGATCAATCCCCGCTTCGCGTGGGCGCGCCTGTATCGCGCCCGCGACCACCGGGAGGTCCAGGAATACGCTCTCGCGGCCGAGGATTTCACCGCGTTCCTCAAGGTCGTCCCCAAGCATGAGGAGGCGCTTTACCTGCGCGCCAACTGCTACTCGCTGACGGGCGACCCTGAAGCGGCCATCAAGGACCTGGACCGCGTCATCCAGCTCGACCCCAAACGCGGCCTCGCCTGGTCGAACCGCGGCCTGGCGAAGAACGCCGTGGGCGACAAGAGCGGGGCGGTGGCCGACCTGCGCCGAGCGCTGAGATTGGAGCCCAACAAGCGCGAGCAGATCCAGCAGGCCATCGACGCCATCGTCGCCGAAGAGAAGGAGAACGAGGCGCCGAGCGGCGTCAAGGGCGAGGCGGCCCAGCCGGCCGGGTCCTCGGCCAAGGAGGTGCCGGTCGAGCCCCTGCCGCCTCCCTGGCCCGGGGAGACGATGCCTCGCTCCGATTCCTTGCCGCCGCGGCGCGCTCCGCAGGACTCCGACGCGGGCGACGCGGGCGACTCCGGCGATAAGAAGGCGGCGGCGCCCGCGGCCTCGCCGCGCCGGCGGGCCGGGCCCGAGAAGGTCAAGGGCGCCGACGTCACCCCGTTCATCGAATGAGCGAGCTGACGACCTGGAGCGCCGCTCGCATCGCCGAGGCCGTGCGCGCGCGCGAGGTGAAGGCGGAGGAGGTGGCCGAGGCGCACCTCAAGCGCATCCGGACCGAGGACCCGCGCGTGCGCGCCTTCGTGCGCGTGCTGGCGGAGGATGCCCTCGAGATGGCGCGCGAGGTGGACGCGAAGGTCGCCGAAGGCAAAGACCCCGGCCGGCTCGCGGGCGTGCCCATCGCGATCAAGGACAATATGAACATCCGCGGGGTCGAGACGACCTGCTCCTCGCGGATCCTCGAAGGCTACAAGGCTCCTTACGACGCGACCGTGATCGAGCGGCTGCGGCTCGCGGGCGCGGTCTTCCTCGGCAAGACGAACATGGATGAGTTCGCCATGGGCTCCTCGACCGAGAACTCCGCGTTCTTCGCGACGAAGAACCCCTGGGACCTCGAGCGCGTGCCGGGCGGCTCGAGCGGCGGCTCGGCGGCGGCAGTGGCCTCGCGCATGGCGCCCGTGGCGCTGGGCTCCGACACGGGCGGCTCCATCCGCCAGCCGGCGGCCTTCTGCGGCGTGGCGGGCTTGAAGCCGACCTACGGCCTCGTCTCGCGCTACGGCCTCGTCGCCTTCGCCTCCTCGCTCGACCAGATCGGCCCCTTGGCGCGGACGATCGACGACGCCGCGCTCGTGCTGTCGGTCATCTCGGGCTTCGACCCGCTCGATTCCACCTCCGCCCCCACGCCGGCGCGGGCGTACAAGCCGGACCCTTCCGCGATCAAAGGCCTCACGCTCGGCCTGCCCAAGGAGTGCTTCTCGGGCGGCGTGGACGCGGAGACGGCCGAAGCGGTCTTGGCCGCGGTGAAGGTCTACGAATCTTTGGGCGCGAAGGTGCGCGAGGTCTCTTTGCCGAACTCGAAGTACGCGGTCAGCACCTACTACCTGCTCGCGCCGTCGGAGGCCAGCGCCAACCTCGCCCGCTTCGACGGGATGCGCTACGGCTTCTCGGCCGTCCGGGAGGGGGGAGACGGCCTCAGCCTCCTCGAGGCCTACGAGAAGACCCGCGGCGAAGGCTTCGGCCCCGAGGTCAAGCGGCGCATCATGCTCGGCACCTACGCGCTGAGCTCCGGCTACTACGACGCCTATTACGGCAAGGCGCAGCGGGTGCGCACGCTCATCAAGCGCGATTTCGACGAAGCCTTCAAGCAGGTGGACCTGCTGGTCACGCCCACCGCGCCCACGCCGCCGTTCAAGCTGGGCGAGAAGGTGTCCGACCCCTTGCAGATGTATCTGGGCGACGTGTTCACCATCCCCTGCAATATCGCGGGCATCGCCGGCATGTCCGTGCCTTGCGGGCTCAGCCGGGCGGGCTTGCCGCTCGGGCTGCAGCTGCTCTCGCGTCCGTTCGAGGAGGCCGCGCTCCTGTCGGCCGCGCGCGCCTACGAGGCGGCCAGGCCGTTCCCGGTCCTGGCGGAGCCGGCGTGAAGGCGCGAAAACCGCGGCTGCCGCCGGTGGGGACGGCCGGGCGGACGGTCTGGACGTTCCCCAAGGGGCATCTGGATCCCGGCGAGACGCCGAAGGCGGCGGCCGTGCGCGAGGTGGAGGAAGAGACGGGCTTTTCCTGCGAGGCGGCCGCGCCGCTCACCTTGGTCCGCTATCGGTTCCTGCGCGAGGGGCGTCTGGTGCGCAAGCGCGTCCGCTGGTACTGGATGAAGCCGCTGCGCCGCACGCGCGAGCCCGACGGGGTCGAGGTCATGGCCACGCGCTGGGCCGGGCCGGAGGAGGCGCTGGGCCTCGTGATCTACCCCGGCGACAAGCGGCTCATCGGTCTCATCGAGCGGAGGCTGCATGGCTGAGGCCGCCCGGGTCGAGACCGCGTACGAGATGGTCGTGGGCCTCGAGGTCCACTGCCAGCTGGGAACGGCGTCCAAGCTCTTCTGCTCCTGCTCGACCGCCTCTTTCGGAGCCGAGGCGAACACCAACATCTGCCCCGTCTGCACCGGCCAGCCCGGGACGCTGCCCGTGCTCAACCGCAAGGCCGTGGAGCTGGGATTCAAGGCCGCCCTCGCCTTGAACTGCAGGCTGCGCGACGTCTCGGTCTTCGCGCGCAAGAA
>JAPLKK010000094.1:6233-9035 GCA_026388115.1 Elusimicrobiota bacterium | reverse complement strand
GCCTTTCTTGACCGCGTCGCCCTGTCGGACGAACGGCGGGCTCGACGGCGAGCTCGCCTGGTAGAAGATGCCCATCATCGGCGCCTTGATCGTCGCGGCTCCCGGCGCCAGGGCCGGCGCGGCCGGGCCGGCGCCGGCCGCCGGAGCGTGTCCGGCGGCCGGCGACGCCGCGCCCGTCATCACCGGTACGGGCACAGGCACGCTATGTGTGCGCTGACGCACCAGCCGCACGTGCACGCCCCCGTGGTCGTACTCCGCCGTCTCGAGCTTCTGCTCCACCATGAAGTGGTAGAGCTCCTTCAGCTCGGCGAGAGGCGATGTCCCGTTCGTCCCTTTCTTGGAAGTCTTGGAAGCCATTCCCTAGCGATGGTGCGGCCGCTCCGGCCTTCGCCCCGCGCCGCCGCGCCCGCCGTCGCGCGGCCGTCCCGCGCCGGTCGGACCTTCGGAGCCGGGGGAGAGCACGGCCTTGCGCGACAGCCGCATCTTGCCGTCCGCGTCGATCTCGAGGAGCTTCACCTCGACCTCATCGCCTTCCCTCATGACGTCCTCGACGCGGTTGACGCGGGCGACGTCGATCTGCGAGATGTGGAGCAGACCCTCGATGCCCGGCATGATCTCGACGAAGGCGCCGAACTCCTTGATGCTGACGACGTGGCCCTTGTAGATCTTGCCGACCTCCGGCGTCTGCGTGAAGGCCTCGACTTCCGCCTTGGCCCGCTCGACGCCCGTGGCGTCCAGGCCGCCGATGAACACGGAACCGTCGTCTTCGACGTCCACCTCCACCCCGTACTCCTCGATGATGCGGCGGATGTTCTTGCCGCCGGGGCCGATGAGGGCCCCGATCTTGTTGACCGGGATCTGCAGGCGGATGAGCCGCGGGGCGAATTGAGACAGCTCCGGGCGAGGCGCGGCGAGGACCTTGTCCATCTCGCCGAGGATGTGCAGTCGGCCCTCACGGGCCTGGTGCAGTGAGCGAGAGCTCAAGGCCCTGAATCTTGATGTCCATCTGGATGGACGTGATGCCGTCTGCCGTCCCGGCGACCTTGAAGTCCATGTCGCCCAGGTGGTCCTCGAAGCCGTTGATGTCGGAGAGGATCGCGTGGCGGCCGCCTTCCATGATGAGGCCCATGGCGATGCCCGCGCACGCGGCCTTCATCGGCACGCCCGCGTCGAACAGCGACAGCGACCCGCCGCACACCGAGGCCATGGACGAGGAGCCGTTCGACTCCAGGATGTCCGAGACGATGCGGATGGTGTAGGCGAAGGTCTCTTCCGGCGGCAGCAGCGGATAGAGCGCGCGCTTGGCGAGCGCTCCGTGGCCGATCTCGCGGCGGCCCGGCCCGCGCTCCGGCTTGAACTCTCCGACCGAGAAGCCGGGGAAGTTGTAATGGAGCAGGAAGCGCTCCTTGAACTCCCCCTCCAGCTCGTCCATGATCTGCATGTCGCCCGGCGTGCCGAGCGTGGCGACGACGAGCGCCTGCGTCGAGCCGCGGGTGAACACGGCCGAGCCGTGGGCGCGAGGCAGCGCCGGCACCTGGATGTTGATCGGCCGGACTTCTTTCATGCCCCGGCCGTCCTGGCGGCGGCCCTCGGTGAGCACCATCTCGCGGCTCTCTTTGTAGAGCAGATCCTCGACGATGTGCGTAACGAAGGACTCGGCGCCGAGGAAGGTCGGAGTGAACTTCGTCCCTTCCGCCGCGGCCTTCGCCTTCGCCGCGGCCTCGGGGGCCGACTTCTCGGTGATCTCGGCCCGGATGGCGTTCTTCAGCGCGTGCATCAGCCCGTCAAGGTCCCACTTGGCGAGCGACGCGTGCAGGTGCTTCTTGATCTCGGGCAGCGCCCGGTCGGTGACGAGCTGGCGCACCGGCTCCGGGCAGACGGGCGGCGTGACCGTCCGTTTGGTGATGACGCGCCCCTGGCGCTTGGCCTCCTCGACGAGGCGCAATTGCAGGTCGCAGATCTTGTTGATCTCGCGCTGGGCCGCCTCGAGGGCCTCCACCATCACGTCCTCGGAGGCCTCGTTGGCGCCGCCCTCGACCATCAGGATCGCGTCCTTCTGGCCGGCGACGACGAGCTCGAGCTCGCAGGTCTCGCGCTCTTCGAAGGTCGGGTAGATGACGATCTGGCCGTTGACGCGGCCGACGCGCACGGCGCCGACCGGGCCGTTCCACGGCACGTCGGAGAGCATCAGCGCCGCCGAGGCGCCGTTGATCGCCAGGACGTCGGAGTCGTTCTTCGAGTCGGTCGAGAGGACGATGATCTGCACCATCGTGTCGCAGTTCCATCCCTCGGCGAACAGCGGCCGGATCGGCCGGTCCGTCTGCCGCGCGGAGAGGATCTCCTTCTCGCGGGGCCGGCCTTCGCGCTTGAAGAAGCCGCCCGGGATCTTGCCCGCGGCATAGGTGCGCTCGCGGTAGTCCACGGTCAGCGGCATGAAGGTCACGCCCGGCTTCGGATCCCTGGCCGCGGTCGCGGCGACAAGGACGGCCGTGTCATCCAGGTGGACGGTGACGGAGCCGCCGGCCTGTTTGGCGAGCGTTCCCGTCTGAAACGACAAAGTCTTTCCGCCTACAGTCTCCTGTAGGGAGTTCTTTTGGAGGTTGGCCATGGTTACTTCCTCAGGTCCAGCTGCTTCAGGACTTTGGAGTAATCCTGGAAATCCTTGCGGCGGAGGTAGGTCAGGAGCCGCCGGCGCTGGCCGACGAGCTTGAGAAGGCCGACCTGCGAGGTGTAATCCTTCTTGGCGCCTTTTAGGTGCTTCGAGATGTCCGCGATACGCTCGGTGATGAGGGCGATCTGGGT
>JAPLKK010000094.1:0-6185 GCA_026388115.1 Elusimicrobiota bacterium | reverse complement strand
CGATCTGGGTGGAGCTCTTCCCTGGATTCCCTTGGTGTTTCTGTACGATTTCTGCTTTCTTGGCTTTTGTGATCATATATTTGCGGGTATTATAGGAATTTGACGAGTGAGCCGTCAAACAATCAGGAGAGCGCTTTCCTAATAAGGAGGTGCAGGGCCGTTATCGCCGCACGGCTGCGGACCGTCTCCCGGTTGCCGGGAAGCAGGTGGCGTTCCACGATGGTCGCGCGTCCCGGCAGCGCGCAGGCGACGAAGGCGAGGCCGACCGGCTTGGCTTTCGTCCCCCCTCCCGGTCCAGCGATGCCGGTGACGGCGAGCGCGCAATCGGACTTCCATCGCTCGCGCGCTCCCTCCGCCATGGCCTGGGCGCATGGCGCGCTGACGGCGCCGTGGCGGGCGAGCACGCCCTGGGGCACCCCGAGCTCGCGCGCCTTCGCCTCGTTGGCATAGCAGAGTCCGGCCGCGCCGGCGCGGGCCGGCGCCGGCGACGGATTCGGGCGTGTCATCGTCGGTCCCGAATCCCCACCGGCCGACGAGCCGTCGCGCCGCGGCCGCGGCGGCCGCCACGCGCCGCCGCGCCTGCGCGGCCGAGGAGGCGGCAGCCGAGATATGCAGGTCCACCAACCCGGGCTCGGAGAGGATGGTGAACTCGACGCCGCGGCGGTCGGCGCTCCGGTAAAGCGGATCGAGCCTCTCGTCGGCGGCGGACTCCGAGATGCCGGCCAGATGGAGCACCGTCTTGGCTGCGGCGCTCGACGCCATGTAGCGCTTGCGAAGATGGGGCAGGACGCGCCGCTCGACCATCGGTCTCATCTCCGAGCCGGGCCCGGGGAGCAGGAAGACCGCCCTGTCGCCGCGGCTGACGCGCTGGCCCGGGGCCGTCCCGTTGTGATTGGGGAGCACCACCGCGCCCTCGATGACGTAGGCCTGCCGCTTGTTGATCTCGGGGACGGCGCGGCCGTAGCGCAGGAACCGGCGGCGGATCTTCTCGAAGATGGACGGCCGATAGGCCATCCGCCGGCCAAGAGCCTGCGCGACCCCCTCGCGCGTGAGGTCATCGAAGGTCGGACCGAGCCCGCCCGTGACGATGACGATCTCCGCACGCGACAACGCGCCGGCGACGGCATCGCTGATGTCGGCCACGGAGTCGCCGACGCTCGTCTCGCGCGAGATCGACAGCCCGACGCCCCGCAACGCCGGCGCGAGATAGGCCATGTGCGTGTTGATCTTGCCGGAGAGCAGCTCGGTCCCCACGCAGAGGATCTCCACCCGCGGCGCCTTCACGAGCCCATCATACTATTCGCTCCCCCGCCGCGTCACCAGCGCCCCGGTTGGCCTTGGCATCCGAATCCCACAAAGAGATAGAATCACCTTACAGAGGTAACTCCCACTATGAAATACGTTTACAAGTTCGGCGGCGGCAAGGCGGAAGGCAAGGAGTCCATGAAGAACCTCCTTGGAGGCAAGGGCGCGAACCTGGCCGAGATGGCCGGTCATCCCTCCCTGCGGCTTCCCGTCCCGCCGGGCTTCACCATCACCACCGACGTCTGCACCCATTATTGGCAGCACAAGCGCACCTATCCCAAGGGCCTGCGCGAGACGGTGGCCGCGAACATGAAGATCGTCGAGAAGCTCGCGGAAAAGGGCTTCGGCGACCCCTCCAACCCGCTGCTCGTCTCGGTGCGCTCGGGCGCCCGCAAGTCGATGCCGGGCATGATGGAAACGATCTTGAACGTCGGCCTGACCGAGAAGACGATCCCCGGCCTCGTCGCCAAGACCGGCAACGAGCGCTTCGTCTACGACGCCTACCGCCGGCTCATCATGATGTACGCCGACGTCGTCATGGAGAAGGCGGCCGGCGTCGAGGCTGAGGAAGACATGGGCATCCGCCGCCAGCTCGACCGGCTCATGGGCGAGGCGAAGGAGAAGCGCGGCGCCAAGCAGGACACCGACCTCTCCGCCGACGATCTCAAGAAGCTGTGCGTGCTCTTCAAGGAGCGGGTGCAGCAGGTGCTCGGCAAGCCGTTCCCGGACGAGCCCATGGAGCAGCTCTGGGGCTCCATCGGCGCCGTCTTCGCCTCGTGGATGGGCAAGCGCGCCGTCTCTTACCGGCGGATCGAGGGCATCCCCGAGGAGTGGGGCACCGCGGTCACCGTCCAGACGATGGTCTTCGGCAACATGGGAGACGACTCCGCCACCGGCGTCGCCTTCACGCGCAACCCCGGCACCGGCGACCACCGCTTCTACGGCGAGTTCCTCGTCAACGCCCAGGGCGAGGACGTCGTCGCCGGCATCCGCACCCCGCAGCCGATCAACGAGAACAGCCGCACCGAGCAGTCGCAGGAGGCCAAGAGCCTCGAGCAGCTCATGCCCGCGGTCTACAAGGAGCTGCACTCGATCCGCGACCGGCTGGAGAAGCATTACCGCGACATGCTCGACCTCGAGTTCACCATCGAGCACGGCCGGCTCTACATGCTGCAGTGCCGCGTCGGCAAGCGCAACGGCCCCGCCGCCGTCCGCATCGCGCTCGACATGGTCAAGGAGCGGCTCATCAAGGCGCCGGAGGCCGTGATGCGCGTGACCCCCGCCCAGCTCGACGAGCTTCTGCATCCCATCGTCGACCCCGCGGCCGAGAGCACGCATAAGCCGGTCGCCAAGGGCCTGCCCGCCGGTCCCGGCGGCGCCAAGGGCATGGTCGTCTTCAACGCCCAGGACGCCGTCGCTTGGGCCAAGGCGGGCAAGCAGGTCATCCTCGTGCGCGAGGAGACCAACCCCGAGGACATCGAGGGCATGCGCGCCGCGCAGGCCATCTTGACCGCCCGCGGCGGCATGACCTCGCACGCGGCGCTGGTGGCCCGCGGCTGGGGCAAATGCTGCGTCGTCGGCTGCGGCGCGCTCGACATCGATACGACGAAGAAGCGCGTGGCCGTCGACGGCATCACCCTGGCCGAGGGAGACTGGCTCACCTTGAACGGCTCGCGCGGACTCGTCTACGCCGGAAGCCTCCCGATGCGCGACGCCGACGAGGGCAGCGAACAGCTGCGCGACTTCCTCGCGATGTGCAATAAGCTGCGCAAGCTCAAGGTCCGCGCCAACGCCGATACCCCGGAAGACGCCGCGCGCGCGCGCGCTTTCGGCGCCGAGGGCATCGGCCTGTTCCGCATCGAGCATATGTTCTATGGCAAGGGCTCGGCCGTTCCGCTGTTCTTCTTGCGCAAGATGATCGTGTCCAAGACGCTCGAGGAGCGCAAGCGCGCCCTCGCCGAGCTGTACCCGCACATGAAGGCCGACATCAAGGCGACGCTGCAGGCTATGAAAGGCCTGCCGGTCACCATCCGCACCATCGACCCGCCGCTGCACGAGTTCGTGCCGCACGAGGCCGAGAAGCTCGCGGAGCTGGCCAAGAGCCTCGACATCAGCCTCGAAGACCTCGAGAAGCGCGCGGCCGCGCTGCGCGAGTCGAACCCGATGATGGGGCACCGCGGCGTGCGCCTCGGCGTAACCTACCCCGAAGTGACCGAGATGCAGGTGCGCGCCATCTTCGACGCGACGGCCGAGCTCCTCAAGGAGGGCGTGAAGGCCTTCCCCGAGATCATGATCCCGGTCGTCTGCAACGAGAAGGAGCTCGACGACCAGTTCGCCATCGTCTCGCAGATCCACAAAGAGGTCCTCGCGGAGAAGGGTATGCGGACCCTGCCGCACTTGGTCGGCACGATGATCGAGATCCCGCGCGCCTGCCTGGTCTCAGGCCGCTTGGCCGGGGTCGCGCAGTTCTTCTCCTTCGGGACGAACGACCTCACGCAGATGACGTTCGGCTTCTCGCGCGACGACACCGGGTCGTTCCTCGGCGACTACCTCAACAAGAACCTCCTGCCCGGGGACCCGTTCCAGTCCATCGACCAGGACGGCGTCGGGGAACTGATGAAGATCTCGGTCGAGCGCGGCCGCAAGGTGCGCAAGGACCTCAAGATCGGCATCTGCGGCGAGCACGGCGGCGAGCCGGTGAGCGTGGGCTTCTGCCACAGCTTGGGCTTCAGCTACGTGTCTTGCTCGCCGTTCCGCGTGCCGATCGCCATCCTCGCGGCGGCGCAGTCGGCGGTCAAGGACTCGAAGGGCAAGAAGGCCAAGAAATAGCCGGCGAAGCGGACGCGGTAAGCTGACGCGTCGTTCCCTCTCCCCCGAGCGCTGACGAGCGGGAGAGGGAACGCCGCTCCTTTGGCGCACCGGCCTGCGCTTCAAATCACGACGCGGGAACGCCAGCCAGGCCTCTTCGAGCTCTGCCTAGAGGCACGCCTAGCCGTCGAGATCCATCGGTCCTGTCGTCCTCTTTGACCGCCGACTCGCCATGCTTTCGCAAGATTGCTACGCTCCCACGAGATATGGAAAAACCTCTCGCCTCCCCCGCCTCGGCGGAACGGCTGCCCCCCGAAGAGATCAGCCGCCTCGCCGCGCTGTTCGCCACGCCGTCTTTGCTCACCGAACTGCTGGACGGCGTGTCGAGCTTCTACATGATCCTGAGCCGCACCCGGCAGGCGGTCTTCGCCAACCGGGCGCTGCGCGAGTATGTCGCGCGCGAGCGCCGGGCGTCGGCGTTGGGACTGCGTCCGGGAGAGGCCGTGGACTGCATCCACGCGTGCGAGACGCCGGGAGGCTGCGGGACCACCGAGTTCTGCGTGTTCTGCGGCGCGGTCTCCGCCATCATCTCGGGCCAGCAAGGTCAGCCCGCCGTCGAGGAGTGCCGGCTCATACGAACCCAGGACCACGAGGCGCTCGACCTCAGGGTCTTCGCCTCGCCCCTGACCCACGCGGGTGAGAAATTCGTCATCCTCTCGGCCGTCGACATCAGCGACGAGAAGCGGCGTCAGAACCTCGAGCGCGCCTTCTTCCATGATATCGGGAACTCCGCGAGCGGCGTCAGCATGATCGTGGAGGCTCTGCGCGGCAAGGTCGCGGGCGAGGCCGCGGCGCTGGCCGAGTCGGCCCTGCGGGGCTCGCGCAGACTCCTCGACGAGATTCGGAGCCAGCGCGACTTCGCGTCGGCTGAACGGGGGAAACTGGCTGTCAAAGCGGAGCCGTTCCAGGTTCGCGACGCGGTCGCGGAGGCCGTCCAGCTCTTCCGCGAGCAGAAGTGGGCCGCGTCCCGCACCATCCTCATCTCCCCCCCGCCCGCCGACTCCTCGATCGTCGGCGACCGGACGGTGGTATCGCGGGTCGTATCGAACATGGTCAAGAACGCCCTCGAAGCGTCGCTCCCCGATGAGGCCGTCATCGTGACGACCGCCGCGGTGGGCGACGATATCGAAGTCCGGGTCCGCAACCCGCAGGTGATGCCGGACGACGTCCAGCACCAGGTTTTCCAGCGGTCTTTTTCCACCAAGGGAGATGGGCGCGGCCTCGGCACCTACGCGATGCGCCTGTTGACCGAACAGTACTTGGGCGGCAAGGTGGGCTTCATCTCCGCGGCCGGCAGAGGCACGACGTTCTGGGTCCGCTTTCCGCGGGCGCCTAAAACCAGAGGTTAGCGCACCGTCAGCAAACATCCTGGGACTTTCGTCCCATCTCCCTCCGGGCTGAACTACCCTATTCCTCCTAAACCGGCTTGTGCTAGCTTGGTTGCGGCCCGGCAGTGTGGACGCCGGAGGATTTTAGGGGGAAAGCATGGGAAACAAAGGCCTTTTGATCGCCGCCGCTTTCGTCTTCGCGTGCGTGAGCACCGCGAAGGCCGCGGAGCAGATGAAGATGGAGTTCGAGGGCGTCGTCTACACGGTGGACAAGCCCGCCTTGGCCCTTTCCCAGGTTCCCAAGACCGTCGTTGCCAAGAGGAACAATCAGCAGAACATGGCTCTGCAGAAGATGCGGCTGAATCCCCGCCCGAATGCGGATGACGTGCTCATCGCCAACATCGAGAAGGGCACCGACATGTATGCCGCGGTCCGGGAGCTTTACCAGGCCGGCTTCAAGGTCCAGCCGCAGTCCGGCAACGTCATCGCCGTCGACGTCGCGGGCCTCGACGGCGCGGATCTGGCCCTCGGGCTCGCCAAGTATTACTACGTGACGGAAGTGTTCGTCGGCAAGAAGGTGTGGGACGCCCTCTTCCCCCCGCAGGCGTCGCTGCAGCAGGCGTCGTACGAGGCCGCCGGCTTCAACGTGTGCCGCCTGCGCGACATCGTCAAGGACGAGTGCGT
>JAPLKK010000014.1 GCA_026388115.1 Elusimicrobiota bacterium | reverse complement strand
GGAACGCCGGCCCGGTCCGGTCCTCGTTGGGGATCATGTCGATGACGGCGACCTTGCCGCCGGGGCGCAGCGCCGGCTCCAGGCCCTTGAGGAACGTCCGCGTCGCGGCCTCGCCCTCGGAGTGGCAGATGTTGCCCAGGATAACGAGGTCGTATTCGCCCTCCTCGAAGCGCGCCTCGTGCATGCTGCCCTCAAGGAACGTCAGGCGGTCGGTCACCCCCGCTTTCGCCGCGTACTCCCGCGCGATGGCGAGGATCTTCGGAAAATCGAGCGCGACGGCGGTCGAGGAGGGGTCTTCCTCCAGCGCGGCGATGGACCAAACCCCCGAGCCGGCCCCGACGTCCAGGATCTTCAAACCGCGCCATCGGCTGCCGACGCCCAGCTTGTGGGCGAGGTTGCGCGCGGCCGGCAGGTTCGAGACGTGCAGGGCCCGGATCAAGGGAGGGAAATACTCCTCAAAATCGCCCTGGCCCACGATGGGCCTGGCCGGGCGGCCGGTCCGGACGGACTCGGCGAGCTTGGTCCAGTCCGCGAGGTTCCCCTTGAACACGTCGAGGAAGCTGCCGAGATAGCTTTCCTTTCCCCGCACCAGATAAGCCTCGGATTCCGGGGCGAGCGCGTAGCGATTGGCCTGCTTTTGCAGCAGCCCCAGGCTCACCAGCGCATCCAAGAGCATCGCCGTCCCGCGCACGGAGGCATCGGTCGCCTTCGCCGCGTCGACGGCCGTCATGGCGCCGGCGGCCAACGCCGTGAAGAGGCCCAGCTCCACGGCGGCGGCAAGCACCATCGTCGGCGTGTACTCGAACCACAGGTCCACGACGCGCTGGGGCACGGGGACGGCTTCGGGCTTGGTTTCCAGGAGCTTCTCTTTGGATATGCCGGACCGGCCGATGATAACCGCTCGCTCGGCGGGGGTCAAGTCAGCGATTCCTGACGTTTTTGACGGCCGATCGAAGCTTGCTTGCCTGCCAGACTCGGAAGCAGCGGGAGGGGCCGGACAGCGGCTCGACGCAGCGCACGCCGGAGACCGGCTGTTCGCGAGCGACGCCGGCCGAAGGGACGGTCCAAACGCCGGCGCGGCTGCCGGGGTCGGCCGGCGCGTCGCGCAAACCCTCGGGATTGGCCAAGGCGCCGCCGGGCGCGGCCTGGGCCAGCGCGGGGTCCCACTCGATGCCCGCGCTCTCCTGCCAGCCGCGGTCCTCCACCAGCCGCCAAAGAGCCGTGGCTCGCCGGGCCAACTCCGGCGGCACGCGCCGGCTGACCGATGGCGGATAGCGATCCTCGCGCACGACCATCGCGTCGGTCGCGGCCAGGGGCTGGCCGAGGGCGATGGCCTCGGAGAGCCGCTCCAGGCTCTGATGCGTGATGCGCAGCAGGTACTTCTCGCTTCCGACCTCGATGCGGAAATCGAGCGCCTCGGCCCTGTTCAGGGCCGGCAGCGGGGCGGCGAAGGATATTTTGATCGAAGCAAGGAGGGAGAAGACGGCGAGGAACATCATAGGCGCCTATTCTACCTCTTTGCGGGTCTCAGACGGCGGGCCATGACATAGACGGGCCCGCGGCCCAGGTCGAGACAGGCCAGCCGGTGAAAACCGGTGCGGCGGTAGAAGGGCACGGGGTTCTCGCCGCAGAAGAGGTGCAGGCCCCGCACGCCCCTCGCCTCGAGGGCGTCCACGTAGGCCTCGATCAGCATCCGTCCCACGCCGCCGCCGCGGGCGCTCTCCGTCAGGTTGATATGAAGATGCGCGGGGTAGCGGCGCATGAGCCGGGCGTAGAGGCGCGGGCCGAAGCGCAAGGCGAAATTGCGGCGCACGGCCTCGAGCGGGAACAGGAATCGGCGCGTGTCCTCGGTCGAGCCCCAGCGGCCCAGGAGCGCCGCGGCGAAGAGCGGCAGGCGGTGGCGGAAGAAACGCCGGACGCAGAAGGGCGCGGTCGATGGGCAGCCCGTCAGGTAGCCGATGACCCTCCCCTCCGAGCGCGCGATGAAGGTCCACTCGGGGTTGAGCTTCTGGTAGGGACCGACCCAGAGCTCCCCGAAGAAGGGACGGCGCTCGGGCACGGGGCCGGCGGCGCCCGTCTCGCAGCAGATCTCCCGGATCCTTTCCCAATCCGCCGCGGAGCCGGGATGGCCGAGCTGTATCTCGGGCACGGTTTAAGACGCCAGCACCGTATCGCCGGTGCGCAGGATGTCGATCAGCTGCTCCTCGGTCTTGGCGCGCAGGAGCCTTCGGCGCAGGGACTCGTTCGACACCAGCGAGGCGATGCGCGCGAGGATCCTCAACTGCGCCACGGGCGAGGAGGCGGGCGTGAGGATCAAGAACGCCAGGCGCACCGGAAGCTTGTCCGGCGACGGGAAGGGAAAGCTCTTCGCCGTGCGCGCCAAGGCGACGAGCGGCCTATCCAGGTTCGCCAGCCGGCCGTGCGGCACCGCCACGCCGTGCCCCACCGCGCTCGACAGCTTCGCCTCGCGCTCCCAGACCACGCGCACCGCCTCGGCGCCGTCGAGCGCCGGGTGCGCTTCCTTGAGCCGCGCCACGAGGTAGCGGATGAGCTCCTGGCGGTCTTGGACCTCCAGGCCGACCTTGACCGCCGAGGGCACAAGCACGTCCATGAGCGACCACGCCTGGGGCAGGTCGTACTCGTCGTGGATCTCGCCGACGAGCTCCTCGAGGATGTCCTCGAGCGTGACGATGCCGGCCACGCCGCCGGTCTGGCTGCGCACGACGGCCAGCTGGATGCCGCGGTCGGGGAAGGTCTTGAGGAGCTTCTGCAGGCCCTCGACCGGAGAAACCTCGACGATGTCGCGCCGAAGCGCCCGCAGGTCCGGCGCCGCCCCCGGCGCGTTCCACGCCGCGAACAGGACGTCTTTGAGAAGCACCATGCCGACCACCGAGTCGAGGTCCGTCTCGCACAGCGGATAGCGTGAGAAGCGCCGGGAGCGGATGACGGCGAGGTTGTCCTCCCATTTCTTCGCCAGCGACAGGTAGGCGACCCGGTACTGCGGCACCATCGCCTCCGATACCTTCGCCGTGCCGAGATCGAAGATGTTCTCCAAGAGCATGAGGCGCTCGAGCGAGAAGCCCGTGTCCTCGGTCGAGCCGAGCATGATGCGCAGTTCCTCCTCGGTCAGGTGGGCTTCCACCTCGGCGGCCGGGCGCAGCCGCAGCAGGCCGAGGATCCGCATCGAGGTGCGGGCCATGATGCCGATCGGCAAGCGGAGGATCTCCGTGAAGAGCTTCAGCGGGAAGACGGTCCACAGGGCGATCACCTCGGCCTTCTGGATGGCGATGGAGCGCGGCAGCAGCTCTCCCACCAAGACGTGCGTGAACGTGATCGCGCAGAAGGCGATGACGAACGCGAGCGCCTGTTCGACCGACGGGCCGAGCCGCGCCGACACGCCGGGGAACCACCCCCCGAGCAGGCCCGCCACGGCGGGCTCGCCGAGCCAGCCCACCCCCAGGCTCGCCATCGTGATGCCGAGCTGGGTCGCGGAAAGATACAGGTCGAGGTTGCGCAGCATCTCCTGGATGAGCAGCCCGGCCGGATGGCCCTTGCGGGCCAGCATCTCGACGCGCGAGGCGCGGATGCGGATGAGGGCGTACTCGGCGAGCACGAAACAGCCGTTCAAGAGGATGAGGCAGAAGGTGATGAACAGCTGCAGCGGCGGGACCACGGGAGGAGCCCATCATACAAAATGGTAGGATGGAACTTTCCGGCCCGTCATTCGTACTAGTGGGAGAGGGCCTCGCCGCCCGGAGGAGATCATGGCCGAGACAACAACGTTTGCGCCGCTGAAGGATATCGGGACCCTGGAGATTTCCGAGGAGTCCGAGATCAAGTTCTATGTCGACGAGTACAAGGGATTCAAATACGCCTCCATCCGCACCTTCTTGAAGCGCGAAGGCTACACCGGGCCCACCAAGGCGGGCGTCACCCTCAACCCGACGGTGCTGGCCGGGGTGCTGGAGGCGCTGGCGAAGCTGTCCCCCGAGCCCCAAGCGCTCGAGGAAGTGGAGCTGGCGCGGTTCCAGAAGAAGATGGGGACCGAGCTCGTCGTCCGCGTCACCATCTACAAGGACACCACGGGCGTGGACTTCCGCGAGTGGATCGACGACGGCAGCTACAAGGGCTGGTCGAAGAAGGGCGTGCGCGTCCCGTACAAGGACCTGCAGAAAGCCATCGGCTTCATGAAGGAGATGCAGGACTTCCTGAAGACCGTCGACACCAAGCCGAAGTCGTCCGCCGCGAAGCCTTAGGGCTTAGCGCCGTTCCCCCTCTCCCGCGAAGCTGGAGAGGGTCGGGGTGAGGGCAAGGCTGTGCACGCCGTCTTGATCCACTCCAGCAGCGGCCCCAGCAGCCCGTGCGCGAGCATCTGCGCCCCGTGCCCCTGCTCCGCCCGGACGAAGGTGGCGTGCGCGTCCGGCACCCGGCCCTTGAGATAGAGCGCCGATTCGAAGGCATACTCGTCCTGCGGCGATGCGGCGAGGAGCACGGGCCGGGCGAAGCGCGACAGGTCTTCGTCTATCCGGATGCCGCGGTAATCGATGCCGGAGGACAACAGCGCGAGACAAAGGATGTTCGGCTCTTTCGCGGCCGCCTTCGCCGCGAGGTTGGCGCCGACGCTCGCGCCGACCAAGCCCACCCGCCTCGCCGGCACGCCGCGCCTGGCGAGGTAGCGCACGGCGGCGCGGACGTCGCCTTCCAGCGCCGCCCACGACTCGTTGGTGGCGAACGTCGTGTAGCTGGGTCCTCCCGACAGTCCATGCCCGCGGAAATCGAGCGCTAGCGCCCCGTAGCCTTCTTTGTGCAGCGCCTCGGCCAAGGCCGTCCATTCCCCCCGCCCGGCGGCCACGCCGTGGAGCAGGATGAACACCGGCTTTCTCTCCTTCGGTGCCCAGAAATCGGCGATGAGCGGCGTGCCGTCGGAGGCCTTGAAATTGACGGGCTGAGGCGATACGGCGGCGTTGGAAGCGAAGCAGGTGGCCAGGGCGGCCAGCCGCAAGAAGCTCACTTCACGCGTAGCTTGAAGCGCGACAACCGGAAGCGCTGCAGGTTCAGATCCGTCTTGCCGTCGACGATGAGGTCCGCCATCGTCTTGCCGATCAGCGGGGCGAACTTGAAGCCGTGGCCGGACAAGCCGGCGGCGACCCAGGTGTTCGGGCTGTCGGGGAGGCGGTCGAGGATGAAATCCCCGTCGGGCGAGTTGTCGTAGTGGCAGACCTTTCCTTCCGTCTCGGAGAAGCCCGCCAGATCGGGGATCAATTTCTTAAGGAAGGCGCGGCATGACTTCTCGAAGCGCGGGCTCACCTCCGGCGAGCCGGCCCCCGGCTTTCCGGGCTTGCCCTTGCGATGGTCTCCCATCTTCATGAAGCCGTGGATGTGGACGGGGAAGCCGTAGAAGCCCGAAGAGAACGCGCCGAAGATCGGACAATGGGCGGGCCGGTAGCGTCCTTGATTGTTCGGCGGCCGCAGATACAAGAGCTCCTGGCGCGTCGTCTTGATGGGCAGGCCGTAGGCGGCGAGCAGGTCCTTCGTCCAGGCGCCGGGAGCGAAAAGGTACGCGCCGGCTTGCCAGGTGCGGCCGCTCGAGTCGCGGACCCCATAGACGCCGTCCTTCTTGTTGCGCAGGACGGCCGTCACGCGCGTGTTCTCAATCACCCGGCTTCCGCGTGATTGCGAGAGGTGGGTCAGCGCCGTCAGCGTGCGCTGGCCCCACAGCATCCCGCCGTCCGGATGGAAGACCGAGAACTTGAAGCCGCGCGGGTTGAAGATCCGGTACCGCTCGTGGGTCTCCTGGCTCGTCCACTTGAACACGGGCAGGCCCATCCCCTTGAGCGCCTGGTAGGACTGCTCCTCGTAGTTCCCGGCGCTCATGGCCACATCAAGCATGCCGGTCGGCAGATACAGCTCCTCGCGGGTGTCCTTCTGCAGCTCCTTCCAGAGAGCCAGGGTGCGCACGCCCAGGTCGGTATAGAACGTGTCCTTGCCGTAGGTGAGCCGGAAGACCCGGGCGTGGTCTCCGGAGGCGCCCAAAGGGTTGGCCACCGTGTGCTGTTCGAGCACCACGGCGCGGCGGCCGCGCTTCATCAAGTGGTAAGCGGCGGACAAGCCCGTCACGCCGCCGCCCACGATCACGACATCATAATTCGCCATCACGCCCTGCTCGTTAACACCAGATAGCGAATTTTAGCATTTTTGAGTCAAAACGAAATTTACACAAGCGCTTCCAATTGTTACAGTCGAAGCACCGTGCACTCCTGTTGGGCGCTGGCGCTGTGCGCCGCTTTCGCGCTTTCCGCGCGGGCCGGCACGCTGACCCTGGAGGCGTTCGACCCCCAGGGCGGGCGCCTTTCGGGACGGCAGCTCCTGGAGCGCATCGCGCCGGTCTCCCGAAAGAGCTCCATCACCCCCGAGACCAGCGCCATCCTCGTCACCGACCTCGACGACGCGCCCGCCGGCGGCCGGCCCTGGCTCCTGCTGCGGGGCAAGGAGGCCGTCCTGTCCTGGCAGGGGCCCTCGCGGGTGCGCCTCAGCCTTCCTTGGCCGGTGGCCGAGGACGGATTCTCCACCATCCTGCTCGACAACGGCGGCCAGGGCTACCCCGACGGCGCCCGCGTGCTCGTGAGCGAGGCCGCCGCCGAGACCGAGTACCGGCTCTTCAAAGAGTCGCTCGCGGAGCGGACCGCCTCGTGGGAGCCGAACTACAAGCCCAGCGCCAAGGCGCTCGCCTTGCAGGACGCGGCGCGCAGCGCGATGGAGAAAGCAAAGCGGCAGGAGCAGTCGGCGAAGCGCTCGGCGCTGTTCGACAAGGCGCTCACCGAGATCTCGTCCGCGTGGTCGAAGATGCTCTTCGAGCACGGCACGCAGGCGGCGGCCGATCCCAAGACCGGTCCCGCGCTGCGCTGGGGGCTCACCCTCGACGAGAGCCTTGCCAACCGGGTCGACCAGTTCGACAAGATCGCCAAGCGCGTCGAAAGCTCCGGCGCGAACTGGGTCCGGCTCGTCTTCCGCATGAACGCCGAAGACTACACCTATTCCAAGCCGCGCTCGTTCACCGAATACGACGCCGCCGTCGCCGCCCTCGCCGCGCGCAAGATCCACATCATGGGCTCCCCGCTCGACAGCACGATGTGGCCGCGCTCGATGGAGCCGCGGCTGGCGGCCGCGCGGACGCGCAACCTCGTGCTGCACTACCGCGATTCCATCCGCTCCTGGGAAGTGGCCAGCGAGATCAACGGCAACTGGCTGGGCGGCGTGCGCCATCCCCTTCCCGAAGACCTCATCCTCCGCTCGGTCCGCGAGGCCGCGGCCGAAGTCAAGAGCATCGACCCCGCCCTCGAGACCGTGGCTACCCTGTACTGGTGGGAAGGCACGGCCATGGACGACGTCCATCCGACCTTCGCCTGGCTGCGGCGCATGGCGCCCGAGGGCGTGTTCCGCCAATTCGACGTGGTGGCGCTGTCCGTTTATCCGGACGAGAACCCCATGGGACTCGCCTTCGACACGGCTTTCCGCAAGCTGCACCGGTACCTTCCGAACAAGCGCCTGATGCTGGGCGCCTTCGGCTACGTGGAGGGGAGCAAGCTCGAGGGCTACTGGTGGCTCGACCCGACGGACATCGACGGCGCCCGAAAGGACCTCGTCATCCTATATGTAGCCGCCGCCGCCGCCGCGCCCAACCCGCTGGGCGGAGGCTTCTGGTGGCCGACGTTGAACACCATGATGCCCGATGCGCGCGGCGGCGACTCCCTGGTCAAGATCTACCGCCGCACCCTCGACCGCCTCGGCCGCTGACGCTTCTCCCCCCCCCTGCGGGGGAGGGCGGGGGGTTTCCCTTGACAAAAACACGCTCGCCCCTTACACTTCGGGGGACGCTTCGTCGGCCCGAACCGCTCACCCCAATGACGAGAACGTCGCGCGCTACCGCTGTCTTTGCCCTCTTTTTCTGCCTCGCCGCCCCCGTGCGCGCGGGCAACGGCTCGACGCCTTCTCCGAAGCCCGCCGCCGGCGACCCGAAACTGGACACGACGTTCAAGCTGCTCGTCTATCCGGGCGATGATCCCAAGACCACGGGCATGTCCGACGCGCGGCAGCAGAAGGTGAAGAAGGCCTTCCAGGCCTACAACGACGCCCTCACGGACGCGCAGGCGCAGGCCCAGCAGACCGCGAAGACCGCCAGCGCCCGGCAGGACGCCGTGCGCAAGGACAGCCGGCTTGCCGACGCGCTGACCCAGGTCGGCGACGTCCTCAACGACCCTGGCGTCTCGTCCAACGTGCGCGAGCAGGGCGCGGCGGCGTTCAACGCCGGCGGCCGGCCCAAGGACGCCGCGGCCCTGTCGGAACAGACGCTGAAAGCCGAGCCCGACAACCGGGACGCCCTGAACAACCTGTCGCAGGCGCGCTTCAGCCTGGGGCAGTATCAGGACGCCATCGCCAACGCGACGCGGCTGATGAAGCTCGACCCGGACAACGAATCCGCCTACACGACGCGCGCGCTCTCCAACTACTACTCGGGCCATTATCTGGAGGCGCGGGAGGACGCCCAGCGCGCCCTCGCCCTCAACAAGGAGAACGAGGTCGCCTTCGCCACGCTGCGGATGGCCGACTCCCGCGTCAAGCAGGCCGAGTTGAAGCTCGGACCCGGCGCGACCGAGCAGGCGAACAGGATCCGGGCCGAGTATCAGGCGATGCTCGAGCAGCAGAACCAGCAGGAGGCGGAGACGGCCCGCACCCAGGGCAGCCGCGCCCCCGCCCGCATCCAGACGCCGGCGCCCGAGAGCGCCGACGCCGCCTCCTCGCCGGGCCAGGCGGCCCTCCAGCGCGCCGCCGCAAGCAACCAGGCCGGGGAGTACGAGCAGGCGGTCGCCGACGCGACGGAGGCGCTGCGCCTGTCGCCCGGCAGCGCGCTGGCCTTGGACGCGCGCTCGCGGGCGCTCTTGAACCTCGGCCGCGTAGAGGACGCCGCCCGCGACGCCACGGACGCCATCCGGCTCGATCCGGCCAACGCCTACCCCTTCGCCACGCGCGCGCGGGCGAGGGAGAAGATGAAGGACTGGGCGGGGATGCTCGCGGATTTCCAGCAGGCCTCCCGGCTCAACCCGCAGTTCGAGCCGGACTACCGCCGCGCCCTCGAGCGCCACGCGCTCCCGCCGGCGCCGCGCGCCGCGACGCCCGTCCCGGCGCGCGGCGACGAATCCGGCGC
>JAPLKK010000005.1 GCA_026388115.1 Elusimicrobiota bacterium | reverse complement strand
CACCCCACAGACCCACACCCCACAAACTCGTTCGCAGGCACACTTTCTGCGGAACCGTCTGCGGAACCGTCCTTGACGCCCGGAAGTTTCCTGCTATAATCTTCCCGAGTCCCAAGGTTAGTTGGTTAACTGAGGGAAATGGAGGGCTGTAGCCTCGACGGAGAGGCTTGAACCAAACGCCACAAGGCTCATAACCTTGAGGTCGCTGGTTCAAATCCAGCCCCCGCAACCACTTTAAGAGTTTCGAACCTGAGACAAGAAATGTCAGGACCGACCCGCCGAAAGGCGGGTTTTGTGTTTTAGGGGGGGCTTGGCGCGCGGCCGCTACTCAAGCTTCAGCGGCTTGTGGGCGAAATGCTCTTCTAAGACTACGTTGAACGTCGTGTCCAGCGTTGGCAGATGGCCGACGTAGTAGTCTCGCGCCGCTTTGTAGCAGGCGATCAGGTTCTTCACGTCGACTTTTCGTTCCTCGGCCAGGAACCGGATGTCCTCGCGGTCCCTGTCGTTGTAGCGGCTGAGCTTGCTGAGGATCAGGTCTTCCTTCCCGGCGGCCATGATTTTGAAGTGCTTGAGCTTTCCCTTGAAGAACTCGATCGAGCGGTCCCGCCATTCCGGCTCCTCGATGAGCATCAGGGTCGTGTTCGCCGGCTGGAAGTACACCTGGTGCTTTTGGGCGAGTTCAGTGCCTTTGCCGGCAAGGTCTTCAAGCTTCCTCGCGATGCGCTCGTCCTCAAGCCAAGCGTCGATGTCCTCCGTTCCCCGGCGCGACCCGTAAGCGATGACGGCGGCCGCGCCGCCCAAGACATAGAGCGGGATCCTGGACTTCAAGTCTTCACCGTCGAAGCGCAAGTCGACGTCTTTGAGGAATGCGAGCAACTCTTCTTCGCCGGCCTGCTTCATCGAGGGAGATGCCGCTTGAAGGAGTCCATATCCGCCGACGCAAGGCCATGCCAGAAGCGCAGCCAGGCGGGAGTCCTGCCGCGCAGGAAGTTCAACGCCGTATCCGTCTTTGGCCTCGTGCCGACGACTTCCTCGCGATCGAACTTCTTCTCCGCTAGGCTGTCGTGCAGGTTTTGGACGGTGTTCCAAACCATCGGATCAACGTCCCTGGCCGAGTCCTTGAGCTTCAGCATCACCGCCAAGACCATCCCAAGCCTGTTCTGGAGGCCAAGCGAATAGGCTGCGGAGCCCAGCTTGGTCCAGTCCACCTCGGAGGCGTGATTGAGAAGGAGGGCGGGAAGCGCCTCGAAGACGCGCGGATCGCTCATGAATCGAAGCGCCGCCAGAACGGTCTCATCGGCCGGAAGGGCGACCAGGGCGGGACGCGAGCCGCGCCCCAAGAAACGGACACCGAAACGGGCCAATTGCGCGACCAGGACGTCTTCGTTTGTGGAGGCCGCGTAAAAGCCGGGGCTCAACGTCGGCTGCTCCGTCGGAGGCTCGCGCTTCACGGCCGATCCGGACTCGAGCTCGCTGAAAAGCTCGTAGCCGGAACAGCCGAAGGCGCGGCTGAGGACAAGCAGCTCGGAGAGAGTGACGCTTCTCTTCCCTTGTTCGACCCGCGAAACCTTCGCCTGAGGCCATCTCACCCGCTTCGAAAGATCCATCTGCGACAACTGAAGAGCCTCTCTCTTGCTCCGAACCAACCGCCCGAAGACCTGCTCGGCGCTTCTATTCATATATGAATAGTATAAGTCACTTTCAGGATTAGTCAAGAGGCGGCGTTTGGAGCTATCCGATTCAGATTCCTAAGCTGCGGGCCCAGGTGCGGCTCCAATTGCGCGGTTCGCGCACCACCTCGGCGAGTAACGGAACCGTGCATCCGCCGCGCGCCACGGCCTCTTGCGCGAACTCGCTCGGGAGCTGGTCCGCGCCGGGCAAGCTGCGCCCTCATTTTCGGATCGAAAAGATATCCTGAGCGTTCTGGAGCTCCTCGAATGATTTCCTTTGGGCTAAAAATCATCCCTATCGGGTATGAGCGCCATGTCCAAGGCCTGCATTTTCCCGATTGGTAATAACACTTGCGAAAACGTGGCTCATGGGCCATAATATTACCGAACGGTAATATTAACTGCGAATCCAGACTATTCGCAAAAAGATTACCGATCGGGAACATTATGAAAGAAGAACTCCCAGGATTCTCCCAAGCACCGGCCAAAGACCCGACGGAGATCGGGCGGATCGTCAGGCAGGCCAGAAAGAACGCCGGCCTGCGGCAAGCCCAGGCCGCCGCCTTGTGCGGCGTCGGAACACGGTTTCTATCCGATCTGGAAAACGGCAAGGCGACGCTTCACTTAGGCAAGGTCATGCAGGTGCTCAAAGGATTCGGGCTGCGCGTCGTCATCAAGCGCAAGGAGTTCGCGGATGAGCGAAACGCTTAACGTCTTCTGGGGATCCAAGCTCGCCGGCCGCCTGCGCCGCGACGACAAGAGCGGCCTCGAGTTCCAATACGCTTCCGAGTGGCTGTCCGATGAGGCCGCCATCCCTGTGTCCATCCGCCTGCCGCTGCGGCCGGAGCCTTTCGATGACGACGCCTGCCGGGTCTTCTTCGGCAATCTTCTCCCGGAGGGCTCGACCCGGACGCTCATCGCCAGGAAGCTGGGCATCTCGGAGTCCAATGATTTCAAGCTCCTTGAAGTCCTCGGCGGAGAGTGCGCCGGGGCGCTCGCTATCCTTCCGGAGGGTCTACAGGCCACCGGGGAGGGCGCCTACGAGCCGCTTTCGCGCGAGGACCTGGACCTGATGATCGAGCAGATGCCGCAGAATCCGCTCCTGGTCGCTCATGAAGACTTGCGGCTTTCTCTGGCCGGAGTCCAGCAGAAGATTCCCGTCTACTACGAGGATGGGAAGTTCTTCCTGCCTCATGGGGCGTTTCCCAGCTCGCATGTCCTCAAGCCCGCCATACAAGGCTACGAAGGCGTCGTTGAGAACGAGGCGTTCTGCATGGAGCTGGCCCGGCAGGTCGGCATCCCGGTCCCGGCCGCGACGGTCGTGAAGGGCAAGCATCCGTTCTATCTGATCGAGCGCTATGACCGCCGCCGCGGAGAGGACGGAAAGCTCATCCGGCTCCATCAGGAGGACTTCTGCCAGGCCCTCGGCCATTCCTACGGCAAGAAGTACGAAGCCGACGGCGGGCCAGGGCTCAGAGCCTGCTTCGAGCTCGTCGCCGAGCATGGCACCCAACCCGCGCTCGACAAGATGACGATGCTTCGCTGGGTCGTCTTCAATTACCTCATCGGCAATTGCGACGCCCACGCCAAGAACCTCTCGATGTTGATCGAGAGAAAGGACTACAGGCTTTCGCCGCTCTACGATCTTCTGTCCACGCGAGCCTACGGCCAACTGTCGCCCAAATTCGCCATGCGGATCGGCGGGCAGTACCGCTCGGATTGGGTCTTGAGGGAGCACTGGGAGCGCCTCGCCGGGGAAGCCGGCGTCGGCGCGAAGGCGGTCTTGGACCTTTGCGGCGAGCTGGGCGAGAAAGCTCCGGAGCTGGCCCGGCCGCTTGCCGCCGCGTTCGCGGCGGAGCACGAGGGAAAGGAAGTCATCGATAAGATCCTCAAGAACATCTCGTCCTCGGCGAAGAAGATGTTGGAGATGCCGGGGCCGGCCGGATAAGCTACACTGGACAGAAGGTCCACGAATGAGAAGATCGAGGGCGGCGCCCGAACCGGTCCAGGTCCTGGTCTTCCGGCTCTGTCATCCCGAGCGTATCAAGTTCATCCACGGCGGCAGGCTGAGCGCGATCGTCCGGGACGACCTGGGCCGCGGCTTCGAACGGATCGCCCGGAGCGTCCTGCGCCGGCACATCCCGCTAGGCCGGACTTTCTCCCCTCGATTCGGAGTCTGGCTCGCTCCTTTCCGGATGAAGACCACGGAACTGGGCTTCGACTCCGACGACCAGAAAGCAGCCATCGAAGAAGCCGGCACGGCGCTTATCCACTCATTGCTCGAAACGGAGTTGGGCCGGGCCTCGGCGCTGCATGTCGATTTCCATTTTGGGATCCTGCGCGAAGACTCGGGAGAGACCGACCCGATCCGCCTCCATCGCCGGCTCAAAGAACGCATCGAAACTCTTCATGCCTCGATGGTTGTGCCCGCGATCTCCCGGCGGAATTTCCGGCGGGTCCTGAGCGGACGCCATCTCGATTTCCAGCTTCAGCCCATCGTCTCTCTGCGGAACCTCAAGACCGTGGGCTTCGAGGCCTTGGCCAGGGGTCCGGCCGGAGGCCCGGTGGAAAGAGCCGATCGGCTGTTCGCGGCCGCCTCCTATTACGGACTGCACCGCGAGCTCGACCTGGCCTGCATCACCGCAGCCCTCAGCCGGGCCTCGACTCTTCCCGCCCCTTTCTGGCTGTCGGTCAATCTCGGGCCCGACCTCTTCGACCCGGCGGTGCTGCGCCGGCTTGTGCCCCGTCCCGAGATCATGCGCCGAAGGGTCTTCGAGCTTACGGAGCACCTCCCGATCGGCTCGCCCGAGAAGTTCGCGGCCCGTTCGAAGAGTCTGCGTCGCAGCGGAGGCCGAGTGGCCCTCGACGATGCGGGCTGCGGCTACCTTGATATGGGCATGGTGGAAACGCTCTCTCCGCATATCGTCAAGCTCTGCATCACGGTGATCCGCCGCATCGAAACGGGGCCCGTGACCCTGGGCGCCATCAAGGACGTCGTGAAGCGCATACGGGCAGCCGGAGCCGCCCCTTTGGCCGAGGGGGTGGAGACCGAGGAGCAGCTGCGGCTCGTGCGCGAGTGCGGATTCACTTTGGCCCAGGGCTATGTCTTCAGCAAGCCCAGGCCCGCCTCGGAAGTCCTCTCCGAACTCAGGACCTGATCTGGAAGCGCAAGCGCTGAAGAACCCGGGTCAGGGCTTCTTGGTGTCGAGGAACAGCAAGAGGCGCCCGCGCGCCGGGTCGCAGACCCACACGCCGCCGCGGTCGTCGGCCGCGGCGCAATGCGACCCGTCGGGGACTCCCGCGGTCCAGGCGGACAAGAGCTTCCCGTCGGCCGCGACGTCCAGCGCCGTGAGCGTCCCGGCGGCCGTCCCCGGGACATAGAGCCGGCGCAGGGTCCGGCTGAAGGCGAGCCGGTCCGCCCCCGCGCTCACGTCGGCGATCGAAAGCATGCGGCCGTCGCGGGTCGCATCGAGCGCGACCACCTTTCCCTCGGCGCAGGCCGTGAACACGAAGCCCGCCTTGGCGTCGAGCGCGATGCCGCGCGCGTCCCTGCAGCCGTTGGGCCAGCGGCCCGTGACCTCGTGCGAGTTGATGTCGATGGCCATGGTCATCCGATGCCGGAGGTTCGTGTACGCCCGCTTGCGCGGGAGATCGATGGCCAGCGACTCGGGGCCGTCCTCGACGAAGATGAAGGCGGCGTGGGTGAGCGAGGGCGCCGCCGTGTCGGCCGAGACGGCGAAGACCTCGATGCGCTGGTCGTCCGGCTCGGTGACCCACGCCTCGTGTCTCGGGGCCACGTACCGGACGTAGTCCGGCGCGGAGGCGACGGCGGTGGAGGCGACGACCCGGCCGGTCGCCGGGTCGGCCAAGCCGAGGGTCATCGCGGCGCGGTCCAGGACCAGCACTTGGCCCTCGGCCTCGTCCGCGGAGGTGGCCCCGAGGTCGCGGCCGCCTTTGTACGCGGCGCTCGCGGAGAACCCCGCCACGCTTTCGACGGAGCGAGAGGACGGGTCGACGAGGTACAGCCGCCCCGTGCGGCCGCCGGGGGCCAGCACCTTCCCCAGGGTGGAGGCGAATACGATGTCCTCGAAGCCGATGCCGGCTTCGCCGCCCGGCAGGGGCAGGACGGCCTTGCGCGGCCCGCGGGCGGCGGCCGCCAAGGGCGCGGCGAGCAGCGCCGCGACCAGCAGCCCCCGGCGCAGCTTCAACCTCAGGTCCAGGGGACGGTCCTTACTTGTCGAGCTTGGAGAGCTTCTCGTCGGCCTTCTTCTTGTACTTGGAGGTCGGGAACTTCTGCGCGACGAGCTTGTACTCCTTGATCGCGCCCTCGAGGTCGTGCATGCTGTTCTCGTACACCTCGCCCGCGGCGAACAGCTCCTGGGCGGCCTCCTTGGCGTCCGGGAAGTAGTTGGCGATCGCGGAGCGCATCTCGATCTCCAGCTTGAACTCCTTCGCGTCCTTGGCGACGGCGGCCGCGTTCTGGTAGGCCTGCACGGCGGAGACGCCCTGGGACTTTTCCGCGAGCCGGCGGAAGGCGTCGACCGCCTCGGTGGGCTTGTTGAGGCGGTCGCGCAGGAGCAGGGCCTCGTCGTTGAGCGCCTTGAGCGCGCCGTCGGATTTCGGGAACGACTTGACGATCTTCTCGTCGATCTGGAGCGCGATCTCATACTGCTTGAGCTTCTCGGAGAGGAGCTGGGCCGTGCGCTGCAGGGCCGTCAGGGCGTGCGGGCTCTGCGGATACTTCTCGGCCAGATCCTGGTACACCTCGATCGCCTTCTTGTAGTCGCCGAAGTCGTCGGCGTAGATGCGGCCCACGGCGAACTGCGCCGCCGGATAGAGCGGGCTCTCCGAATAGACGGTGATCACCTTCTGGTAGGCCAGCAGCGCGGCGGGATACTTGCGGTTCTTCTCGTACAGCTGGCCCAGCGACATCTGGACGGAGTCCAAGCGGAGGCTGTCGGGATAACGGACCTGATAGCGCCGGATCTCGGTCACCGTCGCGTCGAAGAAAACGTCGCCGAGGCCGTCGACGACCCTCTGCAGCATCGTCGCGAGCCTCTCGGAGTTGTCGGCGGTCTCGGGCACCTTGACCAGGTCGCCCAAGGCGGAGCGAAGCTGGCGGCTCAGCGTCTTGTCGCCGAGCTCGAGGAGGTTGGACTTCGCTTTGATCTCCGCCTTCGCGCCGGGATGCTCGTAAAGGTAGCGCAGGAGCGCGACCATGGCCGGCTTGGCGTCGCCCTGCTTCTGGTACAGCGAAGCCAGCAGGAGCTGCGCCTCGCCCATCATCGGCGCGTCGGGATGGCGCTGGATGAACGCCGCGAGGTCGTCGGCGTCGGCGGTGGGGACTCCGGCAGTCGCGTCGCTGGCGGCATCCTTGAGATAGGTCCATTCGGCGTTCAGCCGCTCCTCGGCCGAGAATACCTTGACCGCCGGGGCGGGCGCGGGCGCTGGGACGGGTTCGCTCGCGGCTTCGGGCTCGGGCGCCGGTGCCTTGGCGGCGGGCTTGCTCTTGACCTTGCCCTTTGGGGCCGGCGCTTCGGCGGCGGGCTCGCCCATGACCTCGCCCTTGGCGGCCGGCTCGGCCTGGACCTCGCTCTTCGCGGCCGGCGCCTCGACGGCGGGCTCGTTCTTGACCTTGCCCTTGGCGGCCGGCTCGGCCTTGGCCTCGCTCTTCGCGGCTGGCGTCTCGACGGCAGACTCAGTCTTGGCTTCGCTCTTAACGGCCGGAGCTTCGACGGCGGGCTCGGCCTTGGCCTCGCTCTTCGCGGCCGGCGCCTCGGCGGCGGGCTCTCCCTTGACCTCGCCCTTGGCGGTGACGTCGGCCTTGATCGGCGCGTCGTCGGCGAGCGCGCGCCCGGCGAGCAGGACGGCCGAAACGGCGATGAGCATGAATCGTTTCATCGGAGACCTCTGACGGTAAGGGTTAATTCCAAGCTCTTCTAGACTAGACTTTAAGAATTCTACAAAAAAGCGCCCCCTATCAAGGCAAGGGGACGCTTTTTCGTTGCAGCCGGCAGCGCGGGCTATCCGAAGCTCTCTTAGAGGCCGCCTCCCGACAGGGCGCCGCGGAGGGATTCCAAACGCTCCTCAAGCGCCTTGGCGTCCGGCAGGGGTTGCCGCAGAGCGGGCATCGAGGCCACGGTCAGCTCCTCGCCTTGCGGCGGCTTGTACCAGCAGCGCGATCGCAGGCCGACGCTGTAGCCGCCGGCCTTGGTGCAGGAGCCGGGTCCCGGCTCGGAGTCGGACAGTTCATCGGAGAGCTTCGCCGTGCACATGGCTCCCTGGAAATACGTGTCGAGGCGGCACTGGCCGGCCGGATGATCGTCGTACATCTGGTCGACCTGGCTCGGGTCGGGCGTGCCAAGAGACGGAGCCGGGTTCTGCGGGGAAAGGTCCTGGAAGAGCGCGACCACCGAGACGCCGGCCATCGTTCCCTTCTGGCAGAGGTTGCGCGCGGCGCCTTTTGGATGCTGCGCGGCGCAGCCCTTCTCGCCCACTGAGTCGATCGGATCGGCGCCTTGGGAGCCGTCGTACATGAGCCTCATGCACTTGAGGGTCGCGAAATAGTCGGAGGCGCCCTCGTTGGTGGCCCAGTTGCCTTCCTTCGGGTAGCCGCCGATGTGGTGGCCGAGCTCATGGCAGGCGACGAGCGCCATGCCGTCCCAGGTGATCGCCCGGTGGCGCGCCAAGCCGCCGTACATATTCAGGTACCAGTTTCTGCCGCTCTGGTAGGCCGAGGCGTTCACCGTCGAGTCGGTCCATTTGCGGTTGATGATGAGCTTGCCGCCTTTGGAGGCGATGATCGGGCCGTAGACCTTCTGAATCTTGTCGAGGACGTCGTTGAACATCGCCTCGGAGATGCCCGCGGCGCTGATGTCGCCCACGGGGATGCGCAAGTTGTTCTTAGGCAGGAAGCCGCCGCAAAGGACTCGGTTAGAAGTGCGGACGGACGCGCTCGCCAGCAATGCCAAGGCCGTCACGACGACAGCCGCTCTCACTCGCACCATTAGACCCCCCGGCGTCTAGGCCCTTGGGCCTAGGTTCAATAACGAGGGTTCCAGTCTCCAATAGTGGGGCGCGCGCTGTCAATGAAAAAATCGTCGGTGTCAGGCGGAGTAGCTTTGGACGCGGCGGCGCCAGTTGGCGAGCCAGCGCGACTCGCCGCGCTCCGGGGGGGAATTGCGCACGCGGCGGGCGAGCACGCGGCGCGCGCTGCGGGAGAATCCGGCCACGGCGTCGGCTCCGGCGGGGTCGCCCTTCATCTGCGCGAGGACCTGGAGCAGCCCCCAGCCCCTTCCTTGATACCGCTCGGTCGGAGAGACGCCCTCGCCTTTGAAATTCACATAGTCGATCAAAGCGTAGAGGCCTTGCGGCTGGGAGGCCAGCGACTGGAAGCGCGCGACGATGCGGCGGCGCTGGGCCTTCGGCGTGGAGGCGAGCATCCGCGGGAGGGCGCTCTCCAGCCGGTCGGCCATGAACCGCGCCTGCAGATGGAGCGTCGAGGTGAGGAGGTTGCGCAGCTCCTGCATGCGGGGGCTTTGAAAGTCGGCGAGGAAGGCGCGGCGGTCCGGCCAGGGGCACGGCCGAGCGCCCTGGAGCCAGTCGGGAAGGACCACGCCCCGGCTCTCGAGATAGGCCAGCAGGCGCGGGAAGCTCTCCTCGAAGGGGCCTGGCTCGCCTTCCGGGTACCAGATGAAATGGCCGATGCCCAGCGACGCGAAATCCTCGCCGCGGTTCCAATGCGTCAGCCCCTCCGCCGAGCCGTTGCTCTCGTTCTGCCAGACGCGGTAGCTGATCGCCACCGCCGCCTCGTCGGGGACGCGCACCGGGGCGCGGGTGGCGGCGGCCCATGAGGGCAGGGCCAGGGCCGCAGCGGCCAGCGGAAGAAATCGCATATAAATAAGGAAACTCCTCGGCGGGTCCCAAAGCGCCTTGCGGGCGCGTAACGAGAGTTTACCCGGTCAGCGCGGAAATTTCAAGGGGGGGGTCAGAACTTGAAGCGGAAGCTGAGGTTGAAGAGGCTGTCCTGGTAATGGGAGCGGAAGTCTCCGGCGTAGTCGAGCTTGAAGACGACGCTCTCCCAGTTGAGCGCGATGCCGGCGCCGATGACGGTGCCGTCGCGGGAGATGTCTCCCGTTTGGACGCTGAACGGCGAGCCGCCGCCGGAGGCGAACTCGGCCGCGATGGTGCGGCTCTGGTTCGCCAGCTCACGGCGCCAGCCGAGGCTGCCGTAGGGGATCACGATGACGTTCTCGCCGATGAACCGCTCGGAGTAGCGTAGCCCGAGCGTCGACTGAGCCGACGTCGCCGTCTGCGGCCCGACCTTCAGGCTCAGCGCGCCCGCGCCGCTCTCGGTGAAGCCGTCGATCATGAGGCGGTCGTAGTTGAGCGCGCCGAAGGGCGAAAGGATGCCGTAGCCCCACGGCAGGCGTACGTCGTAGCTCGCGCTCGGGTGGACGTTGAGCTCGGTGCCGAACGGGGTCGCGGTCGCGTTGCGCGCGACGTCGGAGAAGTCGATGCCCCGGTTGGTGCTGAAAAAGTCCGCCGCCCCGCCGACGTACAGGTTCGCGTGCGCATCCTCAGCGAACCAAAGGCCATAGAGGCCGAAGCGCAGGCTGCGGTTGTCGATGGTTCCCACCGCGGGGTCGTGCAGCGAGGCGTGGCCGTGGAGGAAGCCGAGCGAGCCTCCGCCCGCGAAGTGCTCGTCGACGCGATAATCCGCCCCGGCGACCAGGCCGCCGCTGTTGAAGGAAAAGCCGGGCTGGAGGCCCGCGGCGCTGCTGGCCTCGTTGAGCTTGCCCGAGGTGGCCACCCCGGCGGCGAAGCAGCCCCACGGCGTGCCCGCGTCCCTGAAGCTCTTGTCGAGCGCTCCCATGTCCTCGGCGGAGGCGAACAGCGTGCCCGGATACGGCGAGGGGCGGCTTACCGTATAGTTCGAGAACCCGCCGCCGCGGCCCTGCGCGAGCGCGCTCATGCGCTGGCTCACCGCGGTCGACTGCACGCCCGCTTCGGCCGCGCCCAGGGAGCTCATCGCGCCGAGGCTGACGGGGCCGATCTGGTCCAGCGCGCCCCGGAGGTGCTCGGCGTCGAGCGTATAGAGGGTCCCGAGCACCGCGGCCGCGTCGCCGGTCGGATTCGCGCGGAACGGCTCAAGAGCGTTCCCGATCGCGGTCTGGTTGCTGTTGAGCGCGCTGTCGGCGAACGGCACGAGGGATGCCGTGAGCGTCGGGTATCCGCCGTTGCTGGTATAGTCCGGCGTGAACTGGATCGCGGCGGGGGAATTGACCGTCAGCTGGGACGCGGTTCCCAGTTGCGACCCGTACTTGATCGGCGTGAAGTAATCGCCGG
>JAPLKK010000273.1 GCA_026388115.1 Elusimicrobiota bacterium | reverse complement strand
CTTCGATTTCACCGCCGACGAGCGCAGCCAGGCCTATGCCGGCATGGAGGGGCGCGACAAGCGCGCGACCGCCGCCGTCGAAGCGACCGAGGGGCAGGTGCTCTATTACAAGGGCAAGGTGCTCAAGGCGTTCTTCCATTCCTGCTGCGGCGGCCGCACCTCGAACGTCGGCGCGATCTGGGGAAGCTCCGAGAAGGCCGACAAGCCGGTGCGCGGCGTCAAAGACCCTTGGTGCGCCGCCTCGCCTCACATGAACTGGACCGCCTACGTGGCGACGGACGACATCCTCGCCGCGCTCAACGAGCACGATCGCTACGCGTCGAAGATCAAGGGCATCGCCCGCGGCAAGGCCGATCCTTCCGGGCACCTCAAGACCCTCAGGTTCTACACGAAGCAAGGCACTCTCGAGATCCGCGCCAACGATTTCCGCAATTGGATCGGAAGCACCGAATTCAAGAGCACCAACATCACCCGCATCGTCCCCCGCCGCAAGGGCTACGAGTTCTCAGGACACGGCTACGGCCACGGCGTGGGCCTGTGCCAATACGGCGCCAAGGAGATGGCGGCCCGCGGCAAGGGCTACCGGCAGATCCTGGACCACTATTTCCCCGGCGCCGAGATCCGGAAGAGGGACGACTGATGCAGCGCTCGGATTCTCCCTCCCCCCTTGCGGGAGTGACGCCCCCGGGGCTGGGTGGGGGGTCGTCGATCGAGGCCGGCTTCCGTCTTTCCGACTACGACTTCGAGTTCCCCGACGCGCTGATCGCCGACAAGCCCGCCGAGCCGCGCGACTCGGCGCGCCTGCTGGTGCTCGACCGCTCGACCGGCCGCGTCGAGCATGCCCTCTTCCGCGACCTGGGCCGCTGGCTCAAGCCGGGCGACCTGCTTGTCCTGAACCGCTCGCGCGTCGTCCCGGCCCGCATCGTCGGCAAGAAGAGCACCGGCGGCAAAGTCGAGCTGCTGCTCGTCCGCGAGGAGAGCCCCGGGGTCTGGTCCGCCATCGCCAACGGCGCCAAGGCGGGCGCGCGCGTCCTCCTGGAAGACGGCTGGTCGGCGCAGGTGGCGCCGGGCAAGGACGGCGAGTGGGGCCTCGGCTCGCCGCGCCTGTCGGCGCAAGACGGCGCGGACTACCAGACCGTCTACGCCCGGGAGGGGGGCTCCATCGCCGCGCCCACGGCGGGGCTGCATTTCACGCGGGAGCTCCTCGCGTCGCTCGAGGCCTCCGGCGTCCGCCGCGCCGAGATGCTCCTGCACGTCGGCCCCGGCACCTTCCGCCCCATCGTCTGCGAGGACCTGCGCGAGCACCGCATGCTGCCCGAATGGTACCGCTTGGAGCCCGCGGCGCTGTCGGAGCTGCGCGCGGCGCGCGAGCGCGGCGGCCCCGACCCGGGGCGAGGGAGCCCCGACCCGGGGCGCGGCGGGCGCGTCATCGCGGTCGGCACGACGGCGGCTCGCGCCTTGGAGAGCTGGGCGAAGACCGGGCAGACGGAGGGCGCCACGAACCTGTTCATCACGCCCGGCCACGAGTTCCGCGCGTTCGATTCGTTCATCACCAACTTCCATCTCCCCTGCTCCACGCCCCTCGTCCTCGCCAGCGCCTTCGCCGGCCGCGAGCGGCTCCTGGGCGCCTACCGCGAAGCCATCCGGCTCGGCTACCGCCTCTACTCCTACGGCGACGCGATGCTCATCCTATGAACTTCACCGTCAAGACCCGAGATCCCAAGAGCCGCGCCCGGACCGGCACGCTGCGCACGCGCCGCGGCGTCATCGGAACCCCGGTCTTCATGCCCGTCGCGACGCAAGGAGCCATCAAAGCGATGTCGCAGGAAGACCTCGACGCTCTCGGCGCGAAGATCATCCTCGCCAACTCCTACCACCTGTACCTGCGTCCCGGCTGCGACGTCATCGAGTCCCTCGGCGGCATCGGCAAGTTCATGGGCTACGAGGGCGCGATCCTGACCGATTCCGGCGGCTTCCAGGTCTGGAGCCTGTCGGGGCTGCGCAGCCTGACCGACGAGGGCGTGACCTTCACCTCGCACCTCGACGGCAGCCGCCATCACCTGACGCCCGAGAGCGTCATCGGCATCCAGGACCGCCTGGGCTCCGACATCCGCACCGCGCTCGACGAATGCACGAGCTATCCGTGCTCCGAGGCCCAGGCCGAAGCCTCGCTCGCGCGCACGATGCAGTGGGCCGAGCGGGCCGCCCAAGAGCACCGGCGGCGCGTCGAGAGCGTCGATCCCGCGGCGCGGGCGCTGTTCTTCCCGATCCTTCAGGGCAGCGTCTACCCCGCTTTGCTCCGCCGTTCGGCCGAGCACGCCCTGGGCCTCGACCCCGACGGCATCTGCATCGGCGGCATCTCGGTCGGAGAGCCGAAGGAGCTCCTGTGGTCGACGGTCGAAGCGGCCACCGAGCACCTGCCCGAAGGCCACGCGCGCTACCTGATGGGCGTGGGCGCGCCCGAGGACCTCTGGGAGGCGGTGGCCAGAGGCGTGGACATGCTGGACTGCGTTTTCCCGACGCGCGTCGGGCGCAACGGCACCGCCCTGGTCCGCGGCGGGCGGCTGAACATCACGAACGCCGCCCACCGCTCGGACCCTTCGCCGCTCGACGCCGAGTGCAAATGCTTCGTCTGCCGCCGCTACTCGCGCGCCTACCTCGGCCACCTGATCCGCTCGCACGAGCTTTCGGCCTACCGCTACATCTCCTACCACAACGTCCAGTACCTGATGGACATCATCGCCGACATCCGCCAGGCCATCGAGCAGGGCCGCTTCCAAGAGGCGCGCCGCGCCTTCCTCGACCGCCTCAATGCGGCCTAGATTGGCTTCGTCGCGAATTTGCTACACTCTCCCCGAAGCGCGAACGACTTCAGCGGAGCGAAATACATGAGCCCAGCGCAAGCGAATCCGATTATGAGCCTCGTGCCCATCATCGCGATCTTTCTGATCTTCTATTTTCTCATCATCCGGCCCCAGCAAAAACAGCAGCGCGAGCATCAGCAGATGCTCGACGCGTTGAACAAAGGCGATCGCGTGCTCACCAACGGCGGGCTCTACGGCACCATCGTGGGCTTCAGGGGCTCCGACGTGGAGCTGAAGATCGCCGAGAACGTGAAGGTGCTGGTGGCGCGCACCGCCATCACCCGCCTCGCCAACGACACCACCTCGACCGCCCCCGCGGTCGCGGCGTCCTGACCGCCCCATGAGCCGCCTCCAACTGAAGTGGGCAGCGGTCCTGGGCTTCGTCGCTCTCGCCATCTTCTTCCTGTATCCGTCCATCAACTGGTACACGACCGACTCTGCCGAGCGCGCCAAACTCGAGGCGGCCCGGCTGCGGCCGGCGTGGCTGCTGAACCTGGGGCTCGACCTCAAGGGAGGCACGCACCTCGTCATGGAGGTCGAGGCCGATAAGCTGGCCAAGGACCAGACGCTCACCGACGCGGTGAACCAGGCCATCGAGGTCATCCGCAACCGCGTCGACCAGTTCGGCGTGGGCGAGACGATGATCGCCCGCCAGGGCGAGAAGTGGATCGTGGTCCAACTGCCCGGCATCACCGACTCCAAGTCGGCCAAGGAGATCATCGGCAAGACGGCGCTGCTCGAGTTCCGCATGGTGGACTCCTCCGAGGAGGCGCGCAAGGCTCTCGGCAAGATCGCCGAACTGGGTTCCCCCTTCGTCGAGGGCAAGGTCAAGCCGGACGCGGAGAAGCTCCTGCCGAAAGGCGACGTCCTCCTTCCCGGCCGAGAGGACAGCTACTACATCGTGAGCGCCGCGGTGCCGCTCACGGGCGCGCATCTGAAGACGGCGAAGGTGCGGCCCGGCGGCGACTACGGCCTGCCGGTCGTCGATTTCAAGCTCGACGACGTCGGCGCCGGCATCTTCAGCGCGCTCACGGGAGCCAACGTCGGCAAGAACCTCGCCGTCGTGCTCGACGGCATCGTGTACTCCGCGCCGGTGATCAAGAGCCGCATCTCGGGCGGCTCGGGCTTCATCGAGGGGCAGTTCAAGATGGAGGACGCGCGCGCCCTGGCCATCGTCTTGCGCGCCGGCGCCCTGCCCGCCCCGGTGACGATCGTCGAGGAGCGCACGGTCGGCCCGACGCTCGGCGAGGACTCGATCCGCACCGGCCTGCGCGCGGCGCTGATCGGGCTGGGCCTCGTCATCATCTTCATGTTGTTCTACTACCGCCTCTCGGGGGTGGTGGCGGTCATGGCCATGCTCTTGAACGTCCTGTTCCTCTTGGCTTGGATGGCGTACCTGCACTCGACGCTGACGCTGCCCGGCATCGCGGGGGTCATCCTGGCGCTCGCGATGGGCATCGACGCCAACGTCATCATCTTCGAGCGCATCCGCGAGGAGCTGCGCGTCGGCAAGCCGGTGCGCATCGCGGTCGACACGGGCTATGAAAAGGCCTTCAACGCCATCATCGACGCGCACCTGGCCGAGGTCATCAGCGCGGCCTTCCTGTTCCAGTTCGGCACCGGCCCCATCAAGGGCTTCGCCGTCACGTTGGTGCTCGGCATCGCGATCAGCATCGTCACCGCCATCTTCATCACCAAGCTCGTGTT
Source organism: Elusimicrobiota bacterium (assembly GCA_026388115.1). Taxonomy (GTDB): domain Bacteria; phylum Elusimicrobiota; class Elusimicrobia; order UBA1565; family JACRDR01; genus JAPLKK01. The sequence continues at coordinate 1,621 of JAPLKK010000273.1, read as the reverse complement.
CGACTCCTATCTCGCGAGCCAAGGCATCGAGGAGCTCTCCATCTAAATGATCGAACTTTTCAAACGGCCGCACATCGACTTCATCGGCCTGCGCTGGATCCCGATCAGCGCCTCCGTCATCATCATGTTCGGCGGCCTGGCCGTCATCGCGGTGAAAGGCTTCAACTACTCCATCGAGTTCACGGGCGGCGCCCTGGAGCAGGTGACGTTCCCGAAGCCCGTCAGCCTGGCCGACGTGCGCCAGGCCCTCGAGGCTAAGAAGCTGGCGCCGGAGATCCAGACGATCGAGGGCAGGAACTCCTTCATCCTGCGCGAGAAGGGGATGGAAGAGTCGGTGAAGAGCCTCGGCGACGAGATGGAGGCGGTCCTGAAGGCCGCCTTCCCCGACAACCAGCCGACGGTGGACCGGCGCGAGTACATCGGTCCGGTCATCGGGAAGGACCTCCAGCGCAAGACCTATTGGGCGATCGTCCTCAGCGTCTTGGGCATCACCATCTACCTGGGATTCCGCTTCGCCAATCCCATCTGGGGCTTGGCGGCGCTGATCGCGCTCTTCCACGACGTCATCGGCACGGCGGCCCTGGTCTCGATCACCGGCAAGGAGATGGACCTGCTCATCGTGAGCGCGCTCCTCACCATCGCGGGCTTCTCGATCGAGGACACCATCATCATCTACGACCGCATGCGCGAGATGGGCCGCATCATGCGCCGCGAGTCGCTGGCCGAGGTCATCGACACCGCGCTCAACGACACCCTGACGCGGACCGTGATCACCGTCCTGCTCGTGCAGATCATCTGCGTGGTCCTGTGGCTGGCGGGCGGGCAGGTGCTCCACAACTTCGCGCTCTGCCTCGTCGTCGGCAACATCCTCGGCACGTATTCCTCCATTGGCGTGGCCGCGCCGCTCGTCTACGAGTACGACCTCCGCTACGGCCGCTCCCGCCCGCAGGCCGCACCCGCCGGCGGCAAGCCGGCCGGAGCCCCGGCCCCCGGTCCCAACGCCCCTCAGGGCAAGAAAGGCCGGAGATAGCGTGCGCAAGATCCGAGGCTTCAAGCTCAAGCTGAGGGTCAAAGAGATCCAGCGCCGGGCGAAGAAGGCGCGGATCGACCTCATCCCGCTCGGCCTGGGCGCGGAGCCGGAGCTTCAGGCCTGGCTCGACGCGGTCTCCGCGAAAGCCGTGCCCGCCGTGCTCTATGACAGCTTCTCCGCCGACGAAGCGGGCACGTTGTCGCCGATGCCGGGGCTCGCCTGCAGCCTCGCCATCGCGACCCTCGGCCCCGACCTCGACGTGTTCGCCGAAGGGCTGGCGCCGGAGACGGCGCCGCTGTTCAAGGCCACGGCGTCGGCGGCCCTGGAGGAGGCTGGCCGCTTCGTCCTGACGCTCCTCGAAGACGAGGCCGCGCAGGAGCGTTGCGGGCTCAGCCCCATCCACTACTTGGAGAAGCGCGAAGACATCGCCGCGGCGCTCGCCAAGCTCGAAGCGGCGGCCAAGCCGTTTCCCGGAGTGAGCAATGCCACGCAGCACCTCTTCATCGTCAATCCCATGCAGCGCATCACCGAGAAGACCACGGCGCTCATGGCGACCCATCCCGAGATCGGCGATCGCATCGCTCGCCTGCG
>JAPLKK010000217.1 GCA_026388115.1 Elusimicrobiota bacterium | reverse complement strand
TACCAAAGCCAGAATAGCCGACATGGGAAATGATCCTAGCAAGAAAAGGCTCGCCCCGCGTCGCGATAGGCGCGGGGCGGCCACTCGGTTTTTTCCTCGGTTTGGTTCTCCGCTATCGAGCCTCCTCTCCCTGGTCAATCGGAAGACACCTCTGGTCAGGGTTATACCCGAAGAGAGGCCTCGATCGCCGCTAATGTTTCTTTCAGCGCGAAAACGCCTGCAAACGCGCGACTTTTTCGCCGATCGGCGGGGCCGTCAACGGAGGCTGAGTTCCGACTGCCGCTGGTGGACAATAGTTTTGAAACAGCTTCGGGATATACTCTGCGTACCCCCTCTGGAGCGCGCAGCGTGTCGCCGAGAGCCGCGAGCCTGGCCGCAGTATTCATCTCCCTCGCCGTCGACGTATGGGCTGGGTCGCAGTACAAGGGAACCCCCGCGCGCAACCACTACGTCCCGGTCATTCGCGCTTTGCGCCCAGCTCCAGCACCCGTCCCGGCCGCGCCGGCGCCCGCGCCTGCGCCGGATAGTGACTCTTCGCGCCGCTGGTCCCCGGCTCCTGAATATCCGGCGTCGTCTCCGTCCGCTTCTCCGGCGAATCGCTACCCGGCGCCGGCCATCAAGTCGGAGCCGGTGAGCGGCTTCGCGCCCACCTTCGAGAGCGGCGGCGGCTTCATGCGCATGACGCTCCGCCCGAACCGCTTCATGACGCAGCGGCCGGCGCCGGTGAGCCTGCCCGACGCGGCTCCGTTGCCGGCCAGGGCCCCTGCGGCCCAGACCCCGCCGCGCCGTCCCTCCGCGGACATGATCGAGCTGGAGGCCGCGCGGATGTCACCCGACGCGGGCCAGGCGTGGCGGTGGTCCGCCCGAGCCATGCGCTACGAGCAAGCGTGGGCCGATTCCATCCACGACCTGCATATCCGCGGGCGCAGCCGGACCGCCGGCCATCCTCTCGAGCGCGCGGCCCTGGTCCATGCCCAGACCGGCGGGACCTGCACGATCGTCTCTTATCAGGAGATGCTCTTGGAGCACGGCGCTCTGCCGCCAGGGGACCCTCAACGGCAGGAAGACGAGCTGTTTGAGGAATCCGTCCGAAAGGGCTATTTCAACGGCGCGCGCGACGGCGCCAACGGCGGCTACCAAGTCAGGAATCTCGGCGATCTTCTGGAGAATCACGGGCTCAAAGTAATCCGTCACGGCGGCGACACGGACGAGGCTCTCATCAACGCGGTGAGCCAGGGGAGGATGGTGGCTGCCGAGGTGGATCCGGCCTATGTCTGGTATAACCGATCCGACGCCGGAAGACGCCATACGATCGTCATCACCGGTCTTGAGCGTTCCCGGGAGACCGGCAAGATCCTCGCCTTCTACATCAACGACAGCGCTCCGGCCTATTACGCGGGGGCGCGGCTGGTGCCCGCGAGCCTCTTGCTCGCCGCCTGGCGCGCGAGCGGGAGCTACTTCGTCGAGGCGCAGTGATCCGCTGATATAGACGAGCCTCGTCGATTCACCGCGCCCCGATCAGGACGCTGTTCGAATCGAGGCTACTGCATCCGAAATCCAATCTTTGGGGGCGGTCCATCCGGCGGGTCCATAAGGTCGCGCAATGCCTCGAAGAGACGCTCGATGTCCCTGTCGTGACCCAGGACTTTGCGCTCCAGCTCCTCCAACTTAGTCAGAGCGGCGCTACGCCAGCGCTCACGTGTCTTTGCATAGACAAAGGCTCGCATGATCTCGATGTTTGCACGGATGGCGCGCGGACTTCTGAGGACGCTGGACAGCATCGCAATCCCTTCCTGCGTAAAGACCAACGGCAGGTATCCGCCGAGCGAGCGCCGCGAAGGTATCGCATTCTGCGATACCAAGGCAGCGGCCTCTTCGGCAGTGAGCTGAAACATGAAGTCTTCCGGGAAACGATCCAGATTGCGCCGCACCTGCTCCCGCAATCGGATCGGCTTGACTCCATACAGATTGGCCAACTGGGTATCCAACATCACTCGTCGCGTGCGGATCGTCAAGATTCGAGGCCTGATATTCCTCAGGGGCATCGGCAGGTTTCCCACGCCCATATATACGAATGAGGCGGGTGTTTAGTTCCCTTGGAGTCCTCTCCTCATTGAATCCGGGAGCTTCCGGGCGTAGACTTGCTGCGTGGGACGCCAAACCTTCATCGCGCTTCGAGCGGCCATCCTCCTGAGCGGGTTGCTGTTCTCGGCGGCGCGGGCCGTCTCTGAAGACGGCGCGAAGAAGGACAGGGAGGGCGAAGCGGTGGAATTCGCTCTCAGGGCGCTGGGAGGAGCCTCGTTCGCTGGGAAGGGTTCGTCCGCGAAAACGCCGGCGGAGATCATGCAGAAGGTCGCGGTCCTCGAAGCCAGCCTCCGCGCCGAGGCGCTGCGCACCACTCCGGCGGCGGAACGCCTGGGGTTCATGCGCGACGCCTATCCTTCGGCGAAGGATCTCTCCGGCTTCACCCGCGACCGGACCGCGCTGCGCGCTCAAGTCTTCAAGACAACCAATGTCCTATACGGCCAGGGGGCCCCGGAACTGCTGCGGCTGTCGAAAGACTTGATGGCTTTCCAACTGCGCGCCATGGCAAAAGGCTCCCAGCCCGACTCCCGGAGCGCGGTGGGATATGTGAAAGCGCGCAACGCCTACGCGGAGTTCGATCTGTTGGCAAGGCGGTTCAACGTTATCCTGGAGGGGGAAGACGCCGCCTACCAGCGTCGGGTCTCGGAGTTGGCTGCCGAGCGCTCCCGGCGCAGGCGTCTTCTCTACGCGCTCGCAGCAGCGCCGATACTTCTCGCGGCGGCGGCGTGGCTGCGTCGCCGCTCCTCCCGTTCGTCGTCGCGCTGGACGGCTTCCTGGAAAGACCCCGCCGCGCCCCCTGTCTGAGGCCGAGGATTGCGACCTTAGACAGGCAAACAAGCCGGGAACTTTTTCGCTCGCCATTCGTACTTGTTAGTGGGGGGGCGGCGGGCCTTGACAATATACCGACTTGAGAATATCCTAAGTACAGGATGCTAGGTGATCATCGGCTATTATCCCGGATGGGAGGAGGGCTTCGTCTCGGAGTACCTCGCTCGCCTGAGCGGCGACGGTCAGCGGAAGAAGGCGGAAGCCAAGCTGCGCGGGGACCTCTATGCGCTGCTCGTCGCTTGGCCTCGGCCCGCGGGCGTCGAGGTCCGCCGAATGGCCGGCTACGATCCTTTGTGGGAGCTGAAGCGTGACTTCCAAGGCATCGCCTATAGGATCTTCTTTTGCGTTCATGGCGACGAGGTATGGCTTCTATCGGCGCTAGAAAAAAAGAGAGACAAGACGCCGCGGGCCGCGCTGCGCGCCGCCTATCGCCGGATGCGGGACGTCTTGGGCGGAAACGTCAGGAGGCCTCGATGAAGAAGGCAGCCGCGCGGTCTCCGTTTGAGAGAGATACCTGGAAGCGGATACAGGCTGACTCCGAACTCGCCGCTGAGTTCTTTGGCGACCTTTCGGAGCGCCCTATCGCCGTTCAGTTCGCCGTCCTGCGTCGTCTGCGCGGCATGACTCAAGAGAAGATGGCCTCTCGCCTGCATCGGAGGCAGAATTACGTCTCAAAACTGGAACAGCCGGGGCTGGATCACCTGATCAGCCATTACGCGCGGGCGGTGAAGTTCCTGCACGGCCGCTTGGCGATCATACCCGACGGGGCCAAGCTCGTTTACCCGGGCCATATGAGACGAGAAGTCTGACACCGAGTGTATTGACACCGCCGGAGAGCGGGGGCTACGCTATGGCCTGAGGGGGGGCATCGGAGATCACCGAGGATCTCTCGACGCACCGGTGAGGCCGCATCGATGAATGGCTGGACTAACGCCATCGGGACCCATCGCGTGGGATGGGGCGGTTGTGCGGTGCGAGGCGAGGTCATCGTGGTGCTCCTCGTCCTCGCCGTCGTCGTCTTCTGCTGCGCGGCCTATTGCGAAAAGAAGGGTTGCCCGATCTGTAAAGTCTTCTTTAAATCGGACCGCTGACAGGCCCCGTTCAAAGCGCTCCCGGAGCTCCGCTCGGCCGCGCCTACCGCTCGCCGGCTCACGGCTTTTCGTCCGGCGCGCCGACCTGGAACTGGAGGGCCTCCTCGGTGGTCCCTCCCGTCGCGTCCCGCGCGCGCACGGTCACGGTGTGCGCGCCGTCGCTGAGATTTCCGGCGCCCTGGCTCCAGCCGCCGTCGAACCGGCCCTGGCCCATCGTCCGGAACTCCTCGCCGTCGAACTTGATCTGGAGATCGCTCGGACGAGAGACGTTCCCGCTCACCGTCACCGGGCTGGACACGGGCTGCGACTTATCCGGGTTGAGGATGGACAGCTCCGGGCCCTCCTCGGGCGGCACGTAGGCGAGGGTGTCCTCTCCGAAACTGACCATGTTCTTCAGCTGGGAATAGGCGATGCGGAAGAAGCCGTCCTCGCCCCAGTCGTCCGAGCCCCAGCTGTTCTTCACGATGAACGCCTGCTGGCTGTCGTCATAGCCCACGATCAGGATCGCGTGGTAGCCCTTGAACTGGACCAGGCCTTTGAACAGGTCGCGGAAGAGCCGCTTGACCCAGAAGTCGATCGGGTTCAGCGGCCGCCCGCTCAGCAGGCCGACGTGGTGGTAGACGCCGCTCTCATAGGTCATGAAGTCTTCGTAGACCGCCATCGTCGTCGGCAGGGGCCCGTATTGGTTGAGGGCGGCCTTGATGTCGGCGGCCGTCTTGGGCACGGCGTGCCAGCTGCCGATCCGCTGGATACGCTCGCGCGCCCCCTGGTCAAGACTAGGGCACGCGGCGTCGGTGGCGGTGTAAGGCATGTCGCTCTCCGCGGGGATGCCCTTGTCCCGCAGGTAATCCGATGCCGTCGTGGGCAAGCCGCCCTTGCAGCTGCCCGCTCCGCTGCAGGACAGCACGGCCTGTTCGGATAGATCCGCCTGCTCCGGGTCGCCCCCCGTCCGCAGCCAGTAGGACTCGAGGGCGCCCGTGACCGCGAAGGCCCAGCAGCTGCCGCAGCCGCCTTGGTGCTTGACCCGGCTGACGAAGTTGCTCGTGGCCGGTTTGCCGAAGACGGGGATGCGATAGCTCGGGTTGTCCCGCCAGTCCAACGCGGACGGCGCGCCGCCGCGCAGCCGGGCCTTCCGCAACGCGCCGGGATGACGCCGCGCGCCCAGCAGCACCAGCTTCTCTTCGTCGGTCAGCCTGGCGATCGAGGTCGGGCCCGCGCTCCAGTGCCCGCCCTCGTCCTGGATCGCCTGACGGATGGCCTCGATCCGCTGCTGGACCTGTTCGAGATGGCTTAGCTCCGCGCCGAAGGCGGTGGAGGCGAAGCCGATGAGGACGCATGCGCCGGCAAGGAGCTTTCCCGGTCTGGAGGTCATACCGTAGCTTAGACCGAGAAGTTCGCACCGTCAAGCGG
>JAPLKK010000025.1 GCA_026388115.1 Elusimicrobiota bacterium | reverse complement strand
CGGGAAGAACAACGTGGTTGAAACCGCCACCCAATCTTGGCCCGATAACCCGCTGATCGTGCTGACGTCCAGCTCGTCGGCCGAAACCGTACTCGCGTTCGTGGAGGCGGGGGCGACGAAGACGATGAAAGTGGCGATTACGAACGGCGCCCAGCGGAGTCCTCGGCGATTCGGCGCGGCCATCGCGCGCCAGTGTGGACCCGCGAACGCGCGGCGTCAATTACGGGCTGTAATTGACAAGACGGGGGAAAGTGTCTCCGCTCCTAAGCGACTACTGCCCGCGCACGCGGATCACCTGCCGCGGCGAGGAGAGCGCTCCTTCCGCGAACGTCTCCATGGCCTGCTCGTCCTGCCCCAGACGGACGAGCACTTGGGCGAAGTCGTGCAGGGACGCGATGCCGATCAGCCTGTCGCCTTCCATGATGGGCAGGTGGCGGTAAGCCGCCTCGCTGAAGGCCGCGAAGACCTTCTCCAGGGGCTCATCGGCCTGAACGGTCGCCGGGTTCGAGGTCATCACGCTCAAGACCTTCGTCTTGGCGGGATCGAGGCCCTTGCCGACCACCTTGGAGAGCAGGTCCCTCTCGGTGAAGATGCCCGCCAGCTTGCGGCTCGAGTCCAAGAGCGCGATCGACCCCACCTTCGAGCCGGCCATGCGCTGAGCAACGGCGGCGACCGTCTCTTCGGGCGACGCGGTGACGACGTCTTTGGCGAGGACGCGGGCGGTGATGGTCATGAGGCCTCCGGACTTGACGATTCTAGCATCTTGAATCTTCGGGAGTCAGAACCGAAACCTAGGGCGAGAAGAAGTCCACGCCCCAACTGAACCGCCAGTTCGCCTTCACCTCCGCCACGGCCACCGTGATGCCGCCCATGCCGAGCTGGGGAAGGCCGACCGCGGCACGGATCAGCCGCAACTCCACCGACCAGCCGAGCGGGCCCTCCCCGACCCTTTGCATCCCGCCGCCCAAAGTCAGCACCGGGCCGCCGCCGTGGTCCCGCGTGCCGTCGGGCATCTCCGCGTGCACCTCGCCGTAGCCGACGCCGATGAGTGCGAAGAGGATCGTCTTCTCGTAGCCGAGGGCGGCGTTGGCGCGGTCGACCAAAGTGATAAAGGTGGCGTCGCTGCTGCCGCCGCCCTGTCCGCCCATGAACAGCAGGCGGTCCACCTGCAGCCCCAGCGCGTACTCAGGGCGCGGGACATAGTACGCCTCGCCGCCGACGGCGTAGGGGATGCCGAAATGCATCTTGGTCGACCCCATCGGGTAGCCCAGGCCGGCGCCGACGCTCATCACCCAAGTGCCGTCCTTGAGCTCTGCTTGGGGCTCTGCTTTCTGCTGGGAGCGGGCGGGGAGAGTAACAGTGAGGAGCAAGGTGACCACCAATACCTTCCGTTTCATCTCCAACGACATTCACCCCCCACCCCAACCCTCCCCCACAAGGGGGGAGGGAGAACGTTTACGAATATAGCAATCGTGATACAATCGTCACAGCCCCGCTGAAATAAATCCGCGAGCCCGGACGTATGGATAGCGAAGGGGCATCGCGGACTGAGGGGCTCCGAGTGGAAGACGTCAAGGGATTCGTCGAACGGTACACCCCTCACGCTTACGCGATCGCGCTGCGACTGACCGGCGACCGCAGCGAAGCGTGGGACCTCGTGCAGAACGCGATGCTCCGGGTGCTTAAAAGCCATGACCGTTACGACCCTAGCTATCAGCCCGAGCAGTGGCTTCACCAGATCCTTCGGAATCTTTTCATCGACCGTCTTCGACTGGAGGCGCGGCGACGCGAGTCGCCTCTGGAAGCGGATCCCGACGTCGGCGGTCTCGCTCCCGCCGACACCCTGGTGGACCCCTCGCCTGGGCCGGACGAGATGCTGGCTCGTGACAGTGATCGGGATGCCGTTCAGGCGGCTTTAAGGGAGTTGCCCATGGAATGGAGGATGGCGGTGGCGCTGGTAGACCTGGAGGGCTACTCCTACGAGGAGGCGGCGGGGGTGCTGGAACTCCCGGCCTCGACATTGGGCGTGTACGTGTTCCGAGGGCGAAAGGCTCTTAGGAAGAAGCTGGCGCCTCTGGCGGAGGAACGATGAGTCTCGCGCGGCGGATGGCATGCTGGACGAGCCGCAATGTGCTCGATCTCTATGTGGACGGCCGGCTGACGGCGGCGCAGTCGGCGCGCGTGCGCGAGCACTTGAAGGATTGCGCGGAGTGCGCGCGCGAGGAGAAAGTGCTCCGGCCGGTGAAGTTTGAAGTGCCGGTGGAGGTCCCCGCCGGCCTCGTGGACTCGATCTTGAAGAAGCTCGAGGAAGGCGCCGAGCCGCGCGCCGTCCTGCGGCCCGCCTGGCGGCTGCAGCCGGCGCAGGCGGCGGCATTCGTGTATCTGGCGCTGCTGGCGGGCGGCAATCTGGCGCCGGGCATCGCGAGCCAGGGGCTGCCGGGCACAGACGACATCTTCCTCACCCTGCCCTCTCCCCATGGGGGAGAGGGAACAACGGAGCGAACGCCATGAACGCGCCCTCGGTCGCGAGGCTGGACCGCCTCCAGGCGGCGCTGCCGTGGTTGTGCGCGGCGGGGCTGCCGCTCGCCTTCTATCTCAAGGCGTACGACCCGGCGCTTATCAAGGACATCACGCTGCAGGCGGCGGCATGGATCGCCCTCGGCGTCTGGCTGGCGCGCGCCCTCGAGGCGGGGCGCTTCGAGCTGCCCGCGCGGCGCGTCGCCATCGCGGCCGTCGGGGCGGCGCTGCTCGTTTGGACGGCGCTCTCGTTCGCATGGAATCCGTATCCGGCGGTGTCGCTCTTCCCTGCTTTGAGGCAGATCGCGCTGCTGACGCTCTTTCTCACCTCGCTGGTCGGGCCGGCTTCGACGGGCTGGACGCTCGCGCTGGCCGACTGGTCGCTCGCGGCGGTCGGCGTCGCGGCCGCGTACGCCTTGCTGCAGCGGCTCGGCCTCGACCCGTTGCCCTGGAAGGACGCCTTCGGGTCCGCGGCGTTCGGGACGCTCGACTCGCCGGCCCGCCTGGCGGCGCTTTGCGCGGCGGCATGGCCTTTGGCGATGGGGCGCGCCTGCGACCCGGAGGCAGGCCTAGGGAGGCGGGTGCTGGCCGGGGCGACAGGCCTCTTGGCGGCCAAAGCGCTATGGGCCTCGGGCTCGATCGTCGGGGCGGGGCTTCTCGCCGTAGGCTCGGCCGCCTTCGCCGCGCTGGCCCTATCCAGTTCGCGTGACGTGCGCGTCAGAAAGATTGCTTTGGCCCAAGCGGCGATCGCGGCGGCGATCTGCATCAGCGCGATCTCCCCCCACCCCAACCCGGGGGCGTCACTCCCGCAAGGGGGGAGGGGGAGCGGGGCACCGGTTGTCATCGCCGAATCCGCTTTCGGCGCCGAGCATTGGCTGCAGGCGAAGCGGGCGCTCGCCGCGTCATGGCTCGGCGCCGTCGATATGGTCCGCATGCGTCCGGTCGGCGGCTTCGGAGCGGGGAGCTTCGCCGCCGCCTTCCCGGACTTCCGGCCGCCGGAGCTGGCGCGCTGGACCGCGTCGGCGGCTCAGCTCGCGCACCCGCGTTCGGAGCCTCTGCGCATCGCGGCGGAGCTCGGCCTCGTGGGCCTCGGGCTCGCGCTCGCGCTGGCGCTGCTGGTCCTCGTGCCCGGCTGGCGCGACGCCCGCAGGCGGCTCGCGCGCGGCGACGCGCGCTCGGGCGCGCTGGCGGCCGGCCTTTGGGCGGGCTGCGCCGCGCTCCTGGCCGCGGGGCTCGTCACCGATGCGCTCGCCTCGCCGGCGGCCGGCTTCTGGCTCGCGGCGCTGTCCGCCGGCCTCGCCGTGCTCGCGCGCGAGGAAGGCTCCTCGGTCGTGCACGTCCTGCCGATCCCCGCGCCTCCCGCGCCGCGGCGCTGGCTGGCCCGGTTCGCGGGCGGCTTGGCCGCCGCGGCGATCCTAATGCCCGCGTCCTTTCTGGTCTGGGACCTTCGACTGAACGCCGGCGTCTTGCAGGCGCGCCGCGGCGAGCCGGCGAAGGCGATCGAACAGCTGGGCCGCGTCCGGCTGTGCCATGAGCGCGGCGCGGCAGCGCATTACTTGGCCGCGCGGCTGATCGCTCGCCGCAACGGCCCGGGCGACGCGGAAACGGCGCTGCGGCTGTACCGGAGTCTCGCCGAGGCGGACCCCGGGCTGCCCCAGCTGGCCTTGCGCACGGCCGAGGCGCAGATCCATCTCTTGGACTGGAAGGGCGCCGAGGAGAGCCTTCAGCTCGCCGCCCGGAAAGAGCCATCCGTCGACGTCTTCGAACATCTCGTGGAAGTCGAGTGGATCCTGAAGGACCCCGAGAAGGCCCGGCAGGCGGCGCTCGCCCTCGTGCGCCTGGAGCCCAACGCTCCGGAGCATTGGCGGCTGCTCGCCCAGACGTACCGGCGCCTGGACCGCCGCGCGGTGGCCAAGCTCATGAACCGCCACGCGGCGAAAATCGTCGATACGGCGCAGTCGGAGAGCCTGCCGCCGGCCTATTAAAAGCAGCCGGCGCGCTGTTCTTCCAGCGCGCCGGCTTTCCGCAACAGCGCCGAAGGCGCCGGCGGTCGCGACCTAGAAGCGGATGTTCGCGCCGAGGCTCATATAGTTGCGATCGGCCGCGCCGACTTGAGCCAGATGCTCGATGCTGGCGACGACCTCGAGGATGGACAGCTCCACATTGAGGCCCACCGTCAAGGCGTTCGAGTTGGACTGCCCGAGCTTGTACCGGGTGTGGACGTAGCTCGCCCAAGGCGTGATCAGCGGCAGCTGGTCCAGCTCCGCGCGCAAGGCGGTGTTGGTGTCCGGCATGCCCTGCGTCGTCACGCCCTGGCCGTTCAGGCGCTCGACCGGCAGCGCGCGCACAAAGTTGGCGGCCAGGTCCTTGTCGTAGACGGTCTTGGTGAAGGCGCCGCTGAAGAGAAATCCGAGCAGCTTGATGCCGACCGACCCCGTCATGTCGTTTTGGCCGATGGTGAGGGCATTGGCCCGCTGCGCGACCGAGACGGTCGATGCGGGGCCGCGAACGCCGACCTGAGCGGCATTGGCCGCCTGGAAGCTGTCGCGGTTGGCCGTATGCATGTAGGACGCGCCGATATCGATGCGGGTGAGCCCTTCCCCGCGCGCCCCGCCGGCGGTCCCTTGGCCGGGGGTGATGCGCTTGGTGGGGCCGCCCGAGCCGGGCGTGAGGCTGAGGATCGCGTCCACGCCGCCGAAGACATTGCTGTAGCCGTTGACCCGCGGCGTGCCGCCCCCGGTGACGCCGATGCCGAAGAGGTCGGTGTCGTAGCCCAGGCGCACCGAGGCGGTCTTGAAGGTGCCGACGGTGGCGGTGGAGCTGTACTCGCTGAACATCGGCTTGATGCTCAGGTGGTCGCCTCCGAGCTGGGCGGAGGCGTCCACGCCGCGGTACTCCTCGGTGCCGACCGTTCCCTTAATCCCGCCATTGAACCAGAACCCGTCGGCGCGCGCCGGCGCGGCGGCCAGGAACGTCACAGCGACAAGAGCCCATTTCATCATCGGTCCCTCCAAGAAAGGCTGAGTGAACGTGACTTTACTCTTTTGAGAAGGGAATTGAAATATTCGGGGCGCGCCGAGCGTATCCATGGCAGAGGGCGCTTGAGGTCGGCGGCCTGATAGGCTCGCCGACACGGCGACAGAGGAGAACGACCTCGTCGCCAGGCGCCCCGGGAGGAAGACATGGAAAACAAGATGAGGATGTGGCTGCTGCTGGGGACCTTGGGCGCCTCGTGCGCACTGTACTTCAGCGTGATGGAACAGAACAGGCCCGTGCGGCCGCTCAAGGCGGGCGCGGGCGCGGCGGCTTCGGCCGCCCAGGAGCCGGCGGCGATGACCGTCGACGACACCGTGTTGGCGGTGCTGCCGATGCTGGAGCGGACGGACCTCGAGGCCCGCCGCTCGGCGCTCGGAGCGATCGAGGACGCGGCGACGGGCGACAACGAGCTCTCGGAGGGGGTCCGCGAGAAGGCGGCCCAAGCCGTGATCGCGGCCTTCACGTCCACGCCGGAGGACACCCCGGACGGGAAGGAGACCAAGGGCCAGGCCCTGCGCGTGGCGGTCGTCGGCTTGGCCGGCGAGACGAGCCGCGCTTTCGCGATGGAGATCATCAGCTCGACGACGGACACCTGGAAGCTCGAGACGATCCAGGCGTGGCTGAAGCCCGGCGCGGTCAGCGGACCGCAGATCCGCGAGAAGGCGGCGGAGCTTGCGCGCACCGACTTGGTGCCGGACCAGCTCAAGCCGCAGGTTCTTAGGAGGGCTCTCGGCAAGAAGGCGGAGCCGGAGATCATCGCCCTCATGAACACGGCCGTCGGACGGCCGGCGCTCGCCGCGTGCGCGGTGGAGCTTCAGAACCTCGGCAAGGTCGAGGTGATGAGCCCGATGCTCTCGCGGCTCGACGAGGCTGGGATGCTCGACGACCACAAGAAGATGCCATGGATCAGCGGCAAGCTCCTCGCCGAGCAGATCAGCAAGGTGGACGGAAAGGACTTGGAGCGGGCGCTCAAGGTCGTGTACCTGCGGCCGTCGCTGTCGAAGGCGACCGCGAAGGCGGTGCAGGGACGCGCGGGGCACCCGGACGCGAACGTCCGCAAGCTCGTCGCCCGCATCATCCCCGACGCCGTCAAGAACGAGAGCATCGATGTGGCGTCCGGAGAAGAGCTGCTGCTCGCGCGGCTTAAGGACGAGACGGACCCGGCCGTAAAGGGCGAGATCGAGGGAAGCCTCGCCGAGGTGCGCAAGACTCGGCCTGCGACGGAGGCGGGGACCCCGTCTCAGCCGGCTCAGTAAACGGATGCAGGAGGACAGCCCTAAGGCGCCCCCGGGGATCGGGAGGGATCCCCGGGGGTCAGCCTTTTGGCGTCATTGAATTGCGGCGGGAAACCCCTTATACTTCGAGACGACGGCGAGGATTTGTGCCGAATTGCCCCGGCCGAGTTTTCGGGGGCTAAAGAGGCGGAGTTGAAAACCCGCGCCGTTCGCGCGGGTTTTTTCGTTTAATTTACGCATGAATCGCGGTCGCGAAGCGGAACTGCGGGAACTGCTGGAGCGGCGCATCCTGGTCCTGGATGGCGCGATGGGCACCGCCATACAGGCGCGCCGCCTCACGCCCGCGGATTTCGGCGGGCCCGACCTCGAAGGCTGCAATGAGAACCTGGTCCTGACGCGCCCCGATGTCATCCAAGGCATCCACGAAGAGTATCTGGCCGCGGGCGCCGACATCATCGAGACCGACTCCTTCGGCTCCATCCGCCACGTGCTGGCCGAGTACGGCCTCGAGGGCCGGACGCTGGAGCTGGGACGCGCGGCCGCGCGCCTAGGGGCCCAGGCGTGCGCGAAATACGCGACGAAGGACAAGCCCCGCTTCGTCGGCGGTTCGCTCGGCCCCGGCACCAAGACGATCTCGGTCACCGGCGGCATCGCCTTCGACGAGGTGCGGCGCAACTACGCCGAGGCGGCGCAGGGGCTCCTCGAAGGCGGCGCGGACCTCTTCTTCCTGGAGACCCAGCAGGACACGCTGAACGTGAAGGCCTCGCTCTTGGGCGTCGAGGACGCTTTCGCGAGGCTCGAGCGGCGCATCCCGATCGTGGTGTCGGTCTCCATCGAGACGATGGGCGTCATGCTCGGCGGGCAGACGGTCGAGGCGCTCTACGACTCGCTCGCGCATTTCGACCTGCTCGCGCTCGGCCTCAACTGCGCGACGGGCCCGGACTTCATGACCGACCACCTGCGCACACTGTCCGGCCTTTCCCGCTTCTACGTCTCCTGCTTTCCCAACGCGGGCCTGCCCGACGAGAACGGCCTCTACAACGAGACGCCGGAGATGGTGGCGCGCAAGCTCGGGCGCTTCTGCGACGAGGGCTGGGTCAACATCGTGGGCGGCTGCTGCGGGACGGTGGCCGAGCACATCCGGCTCGTATCGCGGATGGCGGCCGGCAAGCGGCCCCGGCGCCCGGCCCCGCCGCGCCGCTCGGCGGTGGCGGGCATCGAGAGCCTGGTGATCGACGACGACAAGAGGCCGGTGCTCGTCGGCGAGCGGACCAACGTCATCGGCTCGCGCATCTTCAAGGACCTCATCGTCGCCGAAAAGTTCGAGGAGGCCTCCGAGGTGGGCCGCCGCCAGGCGCGCCACGGAGCGCAGATCCTCGACGTCTGCCTTGCCAACCCGGACCGCGACGAGAAGGCCGACATCGCGCGCTTCCTGGACTTCCTCACGCGCAAGGTGAAGACGCCGCTGATGATCGACACGACCGACGCGGCCGTCCTCGAAGAGGCGCTCCAGCGCTGTCCGGGCAAATGCGTGGTGAACTCCATCAACCTGGAAGACGGCACGGAGCGCTTCGACCGGATCGTGCCGCTCTTGCGCCGCTACGGCGGCGCCGTCGTCGTGGGCACGATCGACGAGGACAAGGCCCACGGCATGGCCGTCACGCGCGAGCGCAAGCTCGCCATCGCCCAGCGCTCCTACGACCTGCTGACCAGCCGCTACGGCCTGGCGCCCGAGGACCTCTATTTCGACCCGCTCGTCTTCCCCTGCGCGAGCGGGGACAAGAACTATCTCGGCTCGGCGATCGAAACGATCGAGGGCGTGCGGCTCATCAAGCAGGCCCTTCCCAGGTCGAAGACGATCCTCGGCATCTCGAACGTGTCGTTCGGGTTGCCGCCGGCCGGGCGGGAGGTCTTGAACGCGGTATTCCTGCACCACTGCGTGCGGGCGGGACTCGACTGCGCCATCGTGAACTCCGAGAAGCTCGCGCGCTACTCGGCCTTGCCCGAGCGGGAGCGGGCGCTTGCCGAAACGCTGCTTTTCTGGAAGGGCCCCGGCGACCCGGCGCATCCGGCGGGCTTGGATGCCGTGGCGCAGTTCGCGGCGGCGTTTCGCGAAGCGAAGCCGGCCGCCAAGACCGAGTCCGAGCGGCTGAAGCTTCCCATCGACGAGCGGCTCGCGAGGAACGTCATCGAAGGCTCGAAGGAAGGCCTCGCGGAGGACTTGGCGGCCCTGCTCGCGCAAGGCCGCAAGCCCCTCGCCATCGTCAACGGCCCGCTGCTGAAGGGCATGGACGAGGTGGGCCGGCTCTTCGCGGCCAACGAGATGATCGTGGCCGAGGTCCTCCAGTCGGCCGAGGTGATGAAGGCGGCGGTGACCCAGCTCGAGCCGCACATGGACCGCGGCTCCGCCGCCGCCCGCGGCAAGGTGCTCCTGGCGACGGTCAAGGGAGACGTGCACGACATCGGCAAGAACCTCGTGCACATCATTTTCAAGAACAACGGCTATGAGATCACCGACCTCGGCATCAAGGTGGCGCCCGAGGCGTTGATCGAGGCGGCGAAGAGGCTATCGCCCGACCTCATCGGCCTGTCGGGCCTGCTGGTCCGCTCCGCCCAACAGATGGCGACCACGGCCGAGGACCTGAGGAACGCGGGGGTGCGCGCGCCGGTGCTCGTGGGAGGGGCGGCGCTGAGCCCGAAATTCACCGCCGCCCGCATCGCGCCGCGCTACGAGGGACCCGTGCTGTACGCCAAGGACGCCATGATGGGCCTCGACCTCGCCAACGGCCTGCAAGACCCGGCGCGGCGCGAAGCGGTGCTGCTGAAGAACCGGCTGCTCCAGGAGAACCTGGCCGCGAGCGCGGCGGCCCCGGCGGCCGCCGCGGCCGAAGGCGGCGCCAAGCCCGCCGTCGTGACGCACGGCGACATCCCCCTCCCTCCCGACCTCAAGCTCCACGTCGTCTCCGATCTCCGCGTCGAGGACATCTTCCGCTACGTCAACCCCGTCATGCTCTACGGCAGGCATCTGGGGCTGCGCAGCCCCGAGCGGCGGCTGGCCGCTGATGACCCGAAAGCCGTGGAGCTGTACAAGCGCGTGGCCGAGCTCCAAGACGAGGTCCTGGCCGGGGGCCTGATGAGCGCCAAGGCGGTCTATCGCTTCTTCGCCGCGCAGGCCGAAGGAGAGCGCCTCCTCCTCTTCGACTCGCCGTCGGCCTCGGAGCCGGTGGAGAGCTTCGTCTTCCCGCGCCAAAGCGCGGGCGAGCGCCTGTGCCTCGCCGATTTCATCGCGCCGCGCCGCGAAGGCCGCATGGACTACGTGGCCCTGTTCGTCGTAAGCTGCGGCGCGGGGATCCGGGCCCTTTCCGAGCGGTACCGCGAGCAAGGACAGTACCTGAAGTCGCACGCCCTCCAGGCTCTCGCGATCGAGAGCGCCGAGGGCTTCGCCGAGCTGCTGCATGAGCGCCTGCGGGCCATGTGGGGCTTCGCCGACCCTCCGGCGATGACCGTCAAGGAGAAGTTCCAGGCGCGCTACCGCGGCCTGCGCGTGAGCTTCGGCTATCCGGCCTGTCCCAACTTGAAGGACCAAGAAAAGATCTTCCGCCTGCTCGAACCGGACCGGCATATCGGCGTCGGCCTCACCGAAGGCTGGATGATGGAGCCGGAGGCCTCCGTCTCCGCCCTCGTCCTCCACCATCCGGAGGCCCGGTACTTCTCCGTCGGAGAGCCGGTGGAGACGCAGCCGTGAGCCGAAGAGCCGCCGGCGCCGCGGCGGCCCTCTTGTCCTCGGCCCTCCTTCTCCCCGCCGCAGCGAAGGCGGGCCGCCCCGAGACCTCGGCCCTCGCCCGTCCCAAGGGACTGATCAAGCCCAAGAAGCGCTCGGGACCGCCCAAGCCGACGCCGACCGAGGCGCGCGCGAGGGCGATCGCCGCCCAATTGGACCGCCTGGGCCGCGCGGCCGACGCGGCCGACCCGCTCGAGGCGAAGCGCCTCGAAGAGAAGATGCGCGGCTTCGAGCCCGAGGTCAAGCTGCGCGGCGGCCAAGCGCTGGACCCGCTGTCGAAGCTGCTCGCCGACCCGGCGCGCTCCTTCCGCGCGCGCCTCTACGCCGCGCAATTCTTGGGCTCCAACGGCGACCCCGGGGCGCTCACGCCGCTCGCCGGCCGCGCGCTCGATCCCGCCGAGCCCGCGCCGCTGCGGGCGACGGCGCTGCAGGCGCTGGGCGGCCTGAGGGTCGGCGCCCCGGAGAAGCGGCGCGTGCTGGAGCAGGCCCTGGGCGCCGACCCTACCTACGAGGTGCGGG
>JAPLKK010000148.1 GCA_026388115.1 Elusimicrobiota bacterium | reverse complement strand
GTTGCACAATCCTGGCACCGCACCGGTGGACCTCACTGGGTGGATACTTCGCGATGCCACCGAGGAGAATGTCGCGGTGGTGCCGGGTGGGGTGATTCCGCCGGGCGGCTACGGGGTCCTTTGCCAGGATGCGCTTCGGTTTCAGCGGGCGTTTCCGGCCGGACCGGCGCCCCTGGGCGAGTTCGGATTCGGACTGGGCAATGGCGGCGATACGCTGCGGATCCACACCGCGGACGGCACGCTGGTGCTCAGCGTGGCCTACGACGATGCCGCTCCGTGGCCGGTCGAAGCGGATGGTCGAGGATCGACTTTGGAGCTTAAGAGCGTGGGCGCCTACTCCGACCAACCCACGGCCTGGAAGGCGTCGAGCCCGTCGAAAGAGACGTGGCAGGTGTTCGGCAGGCGCTCGTCGGGGTGGCCGTTGACGCGGGAGCCCTGGATGCGGAGGCAGCCGTCCTCCAGCCGCTTGCGCAGCGCCAGGAACTCTTCGGCGTGGCGCGGCAGCTCGGCCGAGGCCAGCTCGCAGGCGAGGCCGAAGCCGACGATGGAGGCGACGTTCTCGGTGCCGCCGCGGCGGTTCCTCTCCTGGTGCCCCGTGACCACGGGCGCGAGCCGGACGCCCTGGCGCACGTAGAGAGCGCCGACGCCCTTGGGCGCGTTCAGCTTGTGGCCCGAGAGGGCGACGAGGTCCGCGCCGAGGCTCAGGACGTCGATGGGAAGCTTGCCGGCGGTCTGCACGGCGTCGGTATGGAAGAGCACTCCCTTCTCGCGGCAGGCGGCGGCGATCTCCGCCACGGGCTGGAGCGTCCCCACCTCGTTGTTGGAGTGCATCACGGAGACCAGGCTCGTATCGGGGCGGATCCTCCGGCGGACGGCGTCGGGATCGACGCGCCCCTGGCCATCCACGCCGACGACGGAGACCTCGAAGCCGCGGCGCTTCAGGCCCTCGAAAGCCTCGCGGACCGCGTCGTGCTCCACGGCCGAGGTGATGAGGTGGCGCCGGGCGCCCTGGGAGCGCTCGAAGGCGCTCTGGGCCGCGCCGCAGACGGCCAGCACGTCCGACTCCGAGCCGCAGGAGGTGAAGACGACCTCCGCGGGCTGGGCGTTCAGCAAGCGGGCCACCTGCGCTCGCGCGGCCTCCACCGCCCGGCGCGCCTGCTGTCCGATGCGGTAGGGGCTGTTCGGGTTCCCGAAATGCTCGCGCAGGTAGGGGAGCATCGCCTCGACGACCTCGGGGCGCACCGGCGTCGTGGCGTTGTGGTCGAGGTAGACGCCAGCGGCCGACCCAGTGCTCCGACCGGGTGTCACGGCGTCATCTGGCCGAAACCCTTGAACATGTCCTCTTCGGCGGCGGGCTTGGTCGGCGCGCCCTCCCCGGGCTTGGGCTGCCCCTTCGCCTCGGGCAGAGGCTGCTTCGGCTGGCCGGTCTTCTTCGCCTTGACCACGACCTTCCGGATGCCTTCGGCGAAGACGAGCGTCCCGTCATGCTCGTCGAAAACGATGCGGAAGGGCGACTCTTTGACCTGCGGCTCGTAGCACTGGCCCAGCAGGCTGCACTCCTGGTCGAAGCCGGGGTTGTACAGGAACTTTCCGCGCACGTCGACGAGCCGGTTGATGACCGGCAGGGAGAACCGGATCCGATAGACGCCGTTCGTGTCGGTCACGCCCGCGTCGAACGAGGAGGTCTGGAACGCCGCCTTGCCCCCCTCCGCCGCCTTCGCCTCGCCCTCCGCGACGGCGCGCACGACCACGCCCTCGATCGGATTGTCGTCGTAGTCGGTGATCTGTCCCTGGATATAGCCCTCCAGGAACAGCGTCTTCTGCGGCATGGAGATGAACAGGAGCTCCTTGGCGCCGGTCTGGTGGTCCACCAGCGCCACGTCGACGACGCGGCCCTCCGCGTAGTCCTTCAGCAGGACCTTCTGCTTGCCCTTGCCGATCTGCACGTCGGCGCAGGCCGCGAGCGACGCGCAGGCGAGCAGGAGGGCGGAAAGGCGGAGGCGATTCATCGAGATGAATTCAATCATTTGCCTCTGATTTTGGACAAGACGTTCTTGAGCATGCCGGTGGCCCCGCCCGCCGAGAGGGAGCCGATCTCGGTCTTGCCCTCGTCGGCAGCCGCCGCCTTGGTCTCGACCGCGGGCGCAGCAGCTCCTTTCGGCGGCGGCTGGGCGACCTCGGGAGCGGACAGCGTGTTCTTGACGAAGAACACCACGCGGCGGTTGCGCGCGCGGTTCTCCGGGGTATCGTTCGGCACCACGGGCCGGTTCTCCCCGTAGCCCGCCGCCCCCAGGCGCTCCGCCGCGTAGCCTTGGGTCTTCACGAACTCTTCCACCACGTTCGTCGAGCGCGCCGAGGAGAGCTCCCAGTTGTTGAGGTAAAGGTCGTTGTGGATCGGGACGTTGTCGGTATGCCCCTCGACGATGATGTCGTGCTTCTCGGCGAGCGGCCGCAGGATCGGCGCGAGCTTGGCGATCATGTCCTTCATCTCGGGCGTCAGCTCCGCCGAGCCGCTCTCGAAGAAGACGTTCTTGCCCTGCTCCTCAAGCGAGATCTTCAGCCCCTCCTTGTCGATCTTGACCTCGCCGGCCATCTTTCCATTCTTCATCATCTCCTGGAGCTGCTCCCTCGCTTTCTGCATGTTCTTATTGAGCGCCGCGGAAAGGGCGTACAGGATGACGAAGAAGCAGACCATCTCGGTCATCAGGTCCGCGTAGTTGACGAGCCACGGCGGGGCCGGATGCCCGATCTGGCACACCTTCGGGTCCGACTCGTCGACGAAGCCCTTAGGCGCGCGGAGCAGCACCGGGTGCGGCCTCCTGGGGGGCTTCGGTCGCGGGCGGCTCATCGGCCTTGACCAGCATGCGCTTGGCCGGCTCGAGGTACGCCTTGAGGTTCGCCTCCACGACGCTCGGGGTCGCGCCGCTCTGCAGGAGCAGGACGCCCCGGATGATGATCTCCTTGACGAGCAGTTCCTCCTCCGAGCGCCGCCGCAGCTTGCCGGCCATCGGCAAAAAGAGCAGGTAGCCCGAGCCGAGGCCGTAGAAGGCGGCCGCCAGCGCCAAGGCCATGCGGCGCGGCACCTCTTTGACGTCGTCGATCGTGGAGAGCATCAGGATCATGCCCAGCACCGTGCCGATGATGCCGAAGGCCGGGGCGTAGGTCCCCATGGCGTTCATGATCTCCTGGCCGATCTTGTGGCGCTCGCGGATGAAGCCGATCTCGGTCTCGAGCATATTGCGGATGAACTCGGCCTCGGCGCCGTCGATGACCAGCTGCACGCCGCGGCGCAGGAAATCGTTGTCGAGGGAGCGGATGTCGTCCTGCAGCGCGAGGAATCCCTCGCGTTTGGCCTTTTGCGAGAGCGTCACAAAGGTGCTCACGATGCGGGAGGTGTCCTCGCCCGCGGAGGTGAGGACCTTCTTGATGATGCCGCCCATGCCCAGGAGCTGGCTCAGGGGATAGTTGACCAAAGTGGCGCAGAAGGTGCCGCCCATGACCATGAGCGCCGCCTCCATGTTGGCAAACGGCTTGAAGCCGGCCCAGCCCTCGCCGAGATAGATGGAGAGGACGGCGAGGCCGATGAAGACGAGGACGCCCATGATCGTTGCGATGTCCATAGTTGTCAGCGCTCCGAGCTCAGTTTGACGGACATTCCCGTTAAAATCAAGACGCTTGCCTCCGCTCGAAGCCGGCGATCGGGTTCGGCGCCGGCTTCTCCGAGTTCACCTTCTTGCGGTACTCGATGACCCGGGCGACCACCTCGTCGACCTTCTCGCGCACGACGATGCGGTTCCCCGTGGCCAGCGAGAGGACCGTATCGGGGCAGGCCTCGACCGTCTCGATGAGCTCCGCGTTGACCCTGAAGCTGGTCCCGTTGAGCCGCGTGAGCTGGATCATTTCGGAGCCTCCGGCGGCGGAGGCACGAAGAAGCGCCCGAGGATGCCCGGCGCCGAGGGCGGCTGCGGCGCCGCCCGCGGCGCGGGAGCGGGCGCCGCTGCCGTCGGATTCGGCGCCGGCGCGGGCGGCGGGGGCAGGGCCGCCGCCGTGTGATGATGGCGGAGCTCCCCCTCGAGGCTGGCGACCAGCTTCTCGAGGTTCGCCTTCTCCTGCAAGAGCAGCCGCTTCCACTCCTCCTCCTTGGCGAGCCGGCCGCGGACCTCGTCGAGGCCCTCGTGCGCCCTGCGGACCTCCTCGACGCGGGCGAGCGCGTCGCGCTCCGCCTCCTCCTTCTCGGCCGCGAGCGCCTTGCGCCACTCCTGCTCCTTGGCCAGGTGCCCCCGCAGCTCGTCGAGGTTCGAGCGCACCCCGGCGACCTCCCTGTCCTTCGCGATCAGCTGCTCCTTGGTCGCCGCCTCGCGCTGCGCCAGCTCGCCGCGCAGCATCTCCACCTCGGACTTGAGCTTCTCGGCCAGACGCTGGCCCCGCGCCTCCAGCTCCGCCTCGAGCTCGCGGCGCACCGCCGCCTCTTTCGCCGCGCTCTGCTCTTCGAGCTGTTTGCGGATCGCCGCCTCGGAACGCTCCACCCGCGCCTGGACCTCTTCCTGCGCGCGCAGCCTCAGCCGAGCCTTCTCGCCCTCGAATTCCTTGCGGGTCGTCTCCAGCTCGCTGGCCAGCATCTTGCGGGCGCTCTCCATCTCCACCGCCATCAGCTTGCGCGCGTTCTCCAGGTCGGCCGTCGACTGCCGGCGCACGGCCTCGATCTCCTTAAGAGCCGCTTCCTCGGCCTCCTTGCGGATCTCCTTCTCGCGGTCCTGCCAGCGCCGCTGGAGCACCAGGAACTCTCCCTTGTAGCGCTCCCCGAGCGCCTGCAGGTCGCGTTTGAGCCCGGCCGCCTCGGCCGCGTGGGCCTGCTTGGCGGCGGTGACCTCCGCCGTCCGCTCCTGCTTCAGGGCCGCCATCGCGGTGTCGTGCTCCTGCTTCGCCGCCACCGTCGCGTTGTCGTGCTCCTGCTTGGCCGCCGTGATCGCGTTGTCGTGCCTCTGCTGCAGCGTGGCGAGCTCCTGGTCGTGCGCCTGCTTGGCGGCCGCCTGGACCGACGCCAGCTCGCGCTTGAGCGCCGACAGCTCCTGGGTCAGCGTCTGCTTCGCCGCCGCCCCATCGTCAGCCTGGACCCGCAGGGCGGCCACCTGGCGCTCCAGCGCCTGCCCGACCGCGCGCATGCGCTGAAGGGCGGCGCCGGCCAGGTCCGCCTGCTGCTTGTGCTTGTTGATCTCCGTCTGCGCCTCGGCGCGGGCCCGCTCCGGCATCTCGTGCAGCTCGCGCTGGAGCCGCTCGTTGTCCGCCATCACCCGCTCTTCGCGCTCTTTCGCCGCGATGCGCGCCGACTGCACCTCCCGCTCGGCCTTGTCGGCGACCATCCGCATCTGCTCGCGCATGACCGTCAGCTCCGCCTTCAAGGCGTGGTACTCGCGCTCGTGCTCGGCGGCGGCCTGAAGGTCCGCCTTCGCGGCCGCGAGCTCCTGGCGGATCTCTCCCACGCGCGCGGCGTGCAGGTCGCGCTCGGAGCGCGTCTTGTCGAGCTCGCTGTCGGCGCCCTTGAGCCTCTCGGTCACGGCCTCCAGACGCCTCAGCTCCTCGTCTTTGGAGAGGATGACCTTCTGCCAATGCGCCTTCTCCTCCAGCCAGCGCCGCTCCATCTCCTGCATGCGGGCGGAGAAATGCGCCTCGATCTGCCGGTCCTGGGTCTCGCGCGAGGACACCTGCTGCTTGAGGGTGGCGACCCACGAGTCCCGCTCCTGCGTGAGCTTCTGCTCCAGCTCCTGGATGCGGGTCTGCAGCTGCAGCCGCTCCTCCTCCATCTCCGCCTCGCGGCGGTCGCGCCGGAGCTTCTCCTGCACCTCGCGGATGGTGTCGTCCACCTTACCGGCGTAGATCCTCTCCTGCTGCTGGCGCACGTCCGCCTCGATGACCTTCTCGCGCTCCTCCAAGAGGCGCTTCTCGGTCTCGAAGAGCTTGCGCTCCAGGTCGGCCGCGGCCGGCTGGGGCGGGGCCGGGGGCCTCGAGAAGGCCGCCGAAGGCGGCGCCGGCTTCGCCTTGAGGGCCGCCTCCACGGCGGCATGGAGGGCGGCCGGAAGCGCCGGCGCGGCCGGCTTGGCGCCGGGCAGCGGGAACTTCGGCATGGGCATCGGCGGCCCCGCCTTTGGCGGAGGAATCTTCGGCGGTTCCTTCTTGTCTTCAGCCATTGAGCTGCTCCTTTAAGGTGTCGCGCTTCGCGCAACCACCGATGCCGCTGGGCAATCGCTTCGCGATTGCCGCAGCATTACACTCCCGCCTGCGCCTTGAAGCTTTCCACCCACGCCTTGACCTCCGGGTCGGGGTTCAGCTCGACGAGCTTGTCGAAATAGACGAACGCCTCGGGGGAGCGGCCCATCTGGTACAGCGCCGAGCCCATGTACTGGTACGCCTGCCAAAGCGCGGGGTCGCGGTCGATCGCCTCGCGGAGGTTCGCCACCGCCGCGTCGAAGTTGCCCGCGTCGTGGGCCTGCACCCCGACGGACAGCAGCTGCTGCGGATTGGCGGCCGCCGCCGCGGCGGGAGCCGGAAGGGCCACGGGGCCCTTCGCCGGCGCGCTGCTGCTCGTGATGCGCTCGACGCGCTCGGTCGCGAGCTCCACGACGACGCCTTCGGCCTCGGCCGAGCGGTCGCGCACCGCGACCTTGCCCTGCTTCTCCATCGTCTTGATCTGGTCGATGATCTTCG
Organism: Elusimicrobiota bacterium; assembly: GCA_026388115.1. Classification (GTDB taxonomy): domain Bacteria; phylum Elusimicrobiota; class Elusimicrobia; order UBA1565; family JACRDR01; genus JAPLKK01. The sequence continues at coordinate 4,889 of JAPLKK010000148.1, read as the reverse complement.
CGCGCTCCTCGTCGATCTGCGTCGAGGTGAGGCCCTTGGCGTACTCCATGTTCTCCTTGAGCGTGGCGGCCGCGCCGGCCGACATGTTCTTGAGGAACTTCGCGACGACGTCGGGAGCGGCGCCCTGCAGAGCCCGCGCCACGAACTCCGCCTTGAGCTCGCGGATGATCGTCTGCATCTCGCGGTCGGGGAACTTGGCGATGTCGTCGAAGGTGAGGATGGACTTGCGCACCCGCTCGTACACCGTCGGCTTCTCGTTCTTGAGGTACTCGAGGATGTTCTCGCGGGTCTTGTTGTCCGCCTCCTCGAGCATCTGGATGAGGCGGGCGAGGCCGCCGACCACGAAATCGACGTTCTTCTTCACTTCCTCGTCGATGGCCTCGAGCTGCTCCTTCGTCACCTGGCGCACCCGGAAGGCCTCGAGCGCGACCTTGGCCTGCAGCTCGAGCGGCAGGGAGGCGAGCACCTGCCGCGCGAACTCCGGGCGCAGGTACGAGAGCACGACGGCGACCAGCCACGGCTCCTCCCGGCGGACCAGGAAGAGATTGGCGAGGTTCACGAGCTTGTCCTCGGTGATGTAGTTAAAGGGTTCGAACTTCTTCATCTCTTCCTCCAATTCGAGCGGCGGCTCCGGCTCCGGCGGCGGAGGAGGAGGCTCCGGCGGCTTGCGGCCGATCATGATATCCAATTCGCGCTGGTCGAAGCCGAAGTCGTCCTCCTCGCCCTCGCCCTCGCCGCCGCCCCCCTCGCCCTCGTCCTCGCCGACCTCCTCCAGCGTCGCCGCGAGCTTGACCTCCTGCTCCTTCTTCGCCTGGATGGCGCTGACCGCGGCCCACAGCACGCGCCGCAGCGGCCCGAACAGGTACAAGAGCAGCAGCAGGAAGAGCAGCGCGAAGATCATCGGCACCCACACCCGCGGGTCCTTCAAATCGTCGAGCCAGCGGTGGGCGTTGAAGTTGGCTTGGCGGAACACGATCTCGTCAGGCGCCAGCTTGAGCTTCGCGCCGGCGTCCACGATGAGCCCTCTCAGCGTCTTCTTCATCTCCTCGGGCATCGCGCCGTCGTGGATGATCGTCACCAAGAGCGCCTTCTTCACCAGCTTGAGGTTGAAGATATTCTCGTTCTCGTGCTTCTCCACGCCGACGAGCTGCGCCTGGGAAGCCTCGGGGCGCGTGGGGTTGGCGAGCGAGGCAACGCTCTTCTGCCGCGGCACGCCCGGAACGATGAAATCGGTCGCGGCGGCGCCGCGCGCGCCGGCCTTTTCGCGGTTGCGCTCGGAGAGGCCTTGGCCGACGCGGATGTTCTCCTGGCGCTTGGCCACGAAGTCCAGCTCGAGGTCCACGAAGGCCTTGGCCTTGTCCTTGCCGAGCACCGGGTCCAGGATGCCGAACTGGATCTTGTCCTGCAGGTCCTGCTTGACCGCGGTCTCCTGGCGCAGCAATTCAAGGTCCGGCGCCTCGACGACAGCGAGGGCCGGAGCTCCGCCGGCGAGCCACAAAGAGACGATAAGGCGCACCAAGCGCGCGCCTCGCGTGCGGCAGGTCATAGATCGGTCCGGGCTTTCCCGGCGAAAAACCCGTGTTAAAGCGAGTGTAAAGGCGGCGTATTACATTTTCAATACGGCCGCGGCGCTTACGGCTGCATCTGCGCCAGGAACTGGTTGACCGTCTTGTTGTTCGGGTCCAGCTCGAGGACCCGCTTCCAGACGTCCCTCGCGTGGCGCTTCTCGTCCATCAGGAAGAAGGCGCTGCCCAAGATCTCAAGGGCCGTGACGTTGTTCGGCTCGAGGTCCAGCACGTCCTGGGTGCGGCGGATGGCCAGGTCGTACTTGCCGTCATAGACCGCCTGGCGGGCGTCGTAGATCTTCTGGTCGATGAAGGTGAACTGCTCGGGGCCCTCGGGCTTGCGGGTGACGTCGCTGATGCCGTACTCCTTTTCGACGAGGTTCAACAGGCCCAGCACATGCTCGTCCTTCACGTCCTTGTTGTAGGCGTAGCGCAGCGCGTTGACCGAGGCCCGCAGGTCGCGGCCGTCCACGTAGGCGATGGCGCCCTTGCGCGTGTAGGTCTGCACTTCCTCGCCGCCCTGCGCGGCGGGGATGAAGGCCACGACGGTCTGCAGGCGGACCAGCATCGCCCGGACCTGCAGGTTGGTCGGGTCGGCGTCGGCGGCCTGGTTGAGGCGCAGGAGCGCCATCTGGAAGTCGCCGTCCTTGAACGCCTCGAAGCCGGACTGGATGAGGGCCTTGATCTTCTCGCTCGAGGCCTCGTCGCGCGAGCGGCCGAACTTGAAGGTCAAGGACATCCGGCTCGAGGTGCCGAGGTCGTGGATGCCGTTGGCGATGTCGAGCTCGAAGCGCTTGAAGTGCAGGCCGAAGCCGAAGTCGGTCTCCTGCACCGTCGGCGTGCCGACGATGCCGAAGCGGAACGGAAACCAGTTCGAGACCCAGAACTCGCCGCCGAGCCGGAACGTGGTATCGCCGATCTGCGGTTTGGAGATGTCGAGGCCGAGCAGGAGCCGGTCCTTGAACAGCCGCAGGGAGTTGCCGAGCCGGAAGGTCACGGGGAGCTTGTCGGAGGTGTCGCCGCCCGACTTGGAGAAGACGTTCTGGATGCCGACGCCGGTGCGCAAGAGCGGGGTCATCTGCCGCATGAACCCGATGTCCATCGAGAGCTGGGTGTCGCTCGAGCTGTCGAGCTGCCGCTTGAGCTGATGGATCGAGGCGCCGAAGGCCGTGCTGTCGGTGACCTGCTTGCCCCAGGCCAGGTTGTAGACGCTCTGCGTATCGGCGAAAGAGCCCATGCTCTGGACCGAGACCGGCTCGCCGGTGGTGCTGTCGAACGTCGCGTTGACCTTGTCGAAGCCGGTCGAGGCGAGCTGGGTGATGCCGAGGCCGAAGGTGCCGCCGGTGTCGCGCGGGTGGACGTAGCCCATGTAGGTGTACTTGGTGGTCGCGAAGAGCGTCGCCTGCATCATCGTCATCTCTTTGCGCTGGACGTAGGCGAGGCCGGCGGGGTTCCAGGCCGGGCCGGTCGCGTCGTCGCTGATGGCGTAGAAGGCGCCTCCCATGGCGAGCGCGCGGGCGCCCACGCCGTAGTTCATGAACTGGCCGGGGGAGCCGCCGCCTTCCGAGGCGGCCCGGGCATCGGAAATAAAAACACCCCACGCAGCGGCGACCCCCGCCAACGTGAGGCGTACCAGACGACCACTAAGGGGAGACCCCCCCTTCGGGCTCGGGTTCATTCGCGTTCGGTAGCCTGGCACCCCGTTGCCGGGGCCATGGCTTTGAGCCCCCGCCTTACGGCGGGTTTTCTATTATCGCCTGCTCCGAGAGAACGACCCGGCGCGGCCGACGATGAGAACCCTAGACGGCTGCGCCACTCCCTCTTCGCAGGAGTGCTATGACTGAGTATAGCCGGATTCCTTGACTTGTCAAGGCCAGACTTTGGCCGAGAAAGCCTTGTCGGTTTTCTGTCGGGATTCGGATCGGGGCACTCAGTGGATGACGCCGATCTTCCGGATGACGGTGGAGGTGCCGACGGAGGAGCCGGCCTTGATGCGGGCGATGTAGCCGCCCTTCGAGACGTAGCGACCCTCGCCGTTGCGGCCGTCCCACGGCACGAAGTTCGGCCCGGCCTTGCCCCCCTCGGTGCCGGGCTGGAAGGACATGCTCTTCACGACGTAGCCCAGCATGTCGTAGATCGTGATGTCGACGGAGGAATCGGCGGCGAGCAGATAGGTGATCGTCGTGTGGCCTTGGGGTCCGCCCTTGCGCGAGTCGAACGGGTTGGGGAAGTTCGAGACCTTGGACAGCGGCGTGTTGAGCAGGGCGGTCGCCACCGACGCGGACTCGGGCGACCATTCCGACGCGACGCCCGAGTTGCTCCAGGCGCGCACGCGGTAGGTGAAGTACGTCCCCTGCTGGCGCGGCGATTCCCAGGGGTTCACGGCCGGGTTGCCGACCTGATACGAGTTGTTGTCGATCCCGCCGGCTTTTTGAGTCGGCAGGAAAGCGATGGTGCGCCAGACCGGGTCGGTGCCGACGCGCTCCTGCAGCTCATAGGCCATGAGCAGCGAGTCCGGCACTCCGGCTCCGGATTGGCGCACGCGGTAGGCGCCGGCGGCGGTCTTCAGCCCCGACGTGGTCCCGCCCCCCAGCAGGGCCCAGGTGACGACGTAGCTCGGGCCCGCGGACAAGCCCTGAGGCACCTGGGCCCCGACGGTGGCCGGCGAGCCGGGCTGGCTCGTGTCGACCCGCAGCACCTGGATCGGCCGGCCTTGGGCCGAGGGGATGTAGGCCGTGATCGTGCCCGTGCTGTTCTTCACGTAGCCGCGCACCGACAGGATAACGCCGTTGACCGACGCCGCTTCTCCGGCGATGTGCGGCTGGGGGATCGAGCCGCCGCAGCCGCGCCCGCTGGGCAGCGGACAGCCGGTGTACTGGTAGGTGTTGTAGGTGTTCGTCCCCGAGACGCGCTGCACGCCGATGATCTCCGAGCCGACCCACAGCGCGCCCACGCTGGCCGGCAAGCCCGTCGCGTCTGTGACCGTCAACTGGGTCGCGTTGGCGTCGATCGTGGCGGCCAACCGCTGGATCCTGCCTGTCGGCAGGCCGAGCCCTCCCGGCGTGCCCGACGAGCGCGGACCGACGTCCGTCCAGGTCGAGAAGGAGGTCGGGCTGTTGTAGTCGGCGCCCGCCGCCATCTGGTAGCCGGAGGCGATCGGGGTCGAGGCCCAAGTCGCGGTCACCTGCGTCGTGTTGTTGCTGTAAGCGGAGAGCGTCAGCGCCTGGTCCGACACGGCGTAGAAGTTGCCCAACGCGTCGCCGAGGAAGTACAGCGGCTTGCCGCCGCCGCCGTCGAGCACCCTGTCCGCGATGCCGTCGTTGT
>JAPLKK010000232.1:2323-7962 GCA_026388115.1 Elusimicrobiota bacterium | reverse complement strand
TGCACGCCGCCGGTGGTGGTGAGGGCGGTGGAGGTATTGAGGACGTAGTTCAAGGCGATCTGGGCGTTGGTGCCGGCGAGCGAGATCTTGGCGGAGTCGTTGGCCAGTGAGATCTTGGTGGAGTCAACGACGGTGTTAACGCCGGTGCCGAGGGTGATCTTGCCGGTATCGAGGTTGAGGCCCGCGCCGTTGACGTCGACCGTGTTGTTGAAGTTCTGCACGGCGGTCCAGGTGACGGCGGTGGGGATGACGGGGCTGAGGGTGAACTGCACCTTCGTCGTGTCGCCCAAGAAGGTCGAGAGCGCGCCGTCGCCGGCCATGGCCACCGGTTGGGGCTCCTGGCTGACGTCGCCGACCCAGATCTTATTGGTGTCGAGCGCGCCGCCGTCGGCGCTGACGTTGGTGAGCCCCGCGCCGTCGCCGGTGAAGAACGCCGCCTGGACGCCGCCGGTGACCACGATGCCCGTCGACGTGGCCGGCATGCCCGTGACGCTCACGGTGGCCACGGTCAGCGAGCCGGTGAACGACGCCGTCGTCCCCGACAGCAGCCCCGTCAGCCCCACCTCGTTCTCGACCGTGACGGAGGAGAGGAAAGTCTGCGGGACGGTGAAGCCGTTGTCCAAGTCCGAGTAGGCCAAGTCATCCGGCAAAGACGAGGTCGAAAGGTTCGTGAGGCCGGAACCGTCACCCGTGAAGAACGCGGCCTGGACGCCGCCGCTCGTCACGATGCCGGTCGAGGTCGCCGGCACGCCGGACTGGGTGACGAGCGCGCCCGGGCCGCTGAGGGCGATGCTGGAGCCGGCCAAGTCGAGGAAGGCACCAGGGACGCTGAGACCGCTGCTGATCACGACGCCGCCCGTGAAGGTCTTCGAACTCGTGTAGGTGTTGCTCTCGGCCGAGGTGAGGCCGGTGAGGTGCGAACCGTCGCCGTAGTACGCGACCGCCTTCATCGTGGAGGCGCTGATGATGGAGCCGGAGGCGTCGATCGATTTTGCAGCGTTGCCGTCGATCGTGAGCGTCCCCGTGCTCATGTGGAGCTTCGTCGCCGGGTTCGCCGTTCCGATGCCGACGTTCCCCGCCGCGCTGCTCAAGATCACGTTGCCGGGCATCGTCGTGGCATCGCCGCCCGAAATGACCACGTCGCCGCCCTTGTACAGGCCGTTGGCGGGTCCGGCCGTGATGACGAGGTTGGCCCCCGGGCCGGGGCCGCTACGAGCCTCGACGAAAATGTAGCGCGTGACCTCGCCGGCGAAATCCAGGTCATCGAGTTCGGAGATCAATAGCGCGTGTGCGCGCGCGCTAAAAAGCACAAGCCCCAAAAACGCCGAAAAGACGAGGCGGGCGCTCGTCTTGGTCCCTGGGGTCGCTTTCTTAAGAGGGCTCTTAGAGATTGCGTTCTCCTTCTCTATAGTGAAAGTATGAATGATGACTGCAAACTCAATTGTAAAGACATTGTAAAGATAAGTGTAAACCCCTCCGCTCAGCATCTTTCCTACTCGAGCCGAGGAGAACACCTTTCTTCACGGCAAGGGGCATTTTTGCTAAAATAAGCGTCTCCACTTTTCCGTCGGGGACCCAAAACACGGAGGCTGTAGCGGTGAAAAGACTCGTTTCTGAGTGGCTGAGTCCTTTTGGACGACCGCGCTTTCGCAAACCGAAGGATTGGGCCGACAACTTGAAGCCGGGCGGCCCGGGCCATCACGACCATTTGGGCCTGCCCGAGCACCTCAAGGGCGCCATCAAAAAGAGCCAGGCGGCGCTCCTGAAAAAGCAATCCGCCGATGACGGATATTGGTTCATCTCCCTGCGCGCCGACACCACCCTCGAGTCCGACACCATCATGCTGCTGAACTTCCTCGGCCGCGGGGACTCTCCCAAGGTGGCGCGGCTGGCCAAGTTCATCTTGAGCCAGCAGCTGCCGGATGGAGGCTGGCCGATCTACCGGAACGGCCCGGCCGACCTTTCGGCCACGGTCAAGGCTTATTGGGCGCTGAAATTCGCCGGACACAAGGCGGAAGAGCCCTCGATGGCGCGCGCGCGCGCGCGTATAAGCGAGCTGGGCGGCATCCACCATGTGAACACCTACTCCAAGTTCTACATGTCGGTGTTCGGGCTCTACGATTGGCGCGGCGTGCCCACCATCCCGCCGGAGCTGATGTGTTTCCCCAACTTCTTCTATTTCAACATCTATGAGATGTCGTCGTGGACCCGGGCGATCGTCGTGCCGCTGTCCATCATCTGGTCGGAGCGCCCCCCCATCCAGTGCCCCCCCCACGCGCGGCTTGATGAGCTGTTTCCGGACGAGCGGCGCTGGATCCCCATCGGCGATGTGATGCCGCCGCATGAGTTCCTTTCGTGGACCAATTTCTTCCTGTGGTGGGATAAGGGCCTAAAAGGCCTGGAAGGCCGCGCCCCGCACGCCATCCGCAGATGGGCCTTGCGGCAAGCCGAGAAATGGATCCTCGAGCATCTGAAGGAGTCCGACGGTCTAGGCGCCATCTATCCCGGAATCGTCAATACGATCATGGCGATGAAGGCGCTCAAATATTCCGACCACGACCCGCGCCTCATCCAGCAGATCACGGTGCTGGAAGGGCTCGAGCTCGACCGCGGCGACATGCTCGAGATGCAGCCCTGCCATTCCCCCATCTGGGACACCGCCCTGGCGATCATCGCCCTGGCCGAATCGGGGGTCACCCGCGACCATCCGGCCCTCGTCCGCGCGGTCGAGTGGCTGCTCTCCAAAGAGATCCGCCGGGCAGGCGACTGGCGCGTGACGAACCCCTCCGGGCCGATCGGCGGCTGGGCCTTCGAGTTCAACAACGCCTTCTACCCTGATATCGACGACACGGCCATGGTGATGCTGGCGCTGCGCCACGTCCACCTCGAGGAGCGCCTGGAGATGGCGCGCGAGAAGGCCTGCCTGCGGGGACTGCATTGGCTGCTCTCCATGCAGTCGAGGTCCGGAGGCTGGGCGGCGTTCGACAAGGACAACACGAAGCAGATCCTCACGCTGATCCCGTTCGCCGACCACAACGCCATGATCGACCCGCCGACCGCGGACGTCACGGGCCGCATCCTCGAGTTCCTGGGGTATATCGGCTACGACGCGAGCTACCCGGCGGTCGCCCATGCCATCGAGTTCCTCAAGGGCGAGCAGGAGCAGGACGGCTCGTGGTACGGGCGCTGGGGCGTCAATTACATATACGGCACCTGGCAGGTGCTGCGCGGCCTGGCCGCCATCGGCGTGGACGTGCGCGAGCCTTGGGTCCAGAAGGCCGCCAATTGGCTCTTGTCCGTTCAGCGGACCGACGGCGGCTGGGGCGAGACCTGCGAGACCTACCACGACCCGTCCGCGAAGGGCCAGGGGCCGTCGACGCCCTCCCAGACGGCGTGGGCCATCATGGGGCTGATGGCCGCCGGCTGGGAAGACAGCGAAGCGGTCGCCGACGGCATCGAGCATCTCATCTCGACTCAGCGGCCGGACGGCACCTGGGATGAGACCGAGTTCACGGGCACGGGATTCCCGAAGGTGTTCTACCTGGAGTACACGCTGTACCGGGACTATTTCCCCCTCATAGTCCTGGGGCAATACCGCACCTGCCTGCGCGAAGAGGATCAAGCGGCCCGCCGCGCCATGGCGTTCGCTGAGGAGGCGTAATGGCCGCACCGTTCGCGATGCAGATGTCGGTCTTCGGGCACATCCTGAAGAACAAGCTCAAGGGGCGCGAGAAGTTCCCCCTCGTGCTGATGCTCGAGCCGCTTTTCGCCTGCAATCTGGAGTGCGCGGGCTGCGGAAAGATCCAGTACCCGCCGGACGTCCTGCGCAAGAAGCTGACGCCCGAGGAATGCTGGGAGGCGGCGGATGAGTGCGGGGCGCCCGTCGTCTCCGTCGCCGGCGGCGAGCCGCTGGTCCACCCGGAGATCGACCGCATCGTCAACGGCCTCATCGAGCGGGGAAAGTATACTTACCTGTGCACGAACGCATTGCTGTTGGAGAAGAACCTCCATCGCTTCAAGCCCGACCCGCACCTGATCTTCAGCATCCACCTCGACGGCGCCGAGAAGACGCACGACCGCATGGTGTGCAGAGACGGCGTGTACAAGACGGCGGTCAGCGCGATCCAAAAGGCCAAGGCCGCGGGCCATTGCGTCATGACCAACAGCACGATCTTCCTGGGCGAGGACGCCGACGAGTTCCGGCGCTTCTTCGATTTCGCGATGCAGGAGCTGGCCCTCGACGGGATGATGATCTCGCCCGGCTATGCCTACGACAAGGCGCCGACGCAGGAGCTGTTCCTCAAGCTGGAAGAGACGAAGGCATGGTTCCGCGCCGCTCTGAAGGACTGGCGCAAGAAGGGCTGGGCCTTCAACCACAGCACCTTCTACATGGACTTCCTTGAGGGCAAGCGCGACTACGACTGCATGCCCTGGGGCATGCCTTTGCGCAACGTCTTCGGATGGCAGAAGCCCTGCTACCTGATCGCCGACGGCGGCTACACGAAGACCTACCGCGAGCTGCTGGAGACCACGGATTGGGCGGCGTACGGCCGCGCCTCTAAGAACCCGAAGTGCGCCAACTGCATGACGCACGTAGGCTATGAGATGCCGGCCGTCATGGAGGCGTTCTCCAGCCCGCGCAAGTTCATCGAGCTGGTGCTCGATTTCGCCACCGTGCAGGGCCCGAAGAAGGTCCGGCGCGCCCAAACCCTCGCGCTCATGGAGCACGAGATCAAGCAAGCGGAAGCGAAGAAGGAGCCGGCGGCCCAGACCCTGGGCCCGGCGAAGACATAGTGGAACTCGCATTCCTTACCGGAGGGACCGGCTTCGTCGGCGCAAACCTGGCGCGGCTGCTGCTGAAAGAGGGATTCCGCGTCCGGGCTCTCGCGCGAGCCGGCTCGGACCGGCGCAATCTCGCCGGCCTCGATCTGGAGATCGTCGAGGGCGATCTCGCCGACCCTCTTGCGCTGGAGCGCGCGTGCAAGGGCGCCCGCTACGTGTTCCACGTGGCGGCCGATTACCGCCTCTGGGCCCCCGACCCCGCGCCGCTGTACGCGGCGAACGTGCAGGGCACGGTGAACGTGATCGAGGCCGCGGCCCAGGCCGGGGCGGAAAAGATCGTCCACTGTTCGAGCGTGGCCGCGGTGAAGATCAAAGACGGCGCCGCCGCCGACGAGACCTCCGAGTATTTGTCCGCCGACGAGATCGTCAGCGACTACAAGAGATCCAAGTGGCTCGGCGAGCAGGCGGCGCTGGAGCTCGCGCAGAAGGGCGCACCCGTCGTCATCGTGAACCCTTCCACGCCGATCGGGCCCTACGACATCAAGCCGACGCCGACCGGCAGGATCGTCGTCGATTTCCTGAACGGCAGGCTGCCGTCCTACGTCGACACGGGCTTGAACGTCATCCACGTCGCCGACGTCGCGATGGGGCATCTGCTCGCGGCGCGAGAGGGCCGCGTGGGCGAGCGGTACATCCTCGGCTGCGAGAACTGGACGCTCAAGAAGGTCTTGGACGTCCTGGCGGACCTCACGGGGCTTGCCGCCCCCCGCTTCGAGACGCCTTACGCCGTGGCCTACGCCTTCGGCGCCTTGGACAGCGCGAGGGCGCGCCTCTTCGGCGGCGAACCGGTGGCGCCG
>JAPLKK010000232.1:0-2275 GCA_026388115.1 Elusimicrobiota bacterium | reverse complement strand
GCTCGACGCGGTGCGGATGGCGCGCCACAAGATGTTTTTCGACGCCCGCAAGGCCGTGCGCGAGCTGGGCCTGCCGCAGACACCCGCGCGCCAAGCGCTCGCCGACGCGGTCCGCTGGTTCCAGGAGAACGGCTACGTGAAGCGCCGTTCCCCCCACCCCACCCCTCCCCCACAAGGGGGGAGGGAGAATAGGGCCGTGGTAGAGTGAGGACAAATCTGATGATTACCGCCGCTACGCCGTGGGAAGCAAAGCCCATCACCAAGGCCCTCGGGCTGGGCAAGAGCCGTTCCGGGCGCATCGGCCGGCGGGAAGTGAGCCTCATCGAGACGGGGATGGGCGCGGAGAAGTGCGCCGCGGCGCTGGCCCGGCTCGACGAGAGGAACGGCCCCGACATCGTGCTCAGCGTCGGGTTCTGCGGCGCCCTGCAGGCGGGACTCAAGCCCGGCGACCTGGTCGCCGACCTGCGCGGAGCGCCGGTCGAGTGGGTGAAGGCCGCGCAGGAGACGGCGGCCGAATTGGGCCTGCCGCTCCTTCTGGGCGCATTCCATTCCGCCGCCCATGTGCTCACGCCTGAGGAGAAGAAAGGGGCGGGGCACGAGCTGCGGGCCGTGGCCGTCGACATGGAGAGCGCGACCCTGCGGGCCTGGGCGGAGAAGAACGGCGCCGTGTTCCTCGGCGTGCGCGCGATATTCGATGCGATGGACGAGCGCGCGCCCGAGGCGGGGCCCGACGACGTTTCGGCCATGGCGGTCCTGAGGTTCTTGACGACCCATGCGAGCGAGACGCCGCGCTTGCTGATGTTCTGGCCGCGCCAGGCGCGCGGCATGGGACGGCTGGGACGATTTTTGGCGAGCTGGCTCGAGAAGATATAGATGAACGAAAAGCTGAAGAGATTCTTCGAGAGGAACGGCAAGGCCGTCGAGGCCGAGCTCGCGCGCGTGCTGGCGCGCAAGGGCGCGGCCGCCATCTCTTTTCTGGCGCCGGAGCCCGCGACGCTGCGCAAGGCGATGTCCTACTCTCTTTTCGCGGGCGGCAAGCGCCTGCGCCCCGTGCTCGTCGCCGCCGCGACCGAGGCCTGCGGCCGCCCCGCCTCGGCCTCGCGCCTCGCCGGCTGCGCCCTCGAGATGATCCATACCTACTCGCTCATCCATGACGACCTTCCCGCCATGGACGACGACGACCTGCGGCGCGGCAAGCCGACCAACCACAAGGTCTTCGGCGAGGCGATCGCCATCCTGGCCGGAGACGGGCTGTTGACCTACGCCTTCGAGCTGGCCGCCGAGAACGCGGCCAAGGCGGGCCTTTCCGCCCGCGAGTCCTCCGAGCTCATCCGCGTCATCGCCGCCGGCGCCGGAGCGCGCGGCATGGTGGGCGGCCAGGTGGCCGACCTGGAGGCCGAAGGCTGGCTGACGAAGGGAACCGCGCCCTTGCGCGACGGGAAGCGCGAAAAGGCGGCGAAGCTTTTGACCTACATCCACACGCACAAGACCGCCGCGCTCATCACGGCGAGCCTGGAGGCCGGCGCCATCATCGGGCGCGCGACCGGCGCCCAGCGCGCCGGGCTGCGCGCCTACGGCCTCGCGCTGGGCCTCGCCTTCCAGATCGCCGACGACGTGCTCGACGTGGTGGGAGACAAGAAGAAGCTGGGCAAACGCGGCTCCGACGAAGCGAACGCCAAGCTGACCTACGCGCGGCTCTACGGCTTGGACGGCGCGCGCGCGCAGGCCGGAGCCTGGCTCAACCGCGCGCACCAAGCGCTCTCGCCTTTTCCGCGGGGCCGCGCCGCGGTCCTCCACGATTTGGCCGAGTACGTCGTCGCACGGGACCGCTGAGTCCCGAGTCTCGAAAATACCCATGGAGAGGTGAGATGGAACTGTTGCCTAAGATCGAGTCGCCGAAGGACCTGCGGGCCCTGCCCCGCGAGAAGCTGCCCCAGGTGGTGGATGAAGTGCGCCGGATGATCCTCGAGACGATCTCGAAGGTCGGCGGGCACCTCGGCTCCTCCTTGGGCGCCGCGGAGATCACCGTCGCCCTGCATTACGTCTTCGACACTCCGAAGGACCGGCTCGTCTGGGACACCGGACACCAGAGCTACGGGCACAAGCTCCTCACCGGCCGCCAGGGCCGCTTTTTCCTGGGTCAAGCTATCGGCCAGCACGATGCAATTCAGATCGGGGCGTTCGGCATTGAGCTGCCGCAGCAATCCCATCAGGTCAGCAGGGGCTGCGGCATCAATGATGAGGGTGTCCAGGTGGTTACGTAGTACACCCAGAG
>JAPLKK010000265.1 GCA_026388115.1 Elusimicrobiota bacterium | reverse complement strand
CTCGAGCGCGTGGTCCGCGACGTCGCGCGACGCGCCGACCTCGGGCGCTTGCGGCGCTGCGGCTTCCCATGCGATCCGCGCGAGCGCCGGCTCCGGCGGCGCCGGCAGGCTCACCGCGGCGACGGCCGTTTGAGCCGCAAGGAGGGCGGAAAGAAGGACCACGACTCAACATTAGGAAATCGCCCCGACCGATAAGGTGCGACGAAAGTCCTACCGGGGGCTCGCCAATGGACCTGGGACGAAGCGCGACACGGCGGGTCGCCGCGCGGCGGCGGTCAAAAGACCGCGTTCCAGTCGCGGCGCAAGAACCGGAACTCGACCCGGCGATTGCGGCGGCGGCCCCCCTCGGTCGAATTATCCGCGATGGGCCTGGCGGAGCCCCACCCTTTGGAGCCTATCGACGGGGGAGGGACGCCTTGCTGGACCAAGTAGTTCTTGACCGCCTGCGCGCGGCGCCGCGACAAGCGGAGGTTGTGCGCCTCGGAGCCGAGCGAGCAGGTGTGGGCGTCGATGCGCAGCTTGAGCGACGGGGTCTTGAGCATCAGATCGGCGATCATCTGCAGGAATTTGAAGGATTCTGGAGCCAGCTCATCGGAATCCAGCTCGAATCGGACGTCGGGCAGCTCGCCTTTGGCCACGCGGCGTTTCAGCTCCTTCAGTTCGCCGTCGGCGGCGATCTCCGCGGGAGTGAAGCGCCGGTCCATCCAGACGCCGTCGACCGGCGGCTCGTCGTCGGCCGAAGCCCGCCGCTCCAGGCTGCCGGACCCGGCCAGGAGCAGGAATGCCGCCAGCCCGAGACGATCGATCCGAGACGCCGGTCTCATGCGCTACCGGATCTCCAGCCGCAGCCGCTCGCGCTGCTTGGCGAGGTTGGCCTGGGCTTCTTCGGCGGTCTTGCCGTAGGCGGTGAGCATTCCGACCCGGTCGTAGCCGGCGGGGGGGGCGGCGACGTCCGAGCCCGCGGGCTTCAGGGTCAGGAGGTCGTGGAAGCCCTCCGTCCTCGCTCCGGGAGCCATCTCGAGCCGCTCGACCTTGCCGCCGTTGACGGCGAGGTTCCACGGCACGACGTACACGCCTCCGGGCCGCGCGTTCACCTCGATGAGGCGCGGGCCCTTCGAGGTGACCTTGAACTCCACGTGGAAGACGCCGTCCGAGAACTTGAGCGCGGCGAGGGTCTTCTCGGCCAAGTCGAGCGCCTCGCGCTGCTGCGCCTTGGTGAGCAGCCGGCTGGGGAGCGAGGAGCCGGTGGCGAGGAAATAGGGCTCGCGCGTGGGCCAGTTGTCGGTCACCGACTCGTAGACCGCGCGGCCGCCCTGCCAGACGATGTCGGCGTCGCCTTCGTGGCCGTCCAGGTACTCGTCCATGAGCACCTCGCTGCCTTGGGCGAAGATGGCGTCGAGCTCGGGGTTGATCTCCTTGACGATCTTCTCATAAGCCGCGCGGGCCTCGTCGGCGCTTCCCACCTTCATCACTCCCATCGCCGCCGCGCCGCGGGCCGGCTTGAGCACGGCGGGGAAGGGGAACCCGCGCTCCAGCTGCCTTTCGAGATCCGCGCGGGACTTGAGCATCGCGAAAGACGGGGTCGGCAGCCCCGCCTCGCTCATCTTCTCTCTCAGCTCGAACTTGTTGCGCGCGGTCTCGGCCGCCGCTTCCGGGTGATAGCGCAGGCCCAGATCGCGCGCGAGCTTCGAGGTCAGCATCACGTCGTCTTCCCAGAAGGTCGTGATGCCGTCGATCTCGCCGCTCTTGCGCGCGGATCTGAGCAGCTTCTTGAGAGCCTCGGCCCGGGCCGTCTCGGGCTTGGTCGTATCGACGGGGATATACTCCTCGACCAAGTCTTTGGCCCAGGAGCCGGGCTTGTCGATGAGCACCACCTTGACGCCCAGCTCCCGGGCGGTGTCGAAGAAGATCTTCTTGTTCGGATATCCCGCGTTCCCCGGGTGGCCCGCGCCGACCAGCACGATGCGCTTGCCGCGCAGCGCGTCGCGCCGGGCGCGGGCCAGCATCGTCGCCACCCAGGCGGCGGAATGCTCGCCGGGCTTGGCGTGCAGGAGGTACTCGAGATGGTACTGGCCGCCCGAATCGTGGTCGTTGACCTCGATGACCACCGGCTCGGGGTCGGCGCCCGGAGCGCGCTGGGCGATCATGACGTCCAGGCCGATGAGGTCCGTCTGGTCCTGTTTGGGGTCGCCGGGCTTGCGCGCCACCGTCCGCTCGTGGTCGGAAAGCGCTTTCAGCGCCGCCGGGCCCATCGCACGGACCTTTTCGTCGAGCTCCGCCGCCTGCCGGCGGCTGATCTGGCCGTTGCGCACCCATTCGGCGAGGAGCGCCTCCCAAGACTCGGCCGTCGCGTTGTCTTTGGGATCGGCCGCCTCGGCCGAGGTCGGCTTGCCCCAGGGGCCGACGCGCGCGAAGACCCCGGTCACCGCCCCGCCGCCGTCGGGAGTGCGCGCGACCAGCACGCGCAGGGTCGTCTCGAGCTTGCGGTCACGCAAGATCGGCAGCGACGGCACGCGCTCGTCGATGAGCACCGCGCCGTCTTGCGTCATCATCGGGTCCTCGGAGAGGCTGAGCGCGTGCTCGATGATCGCCGCCCGGTCGCTCTTCTTGAAGAACTTCACGCCGCGGCCGGAATGGAACTGCGGGCCCGAGGGTTTCACCACCAGCTCGGAGGCCGGGAAATGGTCGAGGTAATCGTTGACCGACCTGGCGATCTGCTCGCGCCGCGCGTCGGGAGAGGCGAGGGTCTCGAGCACCACGCCGGGCGCCTGCGCCCGGTGCCGGCCGGCCAGCGGGTTCTGGGGCAGCAGGAGCGCGAGCGTGGCCGGCACGAGGACGCCGGCCGCCGCGAGCAGGGGCCGCGTGCCCACCTTGTCGTTGGTCACCGGCTCGAGCCGCAGTGAGCTCGACTGGGGCACGTCGAGGTTCTCCTCGAGCGGCACGCCGTCGGCGCGGTCGTTGGCGCCAAGCGTGTAGTAGTTGGCGAAATAGCGGACGCGGCGCGGCACCTCGTACTCCGTCACGATCGCCTGCCCGCCGGCGGTGAAGCTCAGGCCGCGCTTCATCCAGAGCTTGTTTCCTCCGGGGCGCGCCTCTTGGATCAGCCAGGAGGGGTCCAGGACCAGGTTCACGTCGCCGGGCGCCTGCCGGCCGCCTTCCTGCGCCATGGCCAGCTTGTGCGTGGAGGCCGGCGCGAGGATGGCCACGGTCGGCCGGTCCTCGCTCACGGCGCCTTCGACGACCCGCGTCGCGTAGGCGGGCAAGCCCATCTTCTCGAGGTTCGCGCGGAGTTTGTCGTACGCCGCCGCCTCGGCCGCCTTCGCCTTGACCGGGTCGGGGTCGGCGAAGAACACTTTCTTCGAAGAGGCGGAGAGAGCGGGCATCGCCCGGCGCAGCCCCGACAAACGAGCTTCGGCGAACGCATAGGCGCGCTGGAGCGCGTTGGGCTGGGCGTGGACCTGCGAGGCCCCCGGGTCCCGGGTCGGGACCCCCGGGTCCTCATCCGGCGCATCGACCTTGGCGGTCCGGCCGTTCTCGAAGAGAGCGCTCAGCCGCTCGCCGAGCGGGGCGCCCGCGCCTTGGACGAGCTTGCCGAGCCTCTGCACAACCGGCGCGGCGGGTTTCACGAGCGATCGTGAGATGGGAGCGGGTGAGGAAACGGCGTTTTCCCTCACCCCGGCCCTCTCC
>JAPLKK010000267.1 GCA_026388115.1 Elusimicrobiota bacterium | reverse complement strand
GCGCTGCAGATACTGCTCGAGCTCAAGGGGCTCACCTACCAGCAGATCGGGCGCTCCAACACCTACGTCGTGAGCCCGCGCTCCCAGAACGCGCCGAACCAGATCACGCGCATCTACATCCTCAGCCACGTCCCGCTCATCCCGATCCTCGCCAACGAGGGCACCACATCCGGCGGCGGTAGTGGGACCAACCTGGCCCAGCTCGCGGGCCAGAACGCCATGGGCGGCGGCGGGGCGCAGGCGCAGGCGCCGGCCGGTGGGGCGGCCGCGGGAGGAGCGGGCGGGGGCGGGGGAGGGGGAGGCCGCGGCGCAGCGAGCCCCATCGCCATCATCAACGTCATCAACAGCCTGCTGTCGCCTAACGGCCGCGTGGCCGTGGACCCGAGGACCAACGCGGTCATCGTGACGGACATCCCGGAGATCTTCCCGCAGGTGGAGCAGATCATCGCGGAGCTCGACAAGAAGGTTCCGCAGGTGATGATCGAGGCGCAGATCGTCGAGATCAACTCCACGCGCTCGAGCGAGCTCGGCATCAACTGGGGTCAGGGCGTGGGCAAGGGAGGCTTGGTCAGTTTCACGCCGGGCCAGCGTCAGACGACCTTTCCCTTCAACCTCAACTCCAACGTTTCGAGGTGGCAGTTCTGGGACCCCGCGGTCATCCCCCTGACGCCGGGCGCGGCCATCGCCAACCCCATCAGCGTCCCGAGCGTTCTCAACCTGGCAAATCTGCAGATCATCTTGAAGGCGGTCGTGGTCCGCGGCGAAGGGCGCTTCTTAGGCAAGCCGAAGATCATGACGCTCAACAACAAGAAGGCGCGCATCGAGATCACGCCAGGCACGCCGGAACGGGAGAACACCGGCGTCGTCCTCGAGGTCACGCCGCAGGTCAACAAGGAAGGCTACGTGACGCTGCTCATCGAGCCTTCGTTCACCGACAGCGTGGAAACGAAATTCACCAACGGCGGCAACCCTGTCCGCGACATCGTGACGCGGAAGGCCTCCACGCTGCTTCGGCTCAAGAACGGGCAGACGGTCGTCTTGGGCGGCTTGCTCGAATCCAAGGAGCAGCGGACGGTCCAGAAGGTGCCGTTCTTGGGCTATATCCCGCTCATCGGGTGGCTCTTCACGTCGACCTCGGTCGACCGCAACAACACCGACCTGGTGATCTTCCTGACGCCGACCGTCGTGCTGGACTAGCATCGCGGACAGCCCTTCCTCTATAATGGGGAGCGGCCTATGCGATTCTTCCTGCTGCTTTTCGTGGTCCTCCTGGGCGTCGGCGCGTATTTTCTCGTTCCCGGCTTCTCGCGCACCCAAGAGCAGGCTTATGCCGACGACGCGATCGCCGTGGTCAGGATGATCGCCACCACGAACCGGATGTATTCGCTGGATTATCACGGGCAATGGGCGAGCGGCCCCTTGGACAACGCGTGCAACAGCGCCGCGTGCGGCGGGACCGGACGCGGGACCGAGGGGCCCGGCTGCAACCTGATCGCCTGCAACTATCTGTCGCGGCAAGACTGGGACACGAAGAAATACAATTTCTACGCACTGGATCCGGCCGGACAGCCGTCCACCTCGAACCCGTGCGGCAACTTCCAGGCCGCGCGCGCTTGGGCCGCCTGCGCGGTGAGGAAGACCGCGGCCGACGGCGACCGCTCCGCGCCCAAGTACTCGGCCGGTTGGGGCTACGCGATCGCCGACGACGGCGGCCTGGTCGCCTCGCTGCCCGCTGCCGGAGCCGCTCCCGTGCCGGCCCCCGAGAAGTGACGCCTGCCGCCGAGGCGGGCGCGGCCAGCCGCCGCCTCATCCTCACGGCCGACGACTTCGGCCTCTCCGCCGACGTCAACGAGGCGGTCGTGCGCGGGTGCCGCGACGGCGTGCTCCGTTTCGCGAGCCTGATGGTCGCGGCTCCGGCGGCCGACGAGGCGGTGGAGCGGGCGCGGCGGGAGTGCCCGAGACTCGGGCTGGGTCTGCACGCCGTGCTGTGCTCGGGCAGGGCGGTCCTGCCGCCCGCCGAGCTCGGGGGCCTCGTCGACGCGGACGGGCGCTTCGTCGACGATCCCGTCGTCTGCGGCATGCGCGCCTTCTTCGACCGCGGCTTGTCCGGCGCGCTCGAACGGGAGCTGAGGGCTCAATTCGAGCGCTTCCTGGGCTTCGGTTTGCCGCCTGGACACGTGGACGGGCACGCCAACGTCCACGCTCACCCGGTGGTCTTCCCGATGCTTGTGCGCCTCGCGCGCGAGTACGGCTTCACGCGCATCCGTCTGCCCGGCGGCGAGCTGGCCGCCAGTCTGCGCTTTTCATGGGGGCATCTGGGCAAGCAGCTGCGGGAGGCCGGCATCTTCTTCGCGCTGCGGGCGTATTTGACCCGCGGCTGGGCGGATCCGAACGTGGCCGTGGCCGACCGCACCTACGGGCTGCTGCGCTCGGGAATGATGACCGAGGCCTATCTCTTGTCGGCCCTCGAGACCATCCCCAAGGGGCTCACCGAGATGTATTTCCACCCGACGGCCGATGCGTCGACCGCCGTGGACGACCATCCCCGGCCGGGTCACCGCACGGTCTCGGACCTCGACGCCTTGCTCAGCCCGCGGGTGCGCGCGCGTATCGAGGAACTCGGGATCGAGCTCGTGACGGCACGCTGACTAAGCCCCGGTGGCGGCAGGGGAGCCGGCGCGGGCCTGCCGGCGCGCATGGGCGGAGCAGAGGGCGATGCCGCCGGCGGCCCACGCCAGCTCGCGCAGGTGACGGACGACGCCGAAGGCGAAGCCGGCCTGCGGGGGCAGGCCCAGGGCGGCGAAGATCGCGGTCTTGCCGCCTTCCTGCGTGCCGACCTTGGCCGGGACCATGAACAGGAGGCCGTCGATGGTGATGGACAGCACCTCGATGACCAGCGCGGTGCTCACGGATACGCGCAGGCCGAGGAACCAGCAGATCCAGAAAGCCTCGAAAGTGCCCCACAGATAGCCCAGCAGGAAGAATACCGTCGAGGAGATGAATCGGTCGGGATGGCGCCGGTAATGGTAGCGCAGCCAGCGGCGCATCGAGGAGAAGTCGGTCCATGAAACATCCCGGTCTGCCGGCGCGTGCGCGGGGGCCGGCAGGCAGGCTTCGATGCCGGCGGCGATCACCAGGACCAGCGCGAAGCCGCCGAAGGCGGAGTACAGGGCGGTCGTCTTGCCCGTGAGCCATGGCAGCCGCGCGGCGAAGAGGATCGTCCCGCCGAGGCCGAAAAAGATCTGTGCGATCGCCTGCGTCACCTTAGCCACGAGCACCGAGCTTGCCTTGACCTCGACGCCCTCGGAGTCGTTGAGCATCGTGGCGCGCGCGATCTCGCCGGCGATCGTGGCGCTCGGCGTCAGATAGTTCACTGCGTCACCGGCGACGC
This sequence comes from Elusimicrobiota bacterium, assembly GCA_026388115.1. Lineage (GTDB taxonomy): Bacteria > Elusimicrobiota > Elusimicrobia > UBA1565 > JACRDR01 > JAPLKK01. The sequence goes on along the minus strand of JAPLKK010000267.1, from coordinate 3,332 downwards.
GCAGGCGGATGAGCTCCCACAGGGGGAAAGAGCGCGCCCGCGGGCCCGAGAAGGCAAGGCGCCACCCGATGGCGTTGAAGATGTGGGCCACGATCTCCTGCGGCAGGATGAGGAGGAATCCCCAGCGGACCTGCAGCAGAAGATTGGCGACCGCCTTCGCGTCGATGCGCCAGAGCAGGACGCCCAGGGTCGCGAGGCCGACGACGACGATGACCTTCTGAAAAGTCTTCATGCCGGCGCTCGCCCCGAGCCTGTCGAAGGACTCGCCCCGGCGCCGATGGCTTCCATGACGATCAGGCTCAGCCAGAACAGGTGCGAGCCGATCGCCGCGCTCCACAAGAACCAGCCGAGCCTTCCGATCGCGGCGAAAGCCACGACCAGGTAGATGAAGTCCCGGCTCGCGATCCTTTCGTAGACGCGCGACGCCCCTCGGCGCGCTCCTTCCGGCCGCCGGAGGATGAGCCGCCATACCCAGAACATGCTCAGCAGCACGCCGCTGATGAGCAGCGTCCCCGGCGCCCAGAAGCTGGCGCCCGGGTCCGCCGCCCGGACGTGGAGCGGGACCGCGACGAAGATCGCGACGTGCACCACGTTGTCGGCGATGACGTCGTAGAGCGCCCCCTCCTCCGAGCACATCAGCTTCAGCCGCGCCACCTCCCCGTCGCAGCCGTCGAGGACGCAGCAGGACCAGAGCAGCAGGGCTCCGAGAAGGCTCGTCCCGTAGGCCGCCGAGGCCAACAGCCCCGCGCCCGCGAGCCCGACGAGGAGGCTGAAGGTCGTGATCTGGTTCGGCGTGACCCGCGTGCGGATCAGGCGCTTCGAGATGGCGATCGAGAGCGTCCGGTCGAGCCGCGCCAGGTAGCCGTCCGACTCCGAGCGCAGCGAGCGGAAGAGGCGTTCTTCCGCCTCGCGCCGGTCCGCCTCGGTGATCAGCGGCTGCCACGCCGGCCCGGGAGCCTCCAGCCGCCTTTCGCCGTCGAGCCCGCCCTCCGGCGGGAGCCCTCGTCCCGGAGGAGTGTAGGCCGCGATCACCTGGCCCTTCCACAGCCAGGCGCTCGACGCCGCGATGGGCCTCGCCTGCGCGAGGAATCCTCGCAGCGCCTCGAGGTCGTAGACCCCGTCGGGGCGCAGGCGCAGCACCGGTGCGTCCGCGGCGACGTCGGCGGCGGTCCGGCAGAGCCGGCCATCCTCGCCGAGTGCCTGGGCCGTCCTCAGCGCGGCCGGGACGCCGGCCACCATCGGCCCGTCGGAGCGTTCGGGCAGGAGGATCTGCAGGGGGGCGTCAGACACGTGGGCCGGTTCTCACACGGCGCCGGCGCGCAGGGCGTCGGCTTTGCCCCGGCGAGGCACCAAGCGCCCGCCGGTGGTGACCGCATAGCTCTCGCCGCGCCACGTGACGCTGGCCGAGCTCAGTCCCGCGGCCCAGGCGGCGAACTGGAGCAGGTCGCTGAGCGGAAGCCACGGGATGTTGCGCAACGCCTCGCGGTCGTCGAGGAGGCCGGCGTGCATCCAGGCCATCGCCGCGACGCGCCACGCTTCGAGGAGGGCGAAGGCGGCCAGGGCCCTCAGACCGCCGCCCAGCAGGGAGTAGAGAAGGAGCAGCGGGCCCCCGTGAAGGACGACGGTGCCAGCGTAGCCCGCCGGGTTGCATAGGCGGATGGTGCGCGACCAGCGGACCAGGTGCGCGAACTGCTGGCCGGGGGTGAACCGTTCCGGCACCGAGCCGACCATCAGAGGCGAGAATTCGACGCGATAACCGGCGCCGGCCACGGCGCGTCCCAGCACGAAGTCGTCCGCCAGGTGCTCGCTCATCGCCTCCAGCCCTCCGGCCGCCTCGAAGGCCGGGCGGCGGGCGAGCATCACCGCTCCCATAGCGAACTTCATCCCGCCCAGAAAGGCCGCGACCAGCGTCTGGGGCAGGAACTGCGCGTTGACGGACAGGCTCTCGAGGCGGGAGCCGAAACCTTCGGCGCAGATCGAGCGGTAAAAGCACGTCAATAGCCCGACGTTCGGATCGCGCATCGGTTGGACCAATCGGCGCAGGAAATCGCGGCCGACGCGGATGTCCGAGTCCGAGATCATGACGAAGTCGTGCTTGACGAACCCGTAGGCGTTGGAGAGATTGTTGACCTTGGGGTTGTAGCCGATCCGGCTCTTCGAGATGACGATGTCCACGTCCGCCTTCGGGAACCGGTCGCGCAGGCGCTCGAGCAGGGGCAGGGCCGGGTCCGCGGGGTCTTGGACGCAATAGAGCGTCTGGAAGCGCGGATACTCCTGGTCGAGGAAGCTCGCGAGGTTCTCCTCCATCCCCGCGTCGATGCCGCGGATGGGCTTGAGGATCGTGAGGGGAGGCGTCCAGTCCTCGGCCGACCCGCCGCCGCCGGCGGCCTCTCCGCGCCGGGCAGCGCGGAAGCGCCAGGCGGCGAACAGGCTCGCCGCGGTGAACGCGGCCGTGAACGCCGCGATGGCGTAGGCCGCCGCGCCGAAGGCGCCGAGCAAGAAGTTCGCGAAGGGGAGGGCGATATCGGCGCTCATGCGGCGGCCCCGCACCCCGGATCAGGGCCCGCGGACCCAGACGCGGCGGCCTTCTCCTTGGCGCGGACCCGCGGGCAGGAGGCGTCGGCGCCCTTGCGGCCCCAAAGGTAGCGCAGGAACTCGGCTCCCTCGCGCAGGCGGCAGCGGGGTCCTTCGCCATATTGACCAGCATGCGCCCGATGGGGCGCGGGCGGAAGTAGAACTTCGAGTACATCCGCGCCACGGCGTCGTTGATCTCTTGCGCGCTCAGCACGCCCGGATACTCGATCGAGGCGGCCTGCGTGCCGTCTTGCAGGACAAGCTGATCCTTGTTGAACCAGCCGTTCTGGATCGCCTGACGGTACAGCTCGGTGCCGGGGTAGGCCGCGGCGAGGGAGACCTGCATCGTCTCCACGTCGAGGTCGCAGGCGTAGCGCATCGTCTCCTCGATCGTCTCGCGGGTCTCGCCGGGCAGGCCGAGGATGAAGGTGCCGTGGACGATGATGCCGAGCCTGCGGCAGTTGCGGGTGAACTCGCGCGCGATGTCCAGCCGGACTCCCTTCTTGATGTTGTTGAGCACCTTCTGATTGCCCGACTCGTAGCCCACCAGCAGCAGGCGCAGGCCGTTCGCCTTGAATATCTTCAGGTATTCGTACGGCACGTTCGCTCGCGAGTTGCACGACCAAGTGACGCCGAGCGCGCCCAGGCCGCGGGCGATCTGGGCCGCGCGGGGCAGGTCCGCCGTGAAGGTATCGTCGTCGAAGAAGAACTCCTTGGCCGGCGGGAAATACGCCTTCGCCTTCGCCATCTCCTCCAGC
>JAPLKK010000216.1 GCA_026388115.1 Elusimicrobiota bacterium | reverse complement strand
GATGCGGTGCATGCTGATTCTAGCACTCGCAAGCTGCGCCCGCGAGGGCGCGATAGCCATCGCGGGTTGGCGGCTGACAGCGGCGGTCAAACCGCTATTCGCCGGCGGGTTGCGCGGGTGCCGGCCCGGGATGGACCGCCTCGTTGACTAAGAGGCTTCCGAAGATGATGAAGGCGCAGTAGGCCAGCTGTTCGCCGAACTCGAGCGGAGAAAAGACGCCGCATATAAGATAGCGCGCCACCAGGAAACTCGACACGCAGCAGGCCAGCAGCAACGTGCGGCCGCGCGTCCCGTAGACCGAGGCCGCCAGAGGAGTCAGAGCCAGCAGAAGCCAGCACGGGGTCCAGACCCCGCCGATCAGCCAGACCACCGCGGCATTGCAGAGAAGGTTGATCCACATGCGGACAGCGACGAACCGGGCGCGATCCGGCGCCTTTCGCAGGAAGCTGGGACTCAAGAGATTGAAGGCCGCGGTGAAGAGAAGGAGCGCGACGCAGATGTAGCCGGCGCTCCTGACCGGACCGGCCAAGGCGACGCCGAGGCAGACCGTGAGTACGGCGAAGGGCATCGCATAGCGGTTGACGGCGATGGCCCGGTCCCTTAGGTCCAAGTCGGCTTCGAACGCGCCCAGGATCGCAGACCGGACTCCTTCTCCCGGCTCGATCGACCGGCGCCTGCGGGTTGCCTTCGGGAAACGCAACCGCGAAAAATAGGCAAACCTCTCCGGCATGATTTTGGTCATCCAGATGACTCCTCTTCGGCGGGAACGTCAGGGAAAAGTATAAGGCCAGATTGCAAAAAGCCCGGTAATGTTACTTGTAAAATAGATTGTGAATTCCTTTAAGGTCTCGGCCGCATCTGTTTCTCGTTGTCTGTCGCGAGTTTGTCGGGTACAATCCATGGAAATCCAAGGCAGACCCGCATGAAAGCCATCTTGGCGCCCAATCCGGACCGGTCTCTTCATGCCGGATTATGGCTGACGCTGATCCTTCTGCTGGGGTGGTCGTACGTCGGGTGCCATGACCGTTTCACATGGTTCCTGGAGACGGCGCCCATCTTCATCGGGAGCGCTTTCTTGCTCGCGGTCTACGAGCGCTTCCGGTTCACCCGGCTCGTCTGCTGGCTCTTGTGGCTCCACGCCATCGTGCTGCTCGTCGGCGGGCACTATACGTACGCCGAAGTGCCGCTGTTAAATTGGATACGGGACGCCTTCCATCTCTCGCGCAACCATTACGACCGGCTGGGTCATTTCTTCCAGGGTTTCGTGCCGGCCATGGTCGCCCGCGAGATCCTCCTGCGCAAGGGCGTGCTCAAGCGCGGCGGCTGGCTCTTCTTCATCGTCGTATGCGTCTGCCTCGCCATCAGCGCGTCCTATGAGCTCTTCGAGGCCTATACGGCGATGCTGACCGGAGGCAAGGCCGACGCCTTCCTCGGCTCTCAAGGCGACCCGTGGGACACCCAGTGGGACATGACCTTCGCGCTGGTCGGAGCGGTCACGGCGCAGCTCGCGCTCCCGAGCGTGCACGACGCGGCGCTGCGCCGGTTTGAGGCCTCTTGAAGATCAGCTCGCGCCGAGCAGCTTCTTGCGCAGGATGTTGCGGAGGTTGCCGGCGAACTCGGCGGCGTCCTTGACCCAGTGGCCCTGGCCGAGCGGGAATAGGTCCAAGACGAGCTGTGCGCCGTCGCCCAGGCCGATGCCATGGACCTCGACGGCCCGGCCCATGCGGATGCGCTCGATGGCTTCCTTCAGGGCTTTGAACGCCTCGGTGGAGCCCGAGCCCTTGAAGATGGATGAGACGATGGCTTCCTTCATCTGAGGGGTCAGCTTGACGCCGTAGGGCTTGAGGACCTTCGGGTCGCTGTCATATTTGACGATCTCGAACTGGACGCCGGGGACCTTGTCCAAGGCCTCCATCATCATGATGGCGCCCTCGATGGCGCGCTCCTTCTTGTCGCCGTCCATGCTGCCGCTGGTGTCGATGAGGAGCGAGACGCGGTAGAGCGTCTTGTTCGGTAGCATCTCGTCCATGAAGACGTCTTTGTCGCCCGAGGGGATGCGGGGCAGGGCGTCGGGGTCCAGGTCGCCGGAGTCCCGGCCGTGGATGGCGCGCCGGCGCACCTTCTGCTTGAGGGTCTGGAGCAGCTGGTGGTGCGTGAGGGGGATGAGCTTGCGGACCCGGTCGTAGTACCTGCGGTAGCGGTCGTGGTCCATCTTGTCCACCCGCTCGGTCTGCTCGTCCGCCTTGCTGAGCCGGTCCTTCTGCTTCTGCTGGGCCTTCGGGTCGGAGTTCTTCTCCGACTTCTCGCCGTCTGAATCCTGGCTGTCGCCGTCCGGCTGCCGGCCGGTCTGCTGCTGCTGTTGGTCGCCCTCGGGCTGGCCCTTCTGCTGGGCCTTCTCGATCTTGTCGCGGAGGTCCTCGAGCTCCTTCTTCATCTTCTCGCGGCGGGTGTCGGACATGTTGTCCTTCTGGTCCACTACCTTGCCGGCGTGCTCGTCGCGGAACTCCTTCTCCTTCTTGCGCATCTCGTCCTTCACCTGCTTGCCGTACTTCTGGCGCTCCTCGTCGGTGAGCGGACGCTTCTGGCCCTGCTTGCCTTGCTGTCCCTGCTTGCCCTGTTTGCCTTGTTTGCCCTGCTGGTCCTGGGAGTCGGAGGACGAGTCGCCGTTCTGGTCTTTCTCCTCGTCGGAGTCCTTCTGTTCGCCTTGCTGGCCTTGTCCTTGCCCCTGGCCTTGGCTGTCCTCGTCGGACTCCTGCTTCTCTCCCTTCTTCTGCCGGTCCTGCTCGGCCTTCTTCTGCATCTCCTCCTCGTAGGATTCGTCGAGGAGCTCCTTGTAGATGGGCCAGATCTCCTGGTCCACGATGTCGAAGGCGCGGGCGGCGTCCTTCTCGGAGATGGCGCGCTGGATGGGGCCGGCGGCCCTCTTGAGGGCGTCGAGCACGCGCGCGTCGGTGATGCGGGGGTCGGCGCGGCCGGACCACCACTGGTAGATGAGGCCGTAGTTGAACTGGAGGTGCAGGGGGAGCCGCGACCACGCCGCCCGCTCGGCATCGATGTTCCGGATCTCGAAGTCCTTGGCGTAGGCGGCGTCGAGCCAGCCCTTCGTGCCGGGGTGCTTGCTCATCCCGACGGTGTTGACGCGCGGGTCCTCGACCGCCCACCAGAGCGCCTGGAAGGCCATGTCGTCGATGCGATCGGGGCGGTCGAACAGGAGCTCCGGCCGGCTGTGGAGCAGGTGCCAGACCTCGTGCGCGAGGCGGCCGAGGGCGACGTCCTTGTCCGGGTCTGCGAGGTCCTCGGGGAGGTAATGGATCTCCTCGAGCTGGAAGACGGTGCGCCAGCGGCGCTCGGTGTTCGACTCGTCCTCGTCGTGCTTCTTGAGGAAGTAGAACGGGACCAGCCGGAGGCCGGGGTAGCCGGAGAGGATGCGAGCGACCTCTTCGAGGGCCTTGGCCCAGGCTTCGGATACGACCTGGGCGGTCTCGGGCGCGGCGGCGCCGTTCTGCGGGCTCGTGAACGGCATCATCGGCGGCATGCGGCGGAACCCGTGCGGCAGGCCCACGTGGAGGTCGCTCCAATCGTAGCCCTCCGCGTCGTCGTCGCCCCAGGACGGCGATGAGGGCGGAGGCGGCGGGTTCTTGGCGCGCTCCTCGGCTTCCTTGGCCTTGCGGACCTCTTCCTCGCGCCCCTGCTGGCGCTTGGCGGCGTCAAGAAGGACCTTGGCGAGGGAGGCCTTGAGCCCGTCCATCGCCGCGGGCTGCAGCTTGGCGAGACCCGCCAGGTTGTGCTTGCGCAGGACGCGGCTGATGGCGTCGCCGATCGCCGGGTCCTCGACGATGGAGGACGGGTTGTAGGTCTTGGTGAAGATGTCGGTGATGGGGTCGTTCGCGTAGCGCTGGATGTGCTCGACGATGTGGATGAGCGTGCGCGGGGCGATCGGCAACGGGAGGATCTGCGGGTAGAGCTCGCGAAGGTCGTTGGCGATGGCGACCAGCTTCTCGATGAGTGCCGGGTCCACCTTGTCGAAGAAGATGCGCAGCAGCGCGGCCTCTTCCTCGGCGGGCAGGTACTTCACGTCCAGCGTCATGCCGAAGCGCGAGGAGAGCTCGCCCGACGGCGGCTCGCCCTTATAGGGAGGCTTCACCGGGTTCATCGTGCCGATGACCCAGCTCTTCGTCTTGTCGTACTTCACGATGCGGCCGTCCGGCAGGCGGTACTCGCCGTTCTGGAGGATGTGGTTCAAGACGGCGATGCCCTCGAGCGGCTTGTGCATCTCGTCGAGGAGCAGCACGCCGCCTTCC
>JAPLKK010000180.1 GCA_026388115.1 Elusimicrobiota bacterium | reverse complement strand
GGGTATGGACGAACGTCGGGGCCGGCGCCTACCAAGTGGTAGACGTCTCCTCGGGCGCCCGTATCGCCTGCGTCGGGGGAAACTTCTACACCGAGAACGTCTCGCTCGTCCCTAAGCCGGCCAACGCGTTGGCCGGCGCGTACGGGCCGGACAGCCCCCACTCCATCAAGGTTGCGCAATGCACCGGCGGAGTCGGAAGCATCGTCTGCACCGGCTGCGGGGCGTTGACGACCGGTCCGACGAGCTACACCCTCGCCGAGTTCCCCAGCCCCGCGATTTCGACCTTCACCAACCTCACGGCGACCTCCTTCCAGGTGAACTGGGGCCACGGCGTCGTCCCCAACCCGGACCCTCCCGTCGACGGTCTCCTCGAATATTTCCTCATCGTGTCGAGTCCCGGCGGGCCCTTGCCGACACCCGGCGGAGCGAAGGACACGGGGATCCTCGCTCTGTCTTACTCCCTCGCATCGCTGACGCCCAACACCGCGTATCACGCCTACGTCTTCGCGGAAAACGGCGATGGATTCTTCTCGAGCCCGCCGCCCTACACGGACCTGGGGACCGTGGTGACCAAGGCGATGGCGCCGGTGAGCCCGACCTACGTCGCGGGAAGCGTCCTATCCCCGCCCATCCAATTTACGTGGGGCGGCGGGGGCAACTCGCCGGCCACGCCCTACCAGATCGCGTATTACACCCCCTGCACGAACCTGACGCCGCAATATGTCAAGAGGTTCTCGGACAACTACACCGCCACCTCCATCTCCGTGGCGAGCAATCTGATACCGCTGGGCAACACCGTCATGTTCTCGGTCAAGGCGCAGAACTCGGCGGCCGTCCCGACCGCCGAGGTCTTCGTGAAGGACTCCGGCAGCTTGAGCTGCGAGACGGCGGGAGGCGGGTCGAGCTACGTGGCCCTCGTGAGCCCGGACACGGGCCTCTCGAATTCGTTCGTCATTCCCGACAAGGGCACCCCGAGCAACCCCCGGCAGGTCTCGGTCACCATCAACGCCGGCACGTTCGCCCAGGCGACGGCCTTCTCGCTGGGAGCAGCGCAGCTGGCGGCGCCGTTGACGGGCGGCGAGATCAGCCAGAATGCCGCCTTCACGGCCACCTCCTTGCCTAGTCTCCAGCCCCAGCTGCCGATGACCTTCGCCTTCGAGGTGCTGCAGGCCGAACTGCCCAGCAACCCGAGCCTGCTGTCCCTCGCGCGCCTTGACGGCTCGGGCAACCCCGTCCCGCTGCCGACCACGAGCGTCCCGACGCCGGCAGGCGGCTATATCCTGACCGCGCAGACCAACCACCTCTCCACCTTCGCCGTGATCGTGTCGTCGCCGGCAAGCACCCTCGCCGGCCGGGTCGTCTATCCGAACCCGCTGCACATCGGCCAGGGCTTCATGACCTTCAAGAACCTGCCGGCCGGCACGCGCGTGCGCGTCTTCACGCTGCGCGGCGAACAGCTCTTCGACCAGCATGCCAACGCCTCGGGTTTGGTGGAATGGCCGGCGACCAACGGCGCCGGCCACCAGGTGGCCAGCGGCGTCTATTTGGCCGTCCTTGAGGCCGGCACGGCCAAGGAAATCATGAAGCTGGTGGTCATCCGGTGACGAGCGCCCTCGCGCTCCTGCTGCTTCTCGGCGCGCCGGCGCGCGCGAACGATTTCACGAGCGGCGCGCTCGGCACGTCCGGGGCTCAGTATCTCACCGTGGACGTGGGGCCGCGCGCCGTCGGCATGGGGGGAGCCTACACCGCCGTGGCCAACGACGTCTATTCGATGTACTGGAACCCCGCGGGCTTGGAAGATATCTCGAGATCCGCGGTCTCCTTCTCGCAGGACAAGCATCCGGGGCCCATCACCTACGATTTCGCGGGCTACGGCCAGCGGTTCACCGACTCGACCGTCGGCGCGGCGGCGTTCCGGTTCATGGACGCGGGCTCGATCTCGGCCACCGACATCGACGGCAACCCGATCGGCTCGATCCACCCGCGGGCTTACGTCGCCGACCTCGGCTACGCGCAGTACCTCTCGGAGCTGAGCGACACGGGGAACGAGATGACCATGGGGGTGGCCGGGCGCTGGTCGCACTCGGACCTCGTCGCCCACAGCGATCTCTACTGCGGCGACATCGGCGTGCAGGTGCGCCACAGCTCCGATTTCCTGCCTTGGCGCTTCGGCGGGGCGATGCAGAACCTCGGCGTCGGCCCGAAATACGAGTCGAAGCGCGAGCTGCTCCCCATGCGCGGCCGCCTCGGCGTGGCGGTCTATCCCAGCAAGTTCTGGGTCTTCTCGGTTGACGCGAGCCTGCCGCGCGACGGCGCGCCGAGCATCTCGGCCGGCACCGAGGTGACGCTCGAGGCCCAGGAGCGCCTGCAGGCCTTCCTGCGCGCGGGCATCAACAGCCTGACGATGACGCAGGGCCTCGGAGGGTTCTCCGGCGTCAGCTTCGGCGTCGGCGTGAAGGCCTTCGACCTCAGCTTCGACTACGCCTACACGCCGATGGGCGCGCTCGGCGAGGCGCACCTGTTCTCCGTCAGCTTCGTTCTGCCGCAGCTGGGATCACGGAGGTACCGCGAGCGATGAGCGAGCCACCCACCGACCCGCCGTCCTTCTTCGGAGCCTTGGGACCGTTCGTCCCGCCGGATCCGCCGCAAGGGGAGAGCCGGCCGCCCGAACCGCCTCAGCCGCCGCAAGCGGCGTCCGGAGCGCCGGCCCCGCCCCCGCAGGAGCTGCGGCGTCCCAGGAGCGCCGGCGAGTCGCCCTTTACCGAGTACCTCTACCGCCGCCTGGACCTGATGGAGCAGGAGCTGAAGCAATCCCAGCTCGAGGCCTTGGAGGCGAGGGGCCAGCTCAAGCAGCAGGAGGAGCTGAAGTCGCAGGTCGAGGCCCAGCTCAAGCTCGTCAGCGAGCAGGTGCGGCGCGAGAAAGCCGAGGCGACCATCGAGCAGGAGAAGGCGCAGGCGCACGGACGGGTGGACTCCCTCGAGCGGCGCCTCGACGAGATGCACAACACGTGGGCGCAGCTGCTGCGCGAGGCGATCGGCTCGCGCGAGGGCTCGGCCGAGCAGACGACCGAGCATCTCCAGGCGCTGCGCGCCGAGCTCGGCGCCATGGCGCAGACGCTCGGGGCCACCGCCCAGCTCGGCACGCAGCTCCACGATCTGCGCGCGCAGATCCCGGCCGGCACGCAGCGCTGGGAGGAGGACGCGCGCAGGCTGGAGAGCGCGGTCCTGGCGCGGCTCACCGAGATCGAGCGCCGCCTGACCGACGAGATGGAGCGCCAGCGCGACCGCTCCGCGGAGCTCGCGCGCGAACGCGCGGCCATCCAGCAGGGCCTGGAGGACCAGCGGCGCGAGCTGATGAGCGAGTTCGCGAAGGAGCGGCTGTCGCTGCTCGCTCAATTCCACGAGGAGTCGAAGCGCTTCGGCGAGGCGCTGCAGCAGGTGCAGGGAGTCCGCGAAGGCGAGAGCGACCAGGCGCGCGTCCTGACCGACATGATCCGGCACGTCGAGAAGATGCTGGCCGAGCCTCCCCACGCCAAAGACGAGATCGTCCGGGAGATCGAGCAGGAGAAGCGCGACCTCATGAACGCCTTGAAGGAGCGCTCCGCCCAGTTCCACGCCTTCACCCTCGAGCGCCGCGAGGTCGAGCGCACCCTCGGCGAAAGCCTCTTGAAGTTCCAGCGCGAGCTCGACGAGGCGCGCGCCAAGCACGTGGCGCTCGAGTCGCGCGTGGCGGACCTCGGGATGCAGGCGCAGATGTCGGAGAGCCGCGCCCAGCTCGCCGAGCGCGACGCGGCGAACAAGGACGAGCGCTTCCAAGCGCTGGCGGCCGAGCGCGACGAGCTGGCCAAGACGCTGGTCCTCGAGATGGGCCGCATGCGCGAGCAGGTGGAGCGCTCGGCGGCCTCCGAGGACGCCTGGGCCGGCAGGCTCGAGGCGACGGCGCGGCAGACCGCCGAGGAGAAGCATCGGCGCGTGGAGGTCGAGAGCGAGCTGGCCGACCTGCGCGCGCGCATCCAGAGCCTCAGCGACAACCTCGCGCGCGCCCTGCAGGAGCGCGACAGCGTGGTGCACGAGAGCGCGGCCTGGAAGAACGAGAAAGAGCAGCTCGCGGCCGCCCTGCGCTGCCC
>JAPLKK010000284.1:15817-23688 GCA_026388115.1 Elusimicrobiota bacterium | reverse complement strand
TCGATGAGATAGTGGTAGGCGATGTCGGCCATGCCGAACTTGGGGTCCGTCATGTGCATGCTCTGGATGGAGCGCATCTGCTCCTTGACCGCGATCAGCAGCTCCGTGCCCTTGAGCGCGCGCATCTCCGGGGTGACCTCGAAGCCCGTGTGGTGCACCACGATGCGGACCGTCTCCTCGTCCTTCTCCCAGGACGCGGCGCGCGCGCCCCACTCCTCGCGCAGGTGGATGGGAGGCTGGCCCAGCTCCGTCGCCCGGGCGACGGAGCCCGAAAGGGACGCGGCCAGCATCGCCACCGCCATCATGCCGCCCATACCGGTAGGTTGGTACGGCAAGCCCATGGCTTCCTGGAGCCAAAGGTTCCATAGGCAATAGGCCCTAGGACCTAGGACCTGGCATGGTCTTATCGAGGCAATCATTGCGGCGGCCCCGAAGAACAATCGATGCCGGCCCGTAGCGCTCGCCGCGCCTCATTTCCTTTACTCTCTCTCATGGAACGACCAGCTTTCAATTCCGTGATGTTCACCGCCTTCCTCCTGCTGGCGAGGCCTGCCGCCCTCGCCGCCATGGAGCCCGGCCCCTCCCTGCAAGAGCGTCTGGAGACGATGAGCAAGGAGCACCGGGGGCGGGTCGCTGTCTACGCGAAGAACCTCAAGACGGGGGCCGTCGTGGCGATCATGGCGGACGAGCCCGTCAGGTCCGCCTCCACCATCAAGCTCGGCATACTTACCGAGGCCTTCCGCCAAGCGCGCGCCGGCCGGCTCAAGCTCGCGGACCCGGTCGTGATGACCGAGAACGACAAGGTGCAGGGCTCGGGTGTCTTGACCCACCTGCGCGCCCCGCTGACGCTCGCGCTGGAGGACGTGCTCACGCTCATGATGATCGAGAGCGACAACACGGCGACCAACCTGGCAATCGACCGGGTCGGGCTCGAGGCGGTCATCTACAAGAAGGTCTACAAGCCGGCTGAAGGCCCGCTCCCGCCCGAGCAGAAGAAGTTCGGCCTCGGCAAGACCACCGCGCGGGAGATGGGAATGCTGATGGAGGGCATCCTGCGATGCGACCTTGGAGACCCTCAGCTATGCGACCGGATGCGGGAGATGATGAAGGGCCAGCAATACCGGAACATGATCCCGCGCTACATCGAGGCGGGGGTGGACACGTCGGAGTCCGGCGCCATCATCGGCGACAAGGTCGGCGCCTTGGACGCCCAGCGCTCCGACGTGGGTTTCGTCCTGTCCGCTGAGGGCCCCCTGGTGATCTCCGCCTTCACCGATGGCAACGCCGACCAGCGCTGGCTGTGCGAGAACGAGGGAGAGACCATCATCGCCCGCATGTCCAAGGCGATCTTCGACGGCTGGGGCGGCCCGGCGCAAGGCGGCCCGCAGAAGAAGCCATAGGACGCGAGCGGATAGCGCGTTCGCTCCCAACCCCCCAAGACCCCGGGGGCCGCGGGAACCTCACAGGTACGCCGCTAGGTGCTGCTTGCCGGCTCCGTGGGATGCCCTAGCCCAGTCGTAGAGGTCCTCGTAGTTGACCTTCACGAACGACGGGATCTGGTGCGTCCGGTCCAGCTTGAAGATGTCGTTAAGGATGGTGTCTAGCGAAGCCTGCGCCGGACCCGCGACGTTGCCCCAAGGGTCCGCGATGACCGCGTCCGGCCCCCATGTGGACGGCACCGCGGGGTTGGCGCCCGGGGCGAGGCCGAGGACCACGAACACGTGGTTGGCGCTCGGCATCTTCTGCTTGGTCCACCAATCCATCGTCTCGAACGCGACGAGGTCGGCCCGGATGCCGAGTCCGCGCAGGTAGGCCTGGGCCAGGAACGCCTGCTCGTTGCAGTTCGCGGCCCGATACTTGGCCACCAGTTCCTTCAGCTTCTGAGCGAGGTGCTCCGTGCTTGGATTCTTGCCGATGCCGAACTCCTTGTCGAACTCCTCGCGCACGGCGATGAGGTCCGCCAAGACCTTGTCCCTCAGCTCCTTGAGCCGCGGCAGATGCTTCGCGGCCCGCGAGCCGGGCTGTATGCTCGCGATCTGCATGTCCAAGGCGGAGCTGGAGTGCAGGCGCATCCGGCGCACCTCGCGGACCGCGTCTTTCGCCAGGTCCGCGTTGCGCTCGAGCGGCGTCTCGTCGGCGAGCGCCGCCCTCACGCTCGCGCCCCTGGGCTCGATGAAACGCAGCGGGTGGCCCTGGAGGTAGGGCCGGGCCAAGAACAGCGCCGCGCCGAACATCGCGTTCTTGCGCACCCAGTTCTCGCGCTTGGGCCCGGTGCCCGAGCCGTCCATGCTCATGCCCTTGATGATCTCGCTCAAGCGCTCGGAGAACGCCTTGAAGACCGGGTCCTCGTCGCGCATGCGGAAGACCAGCGCGTTGCGCGCCGCGTGCGCCCGCGAGGCGAGGCCGTCGAAGAAGCGGGACTCGGCGATGATGCGGGAGAACCGCTCGTAGGCCTCGCCGCCCTGGGTCGGGTCGTACTCCCCGAGCTTGGCGAAGGACTTGGCCGCGTTGCGGTTGCCGATGATGGAGGTGAACTCGACATCCAGGACGGCCGCCAGGCGCCGTTTCGTCGCCTCATCGGCGGAAGCCAGCAGGCTCAGCGCTGCGGCGCGGGCCGCGTCGTAGACGGCCTCCTCCGCAGCGGCGCCGGCGTGGAAGGCCTCTACCGTGTCGTCGGCCAGCTCCGCGCCCCGCTCCTCATAGGCCTTCCGCAGGGCCGCCGCGTCCTGGGCCAGCTCCTTGGGAAGGTATCCCGCGGCGGCGTCCTCGGCCGCCGAGGCGTCGAGCGAGTCCCAGCCCAGGAAGTGCCTCTGCATCGCGTCGATCTTCTCGCCCCACGTCGGTGCCTCGCCGGTGTAGGCGGGCTTCTCGACGACGTAGCGGCCTCCGGAAAGCTCCTTCTTGAGAGACTTGCGCAAGCGCATGCCGCCGGCCAGGGGCACCTCGGACATCAAAGGCCGCTCGAAGAGATGCTGCGAGCCCGCGATGACGTGCACGCTCCGTCCCGTGGCGCGCGCGTCAGCCAATGCCTTCTCCAGCGAGGCGTCCAGGCTCTTGTTGCGCTGGGTGATCACGACGTTGCGCGCCGCGAGCCACTGCTTCATCGTCTTGGAAGCCTGGCGGAGCAGGTTCGTGTACTTCTGCACGCGTCCGGTCTGGAGCCCTGCCAGGCGCTTCAGCACCGCAAGGTCGCCCACGTACTCGCGTACCATGGCGCCTCCCTTCTCCAGCGCCGCAGCGTCGTCCCAGCCCCGCACCTCGATGCCGTCCTTGAGGGAGACGCCCTTGTCCATGAGGCCCTTGGTGTCGAGCCCCTTCTTCTTGAGATAGGCGATCTTCTCGAGCATGCCCATGGGGGCGGCGGCGGAGTAGCCTTCGATGAGCAGGATGGCTCCGCGTCCCGGCTTGATGTCCTCGTAGAGGCGGTCCATATTGTGCCCGATGAGGGCCTTGTCGGAGTGGTCTTCGGCGTAGACGAAGACGTCCGCCTTGGACCTGTCGCCGCCTACGTTGTCCTTCTCGAACGCCGCCCGGAGCAACGTGTCCTTCCGGTTGAAGTAGGCGCGCAATCCGGCCTCTATCGGCGGTATGCCGCGCTCCGCCGGCATCTCGACCACGGGATCCTGCGGCCGTCCCCCGTCGAAGAGGCTGTCGAGGACCGGTTTGTGCCCGTCGGCCGGTCCGTTGATCAGCCTCTCCCGAGCTTCGGCCAGCTTGACCGCGCTGGCTTGGACTCCGCCGGCGCGGCCATGCCGAACCGGCGAGCCCTCTCCGTTGCGTACCGCAAGGAACACGGTCCGTTCTCTCGCCGCGACCAACGTCGTCTCCGTTCTTGCTTCCACCGCCGTCACGAAGATCGCCGGCAACGGGCTCACCGCCCCCGGCAGGGTCTGCATCCGCAGGACCGCCGTTATCGCCGGCATCGGGGATATCGTCGTCACCGGCATCGCGGATACCGCCCCCGCCGCGCCGGACAGCGTCGGGACCGCCGCGATGTTCGGCGTCTGCACGACCTGTCCGAATCCCGCCTGAGAGAGCGAGAACACCAGGACACCTATGAGACCAAAGCGCGCATGGTTTGCTCTTCCGTGAGTCCAGCATCCTCTTGAAGTACGTCCAGGTCGTCTCGTTGGGGCGGCTGTCGTCGAGCGGCGGAGGCGACCGCCAGGCCGGGTAGGCGCGGTCGATCTCCTCGCGCAAGGATGGCGGCAAGGCGTCGAAGCTCGAGACCTTCTGCCCCGAGCCAGCGTACACCAGCGAGCCCGGCCTGTCTCCCATCCGCATCCACGGCAGCCAGGGGCCGACGCGGGACCAGGACACCGTGGCAAAGGCGTCGTCGGAAGGCCCGAGCAGGTCCTCCTCGTTGAAATGGAAGCTGAACATCTCGATAGCCTGGTACATGGGCGAGCCGCCGCCGTACTCGCGGTACGCCTCGCCGGCGAGGGGGTTCGGGTACAGGAGCGGGATCGTGACGTCCATCGAGCCGCCGCCTTCCACGAACGTGCCCGGGAACCGGAACGGACCCTCCGGGCCCCTGGCATGGATGACCGGCATGTTCACCGGGTCGTTGGCGACGTGCACGACCTCGACAGCCTCGCCGGTCCAGGGATTGCTCCAGGCCCGAAGGGTGCGGCCTGTCCGCGGGTCCTGGTAGATGAGGAGTTCCCGCGACACCATCCGGTAGCCGTAGCCGCGCCCGGGCTCGTAGACCGTCTTGGCGGCCCGGATGTTCATGAACTGGAAGGTGAAGAGCAGCCGGTCCGGCTCGCCGGGGATCCGGCTGTAGATCCGGCCCTGCGCCCAGAAGATGGTCGGCTTGCCGTCGATGAGAGAGACCTGCGCCTTGCGGAACGCGCGCAGGGCGTCGTCTGGGTCGGCGAGCTTCAGCCTCTGGGACCGAAGCGCTATGCCCGCGAGCGCCGGGCTCAGCCGCGCCGCGGCGAACGCGCGCCCGGCGTCCGTCGCGGCGGCCTCAGGCCACAGGCTTTGCGGGAGCACGAGGCTCGGCGAAAGGATCGAGACCCCGGCCCGAGAAGGCGCGAGGGCCGTGGGCAGAGAGACGCCCGTGACCGCCGGCGCCGGAACGGGCATCGCCGGCCGCGCCAAAGGCGCGGCCACGGTCTGCGCCCGGCAGTCCGCGCCCGCGCAGATCAGCCGCAGCGCCAGGAGGCCGGAGAGGGGGAGCGGGACTCGCCGCGTCATCTCTTGCGCCAGCGGACGATGAAGAATTTGTCCTTCTCGTAGCTCGAGACGGCGATCTCGGCCTTGCCGTCGCCGTCGAGGTCCGCCATGGCGACCCCGCCCTGCCCGACGTTCCGGGCCAGCACGCGCGTCTCGAAACTCCCGGGCGCGGTCTGCTCCAGCAGATAGGCGTTGGAGTCGCCGTCGCCGTGCACGACGATGTCGACGTCGCCGTCGCCGTCCGCGTCGCCCCAGGCGAACACCCCGGGCGCCCCTTGGACGCCGGGGCCGTGCGAGCAGCGCGAGCGGATGCCTTTCGAGATCATCCGCTTCGTCCAGAGACGCCGCGGGTCGCCCGCCGGCTCGAACACGAACACTCCGGATTCGGGCGCGGCGGGGTCGTCGCACTGGTTGGTGTGGTTGGCGCCGACCAGGATCGCGCGGCCGTCCCCGAACAGGTCAGGAACGGCGGAGAGCTGGATGGCGCCGCCGCTGCCGTCGTCGATGACGTGCCGCTCCCATCGTCCGCCGCCCAGGTTCTCGAGCCAGACGAACGAAGCCTTGGCTCCGAAGTACTCGGCCGACGCGATGTCGAGGCGGCCGTCCCCGTTGATATCGAACGCGATGGGCAGGCTCCCGAGGCCTTCGGCGATGACCCGCCCGGGTTGCTCGAACGTCCCGTCCGGCTTCCCTTTGAACAGCAAGACGCGCGACTCGCCCGCGTCGTTGAAGCCCTTGCGCTCGCCGACGGTGAGCCAATCCTTCACGCCGTCGCCGTCGAAGTCGGCGCGGAGGACCTTGTGGTAGAAGAACCGGTCGCCGGTCACCGGGCGGTGGGCGGCCCAGCCGGAGACCGTGCGCTCGACCCAGGCGATGCCGCCGCAAGAACCCGGCATGCAGGCCAGGAAACCGGAGGGCACGATCACGTCCGGCTTGCCGTCGCCGTTGACATCATCCACCGAGGCGTCGTTCGGGAAGCGCACGTCGGCCATCACCGTCTCGCGCGCGAAAGAGGACGGGTCTTTCGGGCGGCGCATCCGGTAGAGGTCCAGGCGGCCGCTGCCGAGCGGGCCGGAGCCGGCGAACTGGCTCGCCAGCAGTTCGGGGCTGCCGTCGCCGTCCACGTCCGCGAAGCTCAGGAAGGCCGGCTTGCCTCCCGCGGTGTCCAGCGGGATCGCTTCCGCGGCCAGAATGCGCAGCTCGGATTGCGCCGCGACGCCTTCGGACCCCAGGTCCTCCAGAGGGGGCGCCGCGCGCGCGCCGTCGAACACGCGCCTGCCGGCGGCGCCGAGCGCTTCGGGCCCCTGTCCCCGGCACGGGCAGGCGGACGCCAACAGAAGCAGGACGCCGGCGAGCCGGACCGATCGGCGCATGACGGGCTAGAGCGGCCTGTCCCAGTTCCCCGCGTCGAGCTTCGGGAGCGGGGCGGCGACACCGGCGGCGAAGAGCGCTCCAGCAATCATCGGGCTGCCGGAGTTCAGCGCGCGGCGGGGCCCGCGAGGGCCGCCGCCGTCGAATGCGCCGACCCCAGGGCCCGAGCCAGCACGCTCTCGTCGAGCCTGCGCACGACCGGCAGCGCCGCGCTTGCGCCCTGCGGCTCGCCGAGCAGCCGCTGCAGGACCCCTGACGCGTACGCCGCCTGGATGGCGCCCGCGGTCTCGACCCGCGCGCCGCTCCTGATGGCGCGGTAGCTCTGGGTGTAGGCCTCGAGCTCCTCGGGAGTCGATATCACGAGCGTCGTCATCGCGTCGACGAGCATCGCCTCGTAGCGCCGCCACTCGGCGAGGACCTCGCTCTCGGGGGGCGCGACGAAGCCCGGGTAACCCGAGACGAGCTCGACCCCTCCCGTCGTCTTGCGCCGCAGGACCGCGACGATGTCGCCCAGCGGGCCCATCACGAAGACGCCCGCCAGGCGGGGCCCGTAGCCCATGACCCGGACCGGAGCGATCTCGGTGTAGAAGGTCAGCTGGTCCATGGCGCTGTCGATCCCGGGACCGGAGATCTCCCACTGCCCGATCTGCGGGCCGCGCCCGCCCGGCGACATCACCGGGACCTGGATGAGAGCCGTCGGCGACAGGCCCTTCATCACGGCCCGGCGCGCGACCACCTCGGGGCGCCTCTCGAGCTCCTGGAAAGACGTGATCGGGTCCTCGACGGGGGAGGCGACCGCCGCCTGCGCCCAAAGCAGCGACAGGATGGCCGCCTGAGCGGCGGCGGCCCACCGCCGCCGCGGGCCCAGAACGCGCCCCCGTCTCCGGTCCGAGTCTCCCATCCCGACCTCCATGCGCTCCGCAAGACAATGCATTACATTTCGAAAACAACGTAATACATTGTATTCGGTCCCGGCCGTTCGCGCATGGGCCTGACGGTAATCGGCCGGATGGGCCCGAGGTCCGGGCTTCTTGTCAGGGGGGCGACAGGGAAGGGGCGGCGGTCGCGACCCGGGCGGAAGCGGTTATCGCTTCCAGCCGGCGTGGAGGGCGACGGCTTCCTCCCACTTCTCCTTGAAATCCTTGGGCTTGACAATGTCCGGGTGCGCGATCGCGAAGAGCATCGCCCCGATGATGTTGTCCTGCAGAAGGCGCGCGACCTCTTCGGGCGGCCTCGTGAAATGGAAGATCCCTTCCCGCCGGCCGGCGAGGAGATGGCCTAAGATGACCTCCCAGCCTCGCTGCACGATCCGGCGCAGG
>JAPLKK010000284.1:8510-15806 GCA_026388115.1 Elusimicrobiota bacterium | reverse complement strand
GGCGGACTCAGAGGAGGTTGCCCTGGCAGAAGTGGATCAGTCGCCGGGCCGCGTCATCGTCCGGGCGGTTGAGCGTCTCGACGATCGCCACGTTGCGCCCGACGGCCGTGTTGACGACCGCCTCGATGAGCTGGCTCTTGTCCTTGAAATGGTGCATCACGGCGGACTGGGTCAGCCCGATCGACTCCGCGATCATCTGGAAGCTCGTCCCGGCGTAGCCGTGCTTGGAGAGCAGCTTGATCGCCGTCTCGACGATGCGGGCTCGAGTGCGGTCTCCCTTCGAGAGTGCCGCGGGGGTTCGGCGTGTCGCCGGCATGTCGAAAACAGTGTAGGACATCGTTTTCACGATGTCACGCGCTAATCACTGCTGCGGCCGGACAGGGGGCCGGGCGCCGCGGAAGGGGGCGGGCGAAGCCGCGCTGCGCGAACGCCCCGGACGCCGGCGATGGCCTCGAGGTCCTTGCCTGCTTTCGCAAGGTCCTGGCCGCTGGACGCGCCCTCGACCCGGCCTTGGATCTCATCCAAGGCTTCGGTGTAGTGCGCCACGAACGCCGGGGGAAGGCCGGGCGTGGAAAGCTCGTGATTGCGCAGCTCTTGGACGGCCTTGAGGAGCGCTTCCCGTCCAGAGGAGGTCTGCGCGCCGGCGGAAGCCGCGAGGCAGAGCAGCAGTGCCGGGGACAGGAAAAGGAGCCTTGCGCGCGTCATGAGCGGAAAGATAAGCAGATTTTGAAAACGACATTCATGGACAGGAAGGTCCTTTCGCGGATAGGCCTCAGGTCCCATCCGCCCCCACGACCCATCCCGCCTTATCAGAAGCTTTTCGGGAAGCCGGACAACGAGTACGGATCGACGACGTAGTCCATCGCTTTCGCCGGCTTGCGTCGCCAGACAGCACAGTGGCGGTAGGGCTGACGCCCTACCGCCACTTTGGGATCGACTTCTCTCAGCTGATGAATGACTCGAACTTCATTTGCACTCTGGGGCGTAGGGATTGGCCTCGCAGAACTTCGGGCAGCCCGGGGACATCTCTTGGCCGTCGTACGCGCAATACCCGGGGCAGCCGGGCTCATACGGATTCATGGCGCAATTCCTGCTGGAGATATCTTGGACGCCTAGGAGGATCCCGGGATTAGCGCCCGAGGTCTTGGCGCCCAAGACCGGCTTCTCACCTTCGACGCCCTTCCAGACCTGATCTTCATTGCACTCTGGGGCGTAAGGATTGGCGGCGCAGAACTTCGGGCAGCCCGGATACATCTCTTGGCCGTCGTACGCGCAATACCCGGGGCAGCCGGGCTCATACGGATTCATGGCGCAATTTTTTCCAGAGAGGGCCTCCATCCGGGGATTGCAGCCCGGGAACCCGTGATGATGGCGGCAGAACGCCGGGCAGCCCGGCGCGGCCGGATAGAACTTACAGTTGACCACGGCCGAGAGGGCCTCCACCCGGGCCCCGGCGTCCTTGGACCCACCGGCGGCCGAGTCCAGCAGGGAGAGGGCCTGGACCCTGGGATTGCAGCCGGGGAAACCGTGATGATGGCGGCAGAAGTCGGGGCATCCCGGCGCGGCCGGATAGGCATGACAGTTGACCGCAACCGAGAGGGCCTCCACCTCGGTCCCGGCGTTCGCGGCCCCACTCTGCAGTTTGGCGGGAGCCTCGATCGAGGGAATACCGCTGTTGCTCTTGGCCTGCTTCGCGAGGCTCTCAAAGGACGCCCCGGTCAACTCTGGAGCCGCCTCATCGGCCAAGCACCGGGTCGGAGCCGCTCCGATCGCTCCGCTGATGAGCACTGCCGCAACCAATATCGTAGTGAGTTTCATCCCACCTCCTTGCATCGTTCCGAGCCGGCATACCTTCATGTCATTGAAAGATTAGCAGGAGGACCGAAATCATGAATGAGACCTTAATCCCAGACCCGCATGAGGTAATGGGCCCGGAGGCTACTACGGTGCTGGGCTCAAAAGTCGAGAAATACGGCCTGGTCTTTCCAAGGCGGGAAAAAAAGCTAAGATGTGGCGTCGCGCGCACCGCTTTTGGAGAGGTGGCCGAGCGGCTGAAGGCGACGGTTTGCTAAACCCAAGCAAACTGAGCAGGAATCCCTCCTGATCCATTTCTCGTCGAGACATCGTATCTTCGGTTGCTCTTCATTGCTGTTGGTTGCACGTGTGTTGCTCGAAACACGTCACTAACCACGACACTGACAAACTGGGTTAATCTTCGCCATATGATGCTTGGATCGGAGAGTTGGCAGGTTAAGCGAATAGCGTCAAAGCGACGGGATGGAAAACTCCACCTGAGTCTCGCCTGACGGCAATGTGGAAAACAGTTCCCAGTTCGTATCAATCGTCGGCGACTTGTTGCCATAATCACAAAAGATATCTAGCCTATACCCTCTGCCGAAACTGATTTGCAAGTCGCACAGTGCGTTGATTATCTCAACGTGAGTGATGCGTCGTCCAACAAGGATTTGGAGCAAGTTGCACCATTTCCGATCGTTGTCGCAATCATCGCTGGTTACTAAGACCTTATCCTTGGTTGAGAGCCTCCAAGAACACCAGACCATCAGACTGAGTTCTGGACTCACTTTCCGGAGGCTTTTGGGGAGAAGTCTATCAAGTCGGCCGGTTTTTCCTTGCCTTCGTATTTTTCGTCCGAGGGCCAAGTCGAATGAACTACCAGCGCTACCCCCGCACGCTACATGCCAGCAGCGCTTGGCTCTGCACTTCGCCAAACCTTGCTTAGCTGCCTTCAATATTGACGAAGAAATCATGATTTGCCTTTAGGGCATTTTCTGTCACCGCTTCTTGCAATGTCCTGGGCGATTGCGTCAATTTCGTCTTCTGTCATTCCTTGTCCCGAGATTAAATCATGAAGGTAGCGCCTCTGACATTTGTCCAGTTGATACTTTTTGACCAAACGATCAACGAAAGCAATGTCTGCTTTTCTCGAGTTGATCGTAATAGTCACAGGAGGTGCCTTTACCGTAGAACGTAAATCATTCGCGAAAATTTTTCCCGTCCCGCTGACGCTCGCCGTGAAGATCGTCGTGCCATCGGAGCTGGGATTTGGCCCGAACGCTCCACGGATGCACGAAAACTGGATGCTGACTACTGCTTTGTGCCCAGTGGACGCCGAAGCGGAAGGAGCCGAACCGGTCCGACTAGGGGCAGCGCTTGCAACACCGACGGGAGTTGATTCGAACGTTAGGGTGGCCGCGATCTTGATGGAAGTCCCGACAGTGATGGGGGGAATAGGCGGGATGCTAATAGCGGTAAGCTTATTGGGCGAAACACATTTCCCGCTCTGATCCAAGTATTGAGGTGGAGTGCACTTAGCTGGAGGAGGAGGTGGAGGCGGTTTAGGACAACTACCATCTGGTGCCGGATTGCTTCCATTTGGGCAGACGCATTTCCCGCTCTGATTCAGCTTTTTCGGGGGATTACATTTGACTGGAGGGGGAGGTGGGAGGGGGCGCGAGCACTTACCGTCTGGAGTCGGCATCACGCCTCCCGGGCAAGCGTTACATAGGTCGTAGGCTCTGCAGTTGCAGGCAGCGATATCGGCATCATAGCTGTCGAGGGTCGCCTTGTTCATACACGGAGGCCAGAATGCATTTACAGCATCCTTGTTCTGGCACCAGTTCGCATTATAAATGGTGCCAAAGTCGCTGCAACTCGCAAGATTAGGGAACTTCAGTTGCGAAGACGGGAGTTGCTTGGCTCTTTCCCCCCGCGCCCGAGGATTGGGGAGACTTTGCCAGCGTGATCGCCGGCGCGCCGGTCCTTCCGGTGGCATTCGATGATGTGGCTTTTTTCGAGCTTGCCGAAGTCTGACTATCGCTGGCTCCCAACTGCCCCTTAGATGATGTCTGTCCGGATGTATTGTCGCCGTTCGTGCTCGAGCCATTATTGGACGGGCCTGTTCTCTTCTTGCCGAGTGATTCGTCCCTAGAGTGCTTTCCGCTTATCGTCTGGTCTTGGCTTGACGGCTGAGTCTGGGAGCTTGAGAGCGCAGCCTTGTCGGGCGGCAACAAGGCCGTCTGACCGCTTCCTGCACAAGATTCAAGTCGTCCCTGCTCCTTCTCGCGCACAATGAGGTCTGTCTTGAATTTCCCGTTCTGATCGTCCAGGAAATCGAGCTGGCTCTTATCGATACTGGCTGCTTCACACTCCGAGTCTTTTGAGTCAGAGCATTCTTGAGCGAAGAGAGCGTCGAAGTCTCTCCTGCACGCGGAGCCCTTCCAGAAGGCGTCGTTAGCCGCGGCCTTGAAAGCTTTGCTGTTGGTGTCACTGCCGGCGAGATCTGCAGCTTTGTCGAAAGCCTCATCCGCCTCCTTGCAGTCCTCGATGAAGTAACCGGTTCCAATGCTCGTGATTTTTCGGAGGTTCCAGAGGGTCCTGGCATTCACGTATTCACGATAGGCCGTGAGCTGGGGGATCAGAGCGGCACATTCCTGTGCGGAGAAACCGCTGATGTCGAGAGGGGGTTTTGAAGCGAACTTCGGCGCCGGTCCCAGGTCGTCTTGAGTCGCCGAAGGTGTGCGGCCGTGGATACGCGGTTGGGTCGAAGCTGTTGGTGAATCCGAAGCAGGGTCTTGGGCTGTGGCGAGGGGGAGAGGAGCGGCAGAGCAGAACACCAGGAGCGCAAGGGCTCGGCGGACTGTCGTCATGGTGCACCTCAAACAGCTATCGGATAAATCCGGATGTCAGGAAATTATAACGGGATCCGGTGGAGCGTCAAGACATCAAGTGGCACCAATCGCAGGAGGGCGGGAGCCCTCTCGAAACACGACACGAAACACGACACCGTATTCGGTTGCGTTTACTCGCCGTCACCTTAGAGCCCTCGAATTCCTCAACCGATATCTGCATGAGCGCCGACGGCGCGGAAAACCGTTGCTCTCGTCGCGGAATTCGGTCTGATTCTAAGTCGCCGTCGAAAACAGATACGATGAGCCCGTCTTATTTTCGCCGCTTTTGGAGAGGTGGCCGAGCGGCTGAAGGCGACGGTTTGCTAAACCCAAGCAAACTGAGCAGGAATCCCTCCTGATCCATTTCTCGTCGAGACATCGTATCTTCGGTTGCTCTCGATTGCTGTTGGTTGTACGTGTCTTGCTCGAAACACGTCACTAAACCCGACACTCATCTTGGAAGCCACGCAGTCTCTTCTCTTTAGAACGTTCCGAAACCGACACGCAAGGTTCCGCGGGCTCTAGGTCGCTTACGAGCATCCGGACTGTGCGCTTCTCTCTTGCGCGAGGATTGATCGGTGGTCTCTGCAGACTCGCCCTCAATTGTACCAAGGGTTGCCAATGGGAGCTGACGCCCCTTCCGGGTGTGACCTGCAGGTCGAAATATTGTCTCCGCATAGAAGACTATGTGGAGATGTCTCTCATGTCTTGAGTAGCGTTCAATGATTCTTTCAAGTTCTCGAAACTTCCCCTTTCGAAATAGCCGATTCAATTCATCAAGTACAGCTTGTTCAAAAAGGGTCTTACCGTTTTTCATGGTAGCTCCACCTGGATCTGCTTCGGGCACTTGCGAATATCCCAAGGCGGAAGTGGATCCCAGTACTGTGGCCCCTTAATAAGGAAACAGAGATAAGTGCATCGCCTATTCGCACGAGTCAGGTTATCTTCAATATCACAGGTTTCGTACTTCCCCGGGTCCTTTGCGTTGACCGAAATGGTTGCCTGGGCTGGAGGGACCTTTGATAGGGTGTCTTGTGCGGTTATCGTGCACTTCCCCGTCTTTGCGCCCGGCGTGAATTTCCCATTGGTGATGTCAACTCTTCCCGAGCACTTCGAATTAACCGACTATTTGATCTGCGCCGCGGCATCCTCAGGAGTCAGCAGCACCTTGAACGGCACGGAAGCTCCGCCCGCGACTATGGACCCGGGAGTAACCTGCTCGATGCTTAGGCTCTTGAGTTTGGAGCTAATCGTTACGTTCACACAGACTGGACCGAAACCCGAGTTCATATCGCGAACACACAACGAGCCTTTCCCCGAGCCGTCTCCTGGCGACCTTTCCCCCGTCTCAGGGCCGTTGTTGAGTTGAGTCATTCCCTCAATCCACCTGCCGGGACGGTGACGCCGTCAACGCTAGCATAATGTCGTTGTAAGAATTCCTTTGGAGTGAGGTCCTCCAAAGAGCTGTGGGGCCGTTCTTCGTTGTAGTCGATCCTCCAGACCTCGATCGTCGTTCTCGCGTGATCGAGCGTCTCGAAGAGATTCTCGTTCAAACACTCGTCCCTGAATTTGCCGTTGAAGCTCTCGATGTAGGCGTTCTCGTTGGGCTTTCCCGGCTGGATGAAGTGGAGCCTCACCTTCCGCTTGAACGCCCATTCGTCCATCGCCTTGCTGTCGAACTCCGTCCCATTGTCGATCGTGATGGCCTCAGGAGCGCCGTGGCGCTCCACCAGGCGCTCCAAGACCCGGACGACGCGCCGGCCACCCAAGGACGTGTCCACCTCGATCGCCGGGCATTCTCGCGAGAAATCATCCACGATCGTCAGCGTCCGGATCTTCCGGCCATTGATTAACCGGTCTTCAACGAAGTCCATCGATAGGTTCTGATTCGGCCTCGCGGGCACGGGCAGCGGCACCCGCGGCCCCACGAACTTCTTGCGCCGCTTTCTCCGACGGAGAGAAAGCCTTTCTTCCCTGTAGATCCGCTCGACCTTCTTGTGGTTGACGTGCCAGCCTTCGCGCTTGAGCATCACCCCGATCCGCGGCGAGCCGAAGCGTCGCCGCTTCTCGGCAATCTCGTGCATCTTCTGACGCAGCTCGGCGTCGTCCGGCCGCCGCGAGACGTACTGGAAGCTCGAGCGCCAAAGGCTCACCAGCAGGCACGCCCGCCTGGCGCTCAGCCCAAGACTCACGACAACGTGCTTTGCCGCCGCACGTTTCGCCTTGGGCCTTACCAGTTTTTTGAGTTGATCTCCTTGAGCGCTCGCACGTCCAGCGTCAGGTCCGCCACGATCTGCTTCAGTCGGGTGTTTTCATGTTCAAGCACGCGCAGCCGCCGGACATCGCTGACCGTCATGCCGCCGAACTTGTCCTTCCACTTATAGAACGTCGTTTCGCTGATGCCGTGCTTGCGGCAGAGTTCGGACGTCTTCATGCCGGCTTCCGATTCCTTCAGGACGCCGATGATCTGCTCTTCGGTGTGTCGCTTGGCCATTCCGTGAGTCCTCCATTCGTGGTTCTACCACTTCGGACTCAACTTTCAACTGGCCCAGTTCTCGGGGGAAAGGTCGTTGTCACCAGACAGACAATGGGGGGGGGGGGGGGGGGG
>JAPLKK010000284.1:4961-8482 GCA_026388115.1 Elusimicrobiota bacterium | reverse complement strand
CTATCAACAGCTACGATTTCGGTCGACCTCGCTGGTAACCCAGGCCAGCGTCTCCGCCAAGTGATAGTTGCCCTTCAAGTCCTCCGAGTGTTCATGGAGCAGAAACTGTAACACATCTCGGAGAAGAAGCGATTGTTGGCGTGAAAGGAGTTTTAGGAAATCCGTCTGAGATGTGCGGTAACTATCGAGGCAGGTCAGGAAGTCCCCTGGCATAGTGTCGGCTCGCTCGTAATCGCGGACCACTCCCAAAAGCACCAGAGGTAGGAAATAGTGGAATGCCTCCGGAGACAAGAAGCAAAGCGCCTCCGCGTCAAAGAGTTCTAACGGATGGTCTAGGCAGTCCATCCAAGTCGCAATTTTTCGAAGAGCCTTCTCGATTCGCCGCTCCTCAAAACTCGATCCGATGACTAGACGTACTGGGGGTGGTCCAGTCACGTCGCGGAAGGCAGGCACAACGCGTTGGACGAGTAACTCGTCTCTCGACCCCCGACGAGTCATGGAGCCTCCTCCCACACTGGGAGCGCGGCGGGGCGTCCGCCACAGTATTTCTTGATCAGATCCACGCAGATTATGATTGCGTTCTTGGCTGCCCGAGCCGCTTTCGTGTGTCCTTCGTTCCCACCGTCGTAGCACTCGTTGTTGATTTTGACGCGCGCGTCGTAGCAATTCTGGTTTTTGTCACGGTTCTTTCGGAGAATATCGCACTTTTGGTCACCCTTACACGCCCGATCTCCAATCTGACAAAACTTGTCAACAAGGTCTTGAAGCGTCTTGTGGCGCTCTTTCGTGCACTTACCGTAGGGGCTCTCAATCGTGACTCCTAAAGGCTTCGACCCTTTTCCTGAGTTCTTGTCTGTGACCAGTAAGAATCCTTGACCAGGATTTGGACCGGGCAGAAACTCTAGGCCATAGCCAGCCAGAGCTGTGAGCGTCGGACTAGGCGTAACCGGGACCGCGCTTGCGGATGGCTCGGCCGATACTAGGGATTCCTGATTCGATCGATCAAGGGGAGATGCAACGGCGACGCTGTTTGAATGGAAGGTCCACGAGAGGTTTACTGGCTTGGAGTTCGTCGGAGTCAGTGCCGCCTTGAACGTCGCCGCAGATCCGCCCGCGATGATGGGCCCAGGCGACGTCTGAGTAATCGTTATACTCTGTAGGGGGCAGTTGCCGCCTGCGTCCGGAGCGCTTTTGTCCCAGCAAGGCGTGACGCACTTACCGTTGCTCAGCACCTGGGAGAGAGTGCACTTGACCGGACATTTTCCGCCAGCGTCCGGGAGGCTCCCGTCAGAACATCGCGTCACGCACTTGCCATTGCTTAGTACCTGGGGTGGAGTGCACTTGATTGGGCACTTGCCTGTGGCGTCGGGCAGGATTCCATCCGAACAAGGCGTGACGCATTCATAGTTGACCCATTGCCGAGGGGGCTTACAGGTCTCCCGGCAAAACCCGTTGGGATCGGGGACGCTGAATCCATCCGAGCATAGGGTAACGCACTTGCCGTCGCCGACCGGAGGTGTGACTACCTGAGGTGTGTTGCACGGAATGCAAAGCTTCGCAGCTTCGCAGTTGCACTCGCCAGGTAGCAGGAAATCGCGACGAAAATTCGGATCATAACCCGAGCGCATCCATCTCTGCATACCCTTTACGTATTTGTCATAGCAATCGCCGTCAAGGTTGTACACCTCCACTCGATTCGTACAATCGTGCCTATTGTCTATAGGGTAAGGGCAATCCACGGTGCTCCTGGGTGATTTAGGGGCACTCCGCGGGCCCTTTGAATTGCTGTCTGCATCTTGCTGCGATCGAGTTCCCTTTGCCAGCTTGGTTGCCGCCGCAACTGGCTTTCCACCTCCCTTCGCGGCACGATTCCCGTTTGATACCGTAGTCTGACTGCCGCCACTCGACCGCCGTTTCGACACTGCCTGTCCGGATGTCTTGTCGACCTTCGCACTCGATACATTGTCAGATGTCACCGTATTCTGACCACGCGATTTGTCCGCAGATTTTTTCCCGGAGGTCTTCTGGTCTTGACTTGAGGGCTGAGTAGTCTCAGAATTCGGCGGCGTGACTTGATCTGGCGCGGCTAAGGCAGTCTTGCCGCCGTTCTTTGCGCAGGCTTCAAGTTGTCCCTGCTCTTTCTCGCGGGCTGCCAAGTCCGTCTTGAATTTCTTGTTCTGGTCGTCGAGGAAGTCGAGCTGGCTCTTGTCGGCGGAAGCTGCCGCGCATTCTGCATCCTTTGAGTCAGAGCATTCCTGCGCGAAGAGAGCGTCGAAGTCTTTCCCGCATTCGGAGCCTTTGCCGAATGCAGCGTCAGCCGCGGCCTTGAACGCCTTGCCATTGGTACCGTCGCCGGAAAGCTCTGCTGCTTTGTCGAAGGCGTCGTCTGCTTCCCTGCAGCTCTCGATGAAGTATCCAGTCCCGATTCCCGCAATCTTGCGGAGGTTCCAGAGTGTCTTCTCGTTCTCGTACTCAATGTATACGGCCACAGCCTGAGGAAGAGTGGCGCACTCCGCCGGCGTCAGATTGCTGATATCGAGAGGGGGCTTCGAAACGAACTTCGGCGCCGGCCCAAGGTTATCTTGGGTCGCCGGAGGTGTGCGGCCGTGGATACGCGCTTGAGTCGAAGCGGTTGGTGATTCCTCACTTGTGTCTTGGGCTGTGGCGAGGGGGAGAAGAGCGGCAGAAAAGAAGAGCAGGAGAGCGACGGCTCGGCGGACTGTCGTCATGGTGCGCCTCAAACAGCTATCGGATAAGTCCGGATACCCGCCAGTATAACCGAGTTCACTAATCCGTCAAGACATCAAGTGGCACCAATCCTGAGAGTGAGGAAGCCCTCTCGAAACACGACACCAAACACGACACTGTGTTCGACATTGTCTAATCGCCGTCTCCTGAAGACCGTCGAATTTCTCAAAAGAAATCTGCCACAGTACTGGCGGCGCGGGAAACCGTTGCTTTCGTCGAGGAATTCGGTCCGATTGTAAGTCGCCGTCGAAAAAAGATACGATGAGCCCGTTCTATTTTCACCGCTTTTGGAGAGGTGGCCGAGCGGCTGAAGGCGACGGTTTGCTAAACCGTTATACGGGGTAAACCCGTATCAAGGGTTCGAATCCCTTCCTCTCCGGGCTTTGGGAGCCGCCGGCTTCTTGCCGGCGGCTTTCTTTTTCGCTGGAACCGCCTTCTTGTCGGAGTTCGGTTTTGCCGACGAAGCCGGCCCGGCCAGCGCGATGCGCCGAACGCGCGGCCGGTAAAGCTCCGGCTGGGCCACGACCGTCTTAAAATCGGTGGCATTGCAGGCATACGTCGCCATCAACTCGCCCCGCTTGCCGAACTCCGGATGCTCCTTCGCCGCATAGCAGAACAGGCCGCTCTTGTTCGCGCCGTCCGTCTCGGCGTAGGTCGCCAAGATCGCCGCCTTCGACCACGGTCCGGTGAACTCCTTGGCGGTCCGCACCGCGATGCCGGAGGAGGGGAAGCCGGCCGCGCCATGGACGGCGACCCACAGACCCGTGTCGTCG
>JAPLKK010000284.1:0-4933 GCA_026388115.1 Elusimicrobiota bacterium | reverse complement strand
GTCGATCACGCGCTTGGCGTCGGCCAGATCGAGCCCCGGCTTCCACGAGCCGTCTTGGGCGAGGTACTCGAGGTGCTCGGCCGGACTGCGCACAAAGCGTAACGGCAAGCGCGCGAGCGCGGCCGGATGCTCGCCGCCCTCGATCGCCGAGAACAGATACGCGTAGCCGTTCTCGACGACAATGCTTGAGCCGACGTACGCTGAGGTGTCCTTCGACAACGCCGCAACCTCGACCTTCCAGGCGGTCGGCGTCCCGGTGCCGACGGAGATGCTCGCCAGGTCGGTCCCGACGTTCGCGAAGCCCAGCCCCTCCTTGACGTCGCGGATGCGCGAGAGGGCCACATAGATCTTCCCGGCATGGACGAAGCCGTCCAGCGGCCAGTATTTGAAGCCCGCGTCCGTCGGCTGGAAATAAGCGGCGGCCGCGGTCGACGAGCCCCGCCAGGAATAACTGATGCGGAAGCGCCCCTTCTCGCAAGTGGACAGCCCGACCGTGTTTGCGACCATCCGCGCGCCTTTGCGCGTGGTCTTGCCGCGGGCGGCGATGAATGTGTCGCCGAAGAGCCAGAAAGAGCGCCCGTCGGGCAAGGGGATGCTGTAGGCGGCGTCCGCGCCCAGCCAGCGGGTGTAGGGGAACTCCGGCACGCAATCGGCGGCGGCGGGGCCCGCCCACAGCAGGGCCGCCGCGACGAGGAAGGCTGTCACCACGCATGAGTTTGCCCCGCGAGCTTCGCGCCGTCAAGGCCAAATCGGCGCCGCACACCCCCGAGCGCGCAGCCGACGACAGCATCCTGCTGACGGACCCGGCGGGCAAAACGATCGCACGCGAGTCCTTGCGGTAATCGCCGCCGTTGGAATGATAGAATCGGCCGTCAGCGCTCGGAGGAGACCACCTTGAAAACCAGCGGATTGCTCGTCGGATTGATCGTCACGGTCGCGGGGGCCGCCCAAGCCGGCAACCACAACATGGCCGGCTGCGGTCTGGGCTACGTGCTGTTCAGAGACAACACGAAGGGGA
The DNA here is from genome assembly GCA_026388115.1 of Elusimicrobiota bacterium. GTDB lineage: Bacteria > Elusimicrobiota > Elusimicrobia > UBA1565 > JACRDR01 > JAPLKK01. Next base: position 3,915 of record JAPLKK010000284.1, on the reverse strand, counting down.
CGCAGCTCCTGGCCGCGACCACGAACGATGCCGTTTCGTCCAACCAGACCTTCGGCATGAGCTCGGAGACCCTGGGCTGCACGCAGGACGCCTTGGTGAAGGCGGAGAGGCGGCGCGAGGTTTACGCCGCGGTGAACCTGCAGAAGCTTTCGCAGGAGATGGCCCGCGGGGGGGGCGAATATCTGGACGCCTTCGCGGCCCTCAACGGCTGCCGTGAGCCGGCGGCGCGGGCGGACTTCGCGCGCTTCTCGCAAAAGAACTTCGAACGATTGTTCCCCGAGGCAACGACCGACGCGGCGGACCTGCTGCGCAACTTGGACACGGCGCTGGCAAAGGACGCCGCCGTCTCGAAAGCCTGCTCGTCCTGATCGTTTAAAACGACACTCTCCCTCACCCCGGCCCTCTCCCCTACGGGGGAGAGGGAGAACGCCGTTCTTCAGCGCAAGAGGTCGTAAGCCAGCTTCGCGAACAGCCCGGCGCACACGGCGACGAGCGCGGGGCGGATGGCTTTCGCGCCGCCTTTGACCCCGAGCCGCGCGCCCGCGACATTTCCGGCCACGTTCGCCGCGCCCATGACGAGGCCGAGCCGCCAATGGACATGTCCGCTCCATAGGAAGGCTGCCAGCGCCCCCATGTTCGAGGCGAGATTGAGAAGCTTGGCCCGCGCCGTCGCGCCTAGGAGGCCATAGCCGCAAAAGCGGGCGAGGGCGAGCGCGAAGAACGTCCCTGTCCCGGGCCCGAAGAAGCCGTCATAGGCTCCGATCGCCACTCCCGCCGAGGAGGCGCGCACGGCCAGCTCGCGCTCACTGAAGCGCGTCGTGTCATCCCGCTCGGCCCAGTGCGGATGCGTGAAAAGCGCCGCCAGCAACAGCGGCATGGCGACGAGGAGCGCAGGCTTGAGCCATGCCGGGTCGAGCAGGAGCGTCAGGCCCGCGCCGATGGCCGAGCCGATGACGGTCGCGGCGACGACAGGCAGCAAGGGCACGATCGGCAGCCGGAGCTTGCGCCAGTAGCCCGCGACCGCCGCGCTCGTTCCAAAACCGGCCATGAGCTTGTTCGTGCCCAACAGCAGCGCCGGGTCGAGGCCGAAGGCCAAAAAGGCGGGCAAGGTGATCAGCCCGCCTCCGCCCGCCAGCGCGTCCACCGCGCCCGCGAAGAACACGAAGGCGCCGAGCCCGGCGAGCTGCAGGGGGGAGAAGCCGCTCATGGAAGGGCGGAAGGGGTCACCGAGCCATTATGTTAAAATCGCTCGGACCCTCCAATGGACCTTCGCGAGCGCTTCGACGTGTCGCAAGCCAAGGTCGAGGAGCTTCGCCGAAGGATTGAGCGCCTCAAGATCGACCTGAAGGCCGTCGAGGAGTGCTTTTCGCGCGGCGGCGGCAAGGGCGGGCAGAAGCGCAACAAGACCTCGAACCGCGTCACCCTCCGCTACTCGCCGATGGACCTCGTCATCCACTGCGAGAGAGAAAGGCGCCGCAGCGTGAACCGTTTCCTCGCCCTGCGCGAGCTCGTCGACCAGATCGAGATTCGCATATCCCCGGAGACCTCCGAGCGCCTGAGGGAATTCGAAGCGGCACGACGGCGCAAAGCGAAACGGAGCGCTCGGGCGAAGGAAAAATACGGCGCGGATGCTCCAACATCGCGCCTAGTCTAGCTTAAGGATCTCCTGCGCCAGAGCGGACACGTCCTCGATCCGTACTCCGCAATACCACCGCCCCTCGGGATAGACGAACACGTTGGGTCCTTCGCCGCAGCGGTCGAGGCAACCGGAGCGCACGACGCGGATACTGCCGTTCAGGCCCGCCGCCTTCACGGCCTCCTTGAGCGCGCGGCAGATCTCGTCGCCGCCGCGGCCCGGGTTGGCGCAGGCGATCTTCCCCTCGCGCACGTTGGCGCACACAAAGACGGTCCTGCGGTAGGGAATCGGCTTCTGTTGCACGGGGGTATGATACCACGCAGGGAAGACCGATGTTGTAAAATCGCTCCCGCACTACCCAGGAGGGGTCCATGGCGGGGAAGAACGATCCGAAGCTGGCAGTCATCGAGGTCCTCAATAAGGCGCGGGCGGACGAGTTGTCGGCCATTTTCCAGTACATGTCCCAGCATTACGCGCTGGCCGACGGAGACTACGGCGAGGTTGCCGCCCAGGTCAAGAGGATCGCCATCGACGAGATGCGTCACGCTGAGATGTTCGCCGAGCGCGTTTACGAACTTGGCGGGGTGCCGGTCAGCGAGCCATCGATGAAGACCAAGAAGAGCCAGAGCATCGGAGAGGCCATGGACTACAACGTGGAGCTTGAGGAAAAGGCCCTCGCCGACTACAACTCCTTCCAGCAGATCTGCGTTGAAAACCGCGACAGCCTGAGCGCGAAGCTGTTCGAGACGATCATCGACGAGGAGCAGGCCCACCTGAACTACTTCCAAAACATCGCCCGTCACATCCGCGAACTCGGAGGCGCCTACCTCGCCCAGATCGCCGGGGGACCGGGGGACGTCCCGGCTTCGCAAATGGGCTTCGTGGCGCAGAAGGCGTCCGCCGGCAAAGCGGGATGATGAGGGCCCGGCCCTAACCTGCAGCCGTCTGAGCGTCCCGCTGCGCGGGAGAGGGAGACCGGCGGATCTTGAACGGCGATATCCCTCACCCCGGCCCTCTCCCCAAACGGGGGAGAGGGAGAGCTTAGCGAACGGCGAAGGCGAGAGGGGCGCGGGCCGCGAGGAGCGATGCGATGGGGAACTCCGTCGCTCTAAAGGCCTGCTAGGCGGCGGGGACGGCGGCTTGGGCGACTTGCGAGAGCTCGGTACCCTGGACGAGCCAGCGCTGCGTCTGGGTGTCCTGGCACCAGCCCTCCGGCCTCGCCTTGCCGCAGGGAACTTTTCCTTGGCTCATTCGTACTGTGTTATATGGAGCAACCCCGGACCACCCTCGCTCCAGTCGACATCTCGCCCCTCAATGGATTTCCCACAACACAGCCTTCTCCACGTCTGAACACCTTCTCATGGGATGTGTTAGAATAACATGAAGCGATTTAAAGATGACGCGCATCCCGGCGACTCCTTTTCTCGTCGGCGAAACACACGACGCAAGATAGTTATGCCTCTGGTACTCAATGAGATCGACAAGCGGGTCAAAGAAGCGGTCGCTCATTATTGGAAGACCCTCGGCAGTCAGGGAAATCGGAAAGAGGCCAAGGACACCGGAACACGTACGCGGGTAACCGGCGGCAAACAGATGGACGCCTTTGCCGAAGTTGTAGCGCGAATCCTATCCGAGAACGGGATGCCGAAAGCCAGCATCAACTTGAATGCAAGACTTGAGCTTCCTGGGTTCTTTAGGGCAACCAAGAAATGGGCGGCTCTTGAGATGAAGTCACAGGCCGGGCCCTCCTTCGGCAACAACTTCAACAATCGCGCCGAGGAGGCGGTCGGGACTGGCAAGGACCTCTGGACGGCCTACGAAAATGGAGCGTTTGATAAAGGGCCGACTCCATGGCTTGGCTGGGTCATGCTCCTGGAGGACTGCTCGAAGTCTCGCGAGGCAGTGGACGTGGAGGAACCGCACTTTCGCGTTTTCCCTGAATTTCGCAACGCCTCGTACGCGAAACGCTACGAATTGCTCCTAAGACGGCTCGTCCGGGAACGTCTTTACACGAAGGCAGCTCTTCTCCTTTCGACTCAAGAGGGAGGCCGGAAGGGCAGCTACATCGAGCCCTCCGAAGATTTGCGAATTCACGACTTATTCGCAAGCCTTGCCGGTCACGTAGGCACGATTCTGGCCTCGCAATCCCAGTGAAGAGATGAACCCCGCGCTCAGCCTTCCAATTAAGTTCGGTCCCGAGGCGTACAATTTCGGCAAACGCTCGTCCGGGGAGACCCATGGGGTCGTCCTGACGAAGCCACATATCGTTGACCTCATCT
>JAPLKK010000125.1:32019-38230 GCA_026388115.1 Elusimicrobiota bacterium | reverse complement strand
GATCGGCTTGGGCGGCATGGGCGTGGTCTATGAAGCGGTGGACCTTTCGCTCGACCGGCGCATCGCGCTCAAGAAGATGCGCCCCGAGATCGGCATGAACGCGCGGGCGCGGGAGCGGTTCCTTACCGAGGCCAGAACGGTGGCCAAGCTCCAGCATCCGAACGTCGTCGCCATCCACGCCATCCTCGAAGACGACGGCGACCTTTATCTCGCCTTCGAGTACATCGACGGCGAGACGCTCGACGACATGCTCGCCAGGCAAACGCGGCTCTCCGGACAGCAAGCGATGAGGATCTTGGGCGACGTGGCCTCGGCCGTGGACTACGCGCACACCCAGCGCGTCATCCACCGCGACCTCAAGCCCTCGAACATCATGGTGGACCATCTCGGCCGCGCCAAGGTGATGGACTTCGGCATCGCCCACGAGGCCAAGGTCACCGTGAGCCGCCTCACCTCGACCGAGGCCTACGGCACGATGGCCTACATGCCGCCCGAGCAGGAGCTCGGCCAGGCCGTGCGCGAGTCCGACGTGTACGCCTTCGCGGCCGTGACCTACGAAACGCTGACGGGCGGGCTCCCCTTCCCCGGGCCGAACTTCCACCTCCAGAAGATGGAGATGGCCTTCCAGCGCCCGAGCACCGCCTCGATGCCCGCGGCCCTAGACCGCGTCTTCGAGCGCGCCTTTCACCCCGAGCCGAAACAGCGCTACCCCACGACCGGCGAGTTCGTGAAGATGCTGCAAGCCGCCCTCATCTAGGCGTCCGACGTCCGACACCAAAGTCCCGCCGGCGCTTAGGACCATTGCCGAGGAAGAACTGCCCGTCCGGCCCTAATTCAGAAGGCGCGGCCTCGATATAATCTGAGAAGCCTCTCAAGCTGGAGGGTTTTTCATGTCGAACCGCGCTTTGTTCGTCGCAATCCTTGCCGCGCTAGGGGTCTCTACCGCCTCGGCTCAGATGGAGATCGCGCCCACGGCCCCGTCGGCGCCCATCCTGCCCGCAGTCCCGGTGGCGGGCGCCCTCTCCGGGGCGGGCCTTTCCATTTCCCCCGTCTCCATGGACCTGCGCCTGTCGCCCCAGCCGATCCAGCTACTGCCCGTCATGGCCGCGCCCGGCGCTGTCGTGCTGCCGGCGGCCACGCTTGCCGCGCCAGCGGCTCCGCTTGCGACCCTCGCGCAGACAGGCCGGCAACTGACTCCGGCGCAAGCCGTGGCCGCGCAGGCTCGCCGAGTCGAGAGATTCTCCAAGGCCGCTGCGCCGGAATTGGCCACTGCGAAAGACGCCAAGGCCGGCATCGAGAGCGCCGGGAACGCCGGCTCCCGCCTCTTCGATATCACCGCCGCCCGGACTGAAGGCGGCGAAGTCCCTGTCGGCTCGCCCGATGCCACTTCCGCCGCGCCCCGCCTGCGCCGCTACGCCCCGCTGCTGACTAACGTTTCTTACGCCGACGGCGTCGCGCAGGAGCAGAAGTCGCTCTTGGGCGAATCCATCTCCCGCCGCAAGGCCGGCTGGAGTCAGGGCCTCAAGCGCGCCGGCCTGGATCTTGCCGCGGGACAACCGGCGGTCTCGGTGCTCTCCGCGCAGACCAAGGTCTCCAAGAACAACCCGGCCGATTACACGGTGACCTACCAGCTCGAGTGGAAGTACAGCGACACGAAACTAGGCCGCGCCCGCGTGGCGATCAACTCCTTGAAATTGGCGCCCAGCATCTACGCCCTGCCCTTGCCCGAGCCGCCGAAGGAGCGCCAGCTAGTCGTCCGCTTCAACTCCCAGGCGCCCGAGGCGGACGTCCGGGCGTTGGCCGAGCAGCTCGGCCTGCGCGTGCTTCGCCATGACTACAGGGGCGCCTACTCGCTCGCCGCGCCGGAGTCGACCGACATCAACGCCGCCGAGCGGAAGCTCGCGGAGAGCAATATCGTGCTCGACGCCCGGCCCGCGGTGTTCGAGGTCCCCGCCGAGAACCAGGTCCGGGCCACGTTCAAGAAGACCGCCAGCGAGAGCGACATCACGGCCGCCCTGCGCCAAGCCGGCTTGCGCGTGATCTCGGTGGACTACTGGGGAAACTGGACGCTCGGCGCTCCGGGCGCTGACGCGGCGAAGGCGGCCAAGCTCCTGCAGGATTCCCGGCTCGCAGTCTCCGCGACCCCGGCCGTCTCTGAAGCCCCCGAGTCGCGCCGCATCGTGGTGACGATGCGCCGCGAGATGGCCCAAGAGGGTCGCCAAGTCCCCGTCACCGAGGACCAATTGGGCGATTTCCTCTCAGGCGCGGGCGTGCGGGTACTCGAAGACCTCGGCGGAGCCTACGTCATCGAAGTCGCGGGCGACAACGCGGCCGCGGCCAAGGCCCTGGCCGCCCACCCGCTCGTCGAGCGCGCCGCCGCGGTCGGCTCGATCACGGACGACAGGATCAAAGCGTCGGCAAAGGGCGTGGCCTCCCAGAAGGGCAGGCCCTGGTCGCAGACCGAGTACAACGCGTCGTGGGGCTACACCTATGACGCCCTGAAGCGCGACGGCGCGACCAAGGCCCAGCTCGAGCTCTTCGAGAAGCTGACGGCCGAGGCGCCGGTGATCGGCGGCAGCTTCAACCCCTGGTCGGGCGACTGAATTAACGACGACTGCCCTCACCCCTCCCTCTCCCGAACGCGGGAAAGGGAGAACGGAGACTAGCCTCCGGAAAACAACGCGGAGAGCATCACCCGGTCGCCTTCAGCCAGCGGCTCATGGCCATGAAGCACCACTCCCTCGCGTGAAACCAGGTTCGGGATGCCCGCCAGCCCCAGCCGGGTGATGAGCTGGTCGACCGTCGTCGCCTCGGGCAAATCCAGCTCCTTCTCGCTGTAGCCGAGCTTCTGGATGAAGCTCCCGATGGGGCGGACTGTTACCTTCACACGCGGTCCATGAAAGCCGATGGGGGTCGCTCAAGGCAAGCCGCCAAGCTGTCTGATCGAAGCCGTCCTGATTTCATATTGAGGGTGGGAAGGAAAGGGCTCTCTGGCCTCGGCGTGATGGTGCGCTTCGCCGGGTCAGGGATCAAATCAAGACTTTCCAGGACGATCTGACCGAGCAGGGGCGTACAACCCGGAGGTCCGACCAGGCAGTCGGTCGTCATCTGCCGATCCCCGATCGTGAGCAGCAGCGGTCCGGCCAAATCGAGCTCTATCTTTTGGTCGTTCGCGAGCGTGACGATGGCTTTCCGAATCTTGCGCAAGCCGAGCTTCTCGACAAAGTCTTGAGGCAGAAGGATCATGACGGCGCCCGTATCGACGATGGCTTCCGTCTTCACCCGCCGAATCTTGGCCTTCGGCAACTTCCTTTCCGTATTCAGGAAGACGTCACTCCCGTTTTCGAGAACTACCCACGCCCTTATCTCCCCCATACCCATAATACGAATGAGGCGGTCAAAAAGTTCCCTGGCTTCCGCGTCTGCCACGAGAATAGTGTAGCGCCTGCCGGAACGGTTTGTCGAGGTCGGTTCTCGTTTTCAGCCATCGCACACGCCCGCTTTTAATATCATGGCCTTCAGATGACCGAATCAACCCGCGTGGAGCTGTGGCGCAAAGCCGCGGTGCTGGGCAGCCTCTGGGCCGCCTCCGAGATCGTCTTAGGCGCCTTCATGCACAACGCCCGCATCCCGCTCACGGGGAATATCCTCACTGGCATCGGCATCGCCATCCTCGTGGCCGGCCACAGGCTTTGGCCCGAGAGGGGCCTGTTTTGGCGGGCGGGCCTCATCTGCGCTGCGATGAAATCGGTCTCGCCCAGCGCGGTCATCTTGGCGCCGATGATCGCCATCTCGGCGGAGGGATTCCTCCTCGAAGCCGGGGTGGCCCTCGGCGGGGCGAACGTCCTCGGCTACCTCTTGGCCGGCGCCCTGGCCATGTCGTGGCCTCTCGCGCACAAAGTCGGCGGCGCGGTGCTCTTCTACGGGCCGGAAACAATCGTTCTCTACACCAAGGGCTTCGCAAAGGCCCAGGCTTGGCTCGGTTTCGCGCCGACTAACCCGTGGACGCCGCTCTTCATCCTGTGGGCCGCGCATCTCCTGGGCGGATGCTTCGCCGCCGCGGCAGGCATGCGCGTGGGTCGGACGAGCCCGGCGGCTTCGCCCGCGCAGGCGTCCCCCGTCCCTGCCGCCCCGCCGCCGCGCGAGCGCGGCGCCGCCCACGAGCACTCGTTGACCGCATTGTTTCTCCACCTCCTGTGCGTCATGGCCGCCATGTCTTTCGGAAACAAGCTGGGCGCGCCGCTCTTCGCCGTGGTCTCCGCCGCGTACGCGACGGCGTGCGTGCTTCGCTATCCTCGCGCGGCACGCTTGCTCAAACGCCTCAGTCTTTGGACCGGCATCCTCATCGCGGCCATCCTGGCCGGCCTCATCCTCGGTCGCTGGCAAGTGGGAGCGGACATGGCCTTGCGAGCGCTGGTGCTGACCGTCGGCTTCGCCTGCATCGGCGAGGAGCTGCTCAATCCCGTCCTGCGCTCGTGGCTCGAGCGCCGGGGCGGGCGGCTCTTCTTCGCCGCGCTGGAGCAGGCCTTCGAGACCTTGCCCGCCGTGTTCGCCGCTCTGCCGTCCGGCGAAGAGGTCATGCGCAGCCCCATCGAATCCCTGGCCGCGGCGATCTCGCGCGCGCCGGAGCTGCTGGAGCGTTTGACCCAGGCGCGCGTGTTCATCATCACCGGAGCTCACGGCGGCGGCAAGTCGGACTTGGTGCGCGACCTGGCCCAAGCCCTGCGCGCCGCCGGTCTGAGCGTCGGCGGCATCCACGCGCCCGGCTGGTGGGCGGACGGCCGCCGCGGCGGCTTCGATGTCATCGATCTCGGCAGCGGCGAGACCAAGCCGCTATGCCGTAAAGACGGCCCTCAGGAGTGGGAAGACCAGGGCTGCTACCGCTTCTCGCCGGAAGGTCTGGCTTTCGGCCTCGAGGCCCTCGCCGGGGCCGGCCGCCGCGACGCCGACGTCGTCATCGTCGACGAGGTGGGCCCCTTCGAGGTGGCGGGCAAGGGCTGGGCCCCCGGCCTGGACGCCCTCGCCGAGCGCAAGAAGCCGATGGTCTGGGTCGTGCGCAAGAGCCTCATCGAAGACGTGCGCCTGCGCTGGGGCATCGCGAAAAGCCGCATCGTCGAAACCGGCGGCGTCACGGCCCCGGCCCTGGCGGCCGAGATCGCGCGCGAGCTGTCGGCCGCCGCGCCCGTCCGCTCTTAGTCTTTCTTCGGCGACGCTGCCAGCACTTCCGGCGGGCAGCCGTCCTTGAACTTCTTGAAGTTCTCGACGAAGAGAGACGCGAGCTGGCGATAGCGCGACATGTAGAGGTCGCGGTCGCCCCACGACTCGACGGGGCTGAGCACCTTGTCCGGCACGCCCTCGCAATGCTTGGGCACGTCGTAGTGGAAGACGGGATCCTTCACGTACTCCACGTTGTCGAGCTTGCCCTCCAGCGCCGCGTTCAAGATGGCGCGGGTGTGGTGGATGCTGATGCGCTTGCCGATGCCGTAGGAGCCGCCGGTCCAGCCGGTGTTCAGCAGCCAGCACTTGGTGCCGTAGCGCAGGACCTTGTCCTTCAACAGCCCCGCGTACACCGACGGGTGGTGCACCATGAACGGGCCGCCGAAGCAGGTGCTGAAGGTTGGCTCCGGCTCCTTGCGCATGTCGGTCTCGGTGCCGCTGACCTTGGCGGTGTAGCACGAGATGAAGTGGTACAGCGCCTGGTCCGGCGTGAGGCGCGCGATGGGCGGCATGACGCCCGAGGCGTCGCAGGTGAGCATCACGATGTTCTTCGGATGCCCCCCGCTGCGCGAGGGGACCGCGTTCGCGATGTAGTTCAGCGGATAGGCGCCGCGCGTGTTCTCGGTCACGGTGGCGTCGTCCAAGTCCAGCAGCCTCAAGACCGGGTCGTAGGTCACGTTCTCGAGGATGGTGCCGAAGCGCCGCGTGCAGGCGTAGATCGCCGGCTCGGCCGAGGCGGACAGGTTGATGACCTTGGCATAGCAGCCGTTCTCGAAGTTGAAGATGCCCTCGTCCGACCAGCCGTGCTCGTCGTCGCCGATGATGCCGCGCTTGGGGTCCGCCGATAGCGTCGTCTTGCCGGTACCGGAGAGGCCGAAGAAGACGGCCGTGTCGCCGCCGGCACCCACGTTCGCCGAGGAGTGCATCGGCATCATCCCGTGCAGCGGGAGCAGGTAGTTCAGGATCGGGAACACCGACTTCTTGATCTCGCCCG
>JAPLKK010000125.1:0-31914 GCA_026388115.1 Elusimicrobiota bacterium | reverse complement strand
ACCGACTTCTTGATCTCGCCGGCGTAGGCGGTGCCGCCGATGATGTAGATGCGCGCCTCAAAGTTCAGGACGATGAACGTCGGGCTGGCCGTCATGTCGATCTCGGGCGCCGCCTTGAAGCCGGGCGCGCAGATGACCGTGAACTCGGGCACCATCCGCCGCAGGTCGTCATTGGTCGCCGGCTCGGCGAACATCGTCTTGGCGAAGAGGCTGTGCCAGGCGAGCTCGGTGATGATGCGGACGGGCAGCTTGAAGCCCGGCTCGCCGCCGGCGTACAGGTCCTGCACGAACACGTCGCGGCCCTCGAGATAGCCTTGCAGGCGGCTCATGAGCGAGCTGAATTTCTCCGGGCTGAACGGCCGGTTGTACTCGCTCCACCAGACGTTCTTCTCGCTGGAGGACTCGCGCACGATGAACTTGTCGTTGGCCGAGCGGGCGGTGTGCTTGCCCGTGCTCGCGACGAACGGCCCCGCGTGGGCGATGCGGCCCTCGCGACGGAACAGCGCTTCCTCGTAGAGGGCGGGGACGGAGAGGTTCCAGTACACGGCGTTGAGGTTCTGGAGGCCGTGGTTGGCCAGGAGGTACTGGCCCTTCAGTGCCGCGGCCTCGCCGGCCGCGGGAGTCTTGATGCCTAGGTAATTGACGGTCATTTCCAGTCCCTCACTTGTCGCCGATCGCCGATATAGATTTCCTTCGGAGAGCCGGGGTCGAGCGCCCACTTCATCCGTTGGATGCCTTCCGTGATCTCCTTGATGGAGCCGCAGTAGCTGAGCCGGAGATGCCCTTCCATGCCGAATTCCTTGCCGGGCACCGTGACCACGAGGGCTTTCTCGAGCAGGAACTTCGACAGCGCCACCGAGTCTTTGTTGTAGGCCCGGAAGTCCGGGAGACAGTAGAACGTGCCGCCCGGCTTGGTGATCTTCACGCCCTCGAAGCCCTGCAGCTCGCGCACCATGATGTTGCGGTTGTTCTCAAGCGTCAGCCGCAGGCCGTCGACGTAGCTCTGGATGCCGGTGAGCGCCCCGACCGCGGCGATCTGCAGGAGCGCCGAAGGGCAGGAGGTCGTCTGCGACTGGATGTTGTTCATCGCGGCGATGAGCTTGGGGTTGCCCACGGCCCAGCCGATGCGGAAGCCCGTCATCGCATAGAGCTTCGAGACGCCGTTGATGACCACGAGCCGCGAGTTCTCGGATTGGTCCTTGGCGAACTTATAGCAGGAGGGCGGCGTCTTCCCATCGAAGACGAGCTTGTGGTAGATGTCGTCCATGATGAGGTAGAGGCCCTTCTTCTCGCAGTACTCGACGATCTCGCCGATGAACTTCTCCGAGTACACCGCGCCCGACGGGTTGTTGGGGCTGTTGATGATGACGGCCTTGGTGTAGGAGGTGACCGCCGCCTCGATGTCCTTCATCCGCGGCTCGAAGCGCCCGTCTTCCGGGGTCACGACCACGGGCTTGCCGGTGCACAGCTTCACCATCTCGGGGTAGCTCACCCAGTAAGGCGCGGGGATGATGACCTCGTCTTGCGGGTCGAGGATGGTGACCAGCAAGGCGTAAAGCGCGGCCTTGGCGCCGGCGGAGATCAGGACGTTCTCCGGGCCGACGATCTTGCCGTAGTTCTCCTCGGTATAGCGGATGACCGCTTTCTTCAGCGCCGGGATACCGTCGGTCGGCGTGTACTTGATGTCGGCCGAGGCGAGCTTGCCCGCCGCGGCCAAGATGGCGTCCATCGGCGTCTTGGTCTTGGGCTCGCCGCTGCCCAGGTGGATGACCGGTTGGCCCTGCTCCTTTAGGATGGTGGCCTTCTCGTTGAGTTTCAGGGTGGGAGGCTCCGCGATGGACCTCGCCAATAGACTGATGCTGTTGCTCATGATCTGTTCTCCATTTCCTGCCGGACGACGGTGATATCAATTTTAGTGAACCTTGAGGAAGAAAGAAACTACAATCAGCGCCGATGATCATCGTCTGCGCGGGGGTACTGCTGAAGTCGGGGCAGGTGCTGCTGGCCCGGCGCGGCCCCGGCATGAGGCACGCCGGAAAATGGGAGTTCCCGGGGGGACGAGTCGAGCCCGGCGAGGCGCCGGCGGCCGCGCTGGCCCGGGAGCTGCGCGAGGAGCTGGGCATCGAGGCCGTGGTGGGCCCCGAGACGGCGCGCTCGCGCCACACCTACGATTTCGGCGAGATCGAGCTGATCGCGTTCCTCGTACCGAAGTTCTCCGGCGAGCTGAAGCCGGTCGAGCATGATGCGCTGGCTTGGGTGGAGGCCCGTCGGTTGCTCGAATACGATCTGACGCCGGCGGATGTGCCTATCGCTGAGATCGTCTCGACCCACCGGCGGCGGCAGCGCTACAAGGGCACGCACCCGCGGTCGTTCCCGGAAAAGTACAAGGAGCTGGCCCAAGACGCCGAGGCCATCGCCAAGGCCAAGGAGCGAGGCTCGACGCCCGCCGGCACGCACATCCCGGTGATGCTGCAAGAGGTCCTCGCCGCTTTGGAGCCGCTCGCCGGAGCGAAGGTCCTCGACTGCACGCTGGGCTGGGGCGGCCACGCCGAGGAGCTGGCCCGGCGCGTCGGCCCCGGCGGCTCCGTCACCGGCCTCGACAAGGACGGCGAAGAGCTCGAGCAGGCCGAGCGGCGCTTGAAGGCGCTGGGCCTGACGATCCTCGCCCGCCGAAGCGACTACGCGGACGCCAAGGAGGCGCTCGCGGCGCTCGGGCTCGGGGCGGTGGACGCCCTCTTGGCGGACCTGGGCGTGTCCTCGATGCAGCTCGACCGGCCGGAGCGCGGGATGTCCTTCAAGCTCGACGGCCCGCTGGACATGCGGATGGACCGCTCGCGGGGCAAGACCGCCGCCGAGTGGCTGGCGTCGGCCTCGGAAAGCGAGATCCGCGACGCGCTCGCCCGCTTCGGCGACGAGCCGGACGCGGAGGCGATCGCCGCCAAGCTCGCGGCCTTGGCCGCCGAAGGCCGGGCGCCCAAGACGACGGGCGAGCTCGCGACGGCCGTGAGTCTGGCCAAGGGCTTGGGCGCCGCGCGCTTCCGGAAGAAAGACGCATTCGCGCGCCACCCGGCCGCGCGCGCCTTCCAGGCCCTGCGCATCGCGGTGAACTCCGAGCGCGCCTCCCTCGCGAAGCTCTTGAGCGACCTGCCGTCGCTGGTCAAGCCCGGAGGCCGGGCCGTGTTCATCACGTTCCACGCCGGCGAGGAAGCGCTCGTCGAAAAAGCCTTCGCCGAGCAAGCGGCCGCCGGGCAGTGGCGCGCGCCTCTGGAAGCCGCGCGCAAGGTATCGCCCGAAGAAGCGCGCGAGAACCCGCGCGCCCGCTCCGCGCGCCTGTGGCGCGCCGTCCGACGTTAGCCCGCCAGGATACCCGTCGCGACCAGCAGAGCGATCGCGACACCGACGAGCGACTCGCCCGCGATGAGCCCGGAACTGACGGTGATGACGTATTTCTCCGCGATCTGCGGCTTCCTCCTTTCCAGCAACAGGCTGATCGCGGCGCCGATGAAGAACGACAGCGAGTTGAAGAACGGGATCACCATCGACAGGCCTAGACCCATCGCCGAGGGGATGTAATCGTGGTGCTCCGGCAGCAGCCTTTCAAGCAAGGGGATCGCGACCCCGATGACGGCGCCGATCAACAACCCCATCCGCGCGGTCGGGTGCAGAGCCGAGAAGCCGCTCGCCAAGAGCTTGGCCACCGCGGCCCAGACCAGCGCCGAGGGCGCGGGCCAACGATCGGTGCCGAGCGCGGCCGCGTTCGGAACGAGGATGTAGAAGGCGGGCACCACGACCAAGAGCCCCGGGAAGATCCCCAGGAACTGCGCGATGAACTGCTTGCGCGGGTTGGCTCCCAAGAGATACCCGCTCTTCAAGTCGGTCAGCAGATCCGCCGCGGCGCCCGCCGCTCCGGCGGTCACGCTCGCGGTCATGAGGTTCGTCGTGATGTTGGACGGCGCGAGCACGCCGAAGGTGAGCTGGGTGATCTTGCCCAGCGCGCTGACCGGCGTCGTATCGGTCTCGCCGGTCGCCCGGCAAGCGACGACCGACAAGAAGAAGGTCAGCGCGACCGCGACCAAGCCCATGAACAGCGTGGTGCCGAAGCATTCGTAGAGGACCGCGATGCAGCCCAGGCCCGAGAGGATGGTGCCGGAGATGAACCAGGAGGGCGGCACCTCGATGCGCTCCAACGGATCGCTGGGCTTCGCCTGCGGCTTGGATGAGAAGAGGCCGCCCAAGCCGCTGAAGGCGCGCAAGAGGGTCCTCCACTGCAAAGCGAACATCAAGAGGCCGGAGGTCGCCATGAGAGAGCCGCCGGTCCAGGTGCTCCAGCGCACGATCTCCTTATAGCCGAGCTGCGTCGCGTCGATCGCGCCCGCTTTCACCATGGCCGGCGCCAAGATCCCGTAGTTGATGAACGCGCCTAAGAGCATCGACCACGCCACCTTCCAGCCCATGATGGCGCCGGCCGCGATCATGATGGTCGAGGGCTCCAGGGAGATCGTCCACTTCGCGAGCGGGACGGCGCTGATCGAGCCGGGGAACTTCAGCATGCTCGGGATCGCAAGGAACGCAGGCTTTCCTCCGTCGCGCAGCCATGCGATCACGCCGCCGAAGACGCCGGCGCAGCCCAAGGCGCGCGCCTTCTCGACCGCCTCAGTCCCCTTGGAGTGGAGGCTTCGCAGCGTCTCGGCCGCGGCGATGCCGCTGGGAAACTTCAGCTGCTCGATGTTGACCATCTGCCGCTTCATGGGGATGGCCATGAAGACGCCGAGCGCGGCCAAGAAGAACGTCCACCACGTGAGCACCGGCCAGGGGATATGGTGTCCCGTGACGATGAGGTAGGCCGCGATCGCCGAGGCCATCGTGCCCACGGTCGAGTAGCCCGCCGCCGTGGCGGTGGACTGCATGCAGTTGTTCTCCAGGATCGACATCTCCGTCTTGAAGAAACGAGGGAAGGCGGCCATCAGCGTGCGATAGATGGCGAAGGATAGGATGCAGGAGGTGATGGCGACGCCCAGAGACCAGCCGGTCTTCAGACCGACGTAGAGGTTGGACAGGGACATGAAGCCGCCCAAGAACGAGCCCATCACGATCGCCCGGACGGTGAGCTGAGGCATGCTGTCGCCCTGGTAGCAGGTCTTGTACCAGTGGAGCTCGATCTCCTCGGGCGTCAGCTTCTTGCCGTCGGTCCCTTTCGGCAGCCGGAACATCTCCTTCTCGGGAAGCTCCGGCGACTCCTCGGCCAAGGGGCTCTAGGCTCTTATTTCGCGGGCGGCGCGGGCGCAGGCGCCGGAGCGGGGTCCGGCGGCGGCGGCGGCGGCAGCGGCTCAGGATACCAGAAGGACCTGATCTCGCGGTAGATCGTGTACAGCACGTCGAAGAATCCCCAGGCTACCATCGCATAGAACGCCGCCTTGAGCCACGGGCTCGCCACGGCGAGGGCGAGCCCGGTGAACAGCGCCTGCAGGACATACCCTTTCGCCATCAGCCGGCCGTTGTCGATCGGCGAGCGGCCCGGCTTGAAGAGTGCGGAGAAGAGAGCCCCGGCGACGCTCGTGATGGTCATCGCTCCGACGGCCAGAGTGGAGAGCAACGGCGCCGGGAACATCAGCACGCCGAGCGTGATGCCGAGAGCGCCGGCCACGGCGGGGAAGGCCGCCATGATCCGGTCCGCCGACGAGGTCGCCGGGTCCGCGAACGTCCCCTGGAACCCCGTCTGCCCCAGAGCTGCGGTCGCGACCGCGGAGGACAGCGGCGACAGCCCGGCCGCCTGGAGGCCCAGGACAGGTATCTTGACCAAGTCGAGCAGGACGTACGCCCCCGCGCCTCCAAGGATCCCGTAGCGCAGGACGGACGACATGATCTCGGCGGTATTGGGCGCATGGCCGTCCTTGCGGAGGTAGGGCGCTATGAGTCCGAAGATGGCGCCGACCCCCGCGCCGACCGCGCTGGCGAGCGGCTGGGCCGCGCTGAGAGTCGTCATGGCGGTGACGGCGACGGTCCCGGCGGCGGTCGCCCCCCCCGCGGCCAGAGCGACGGCGGGGAACGCCAGCATGAGCGCCGCGGCGGCGACGAAGGCAGCGGTGCGCCAGGCGCCGCGCGACCAGCCGGCTTTCACCGGCTGCGGCGACGCGACCTGGGTCTTCTGCTCGCCGGCCGCGGCCTTAGGCGCGGCGGGCGAGAGCCCGGTGGGCTGTTCCGCCGCGGCGCGCCCGGCATCGACGGCCGCGGACTCACTGACTGGATCTGCGAAAGCCATGCGGCGGCCCGCGCCGTCGAAGGCGCGCGAGAGGCGGGAGCCCGTTTGCGACACGGCGGCTCCCTCGGTGGTCTCCGGCTTGGCCGCCTCGATCAATCCGCCGAAGGTCGTGCGAGGCGCGACGGCGCTGGATTTGGACGCGACGACCGCAACCCCGCGGGCCTGGATATTGTTTTGCGCGGCGGCGAGGCTCGTCCGGACGGTGGCGATCGCCGAAGGCAACGCCACGACCGCATCGCCGGCGATGGGCGCGGCGTTGCGCGACGCGGCGGTCCCGACCCGGGACGCGGCGGCCCCGACCCCGGACGCCGCGCCCACGACCGGCGAGGGCACGGCGAGCGAAGGCGTCAGCACCGGCGATAGCGCGGGCGTCAAGGAGATTACCGGCGCCGAGAAAGTCATCTGGCTCATCGGGGCCGTTCGGGAGACGCTGGTCGCTGCTCCTGCCGCGCCGGCCGCCGAGCCGGCGCCGGGCACGACGACCTGCACCGACACGGTCTGCGCCAAGGCTTGATAAGGCGCGATGCCCGGCGCGGCGAGCGCGATGACGGCACAAAGGAGAGAGCGCAGCGTCGACTTCGCGGCGCCGATAGATGGCATACCCATAGTGATGCCAGTGTAGCGCAGCCTGCCCTTTCCCGCCGGGACCGAAAGGGCAAAGGAGGACGGCTATTGGACCTTACCGGAAGCGGGACCTATGGTCTTAGTTTTGCCGCAGCCGGCGCAAAGCGTCCGCCAACTGCTCGTACTGCTCGCGGCGATTGTAGAACTGAGCCGACACGCGGATGAGCTTGCGGTCGGCGAACGGCCACGAAAAGATCGGGACCTCGATGTTGAACTCGACGCGCAGCCTCTCCTGCAGCGGGTCCGATCCTTTGGCCGGGGCGGGGGCTCTGGTCAAATCCGGCGGCAGCGGCAGCGCGGCCATCGAGCCCAGCATGCTCTCCGGGCAGGGCTCCGGGACCTCGAGCGCCGCCGCCAGGATGCGCCTTGCCTCGACCGCCAGCTCGTGGTTGCGCTTCATGACGTCCGCCCACCCTTTGGGCATGAGCGACGCCATGAAGCGGATGGAAGCGAGCACGCAGAGATAGGGCGTCGGGTCGCCGGTGCCCGTCCAATCGAACTCGAGACGGAAGCGCGACCGGTCGGTGCGCCGGGAATTGGCGCCATGGCTGATGACGAGCGGCCTGACGTTCGCCTGCCGGTCGCGCCTCACGTGCAGGAAGGCCGCGCCCTTGGGCGAGCAGAGCCACTTATGGCAGTTCCCCGTGTAGTAGGCGGCGCCCAGGCGCGCGATATCGACGGGCACCTGGCCGGGGGCGTGGGCGCCGTCGACGAGCACGTCGATGCCGCGCGACTGAAGCTCCGGCACCAGCGACTCCAGGGGAAGGATGACGCCGGTGGGGCTCGTGATGTGGCTCAAGAGGGCCAAGCGCGTCCGCGGCGTGACGCGTGAGAGGATCGCGCTCCGCGCCGCCTCGGGCGAGGCGCCCGGAAAGGGGACCGGCGCCGCGATCACGCGGGCGCGGCTGACGGCGAAGTCCGCCACGTTGCGGCAGGCGTTGTACTCCATGTCCGTCACAAGGATCTCATGCTGCGGCTCGAAGCGCAGCGAACGCAGGACCGTGTTCACCCCCGTGGTGGCGTTGGGCACGAAGGCGAGGTCGTCGGGGTCGGCCCCGACCATGCGCCCGAGCTCCGCCCGGACCTCGTCGAGGCGGCCCTCCAGCTCACCGTCCAGGAATCGCACAGGGTCCGCCTCCATGCTGCGGCGCAGGGCGCCCTGCACCTCCAGCACCGGCAGCGGGCAGGCTCCGAAAGAGCCGTGGTTCAGGAAGCAGATCTTCGGGTCGATGCCCCAGTGATCCGCGGACATGCGCCCATTCTACGATTTTGCCCTTTGGTGCCTGACGTCAACTTATAGAACTTGTTTCCGACGAAAGTTCTATAAGTTGACGTCAGGCACCGTGATGCCGGCCCTCTCGCGCAGCAGGGCGCGCAAGGCGGCGAGCGTCCTCGGCAGATATGCGGTGAAATTCGAGTAGTTGTAGTCCGAACGCTCGCGGCGCAGCAGCACGTCGAACGCCTCGGCGCACGTCTCGTCGCGCGCGGCGTCGAAGGAGCCGTCCCTCCCTCGCCGGACGAAGTAGTAGAACTTGTTGACCCTTGAGCCGGAGAGCTCGGGCGCTTTCATCTCGGCGGGCATGGCCGCGTAGTCCGCCTCCCAGGCGGAAACGAAGGCACGGTCGTCCGAGAGCCGGAAGGCCGCGTCCAGGACGTGCCCCATCTCATGGACGAGGGCGTTCTCCCAGTAGACGCTGTCCCGCCATTCTCCCACGGGCCGAGGACGGCCGTCGGGCCCGACGACAGGCACGAGGACGTGCTCCGCGACGATCACGAAATTTCCCATCTCCCCCCAATCGTGAAGCCCGCCGCCATGGTCGTCGGCCAAGTCGAGGTCGGGCCGCCCCTCCGTCACGTAGCCGGTGACGCGGATCTTGTAGTTGAGGGCGAGCGCCGCCCGCACGGCCTCGGGCGGCAAGGTGGCCGCGAGCCTGCGGATTCTGCCGAAGAATTCCGGGGAGGCGCCGTCTCTCACGAGCAGGCGATCGACCGCCGCCTCGATGCCGCTCTCGGCCGCGAGAGCGAGGCGCGGAGCGGGGATCTGCGGCACCGCGGAAAGGCCGAGAGGAGAGGGCGCCAGAACGGGGGCCGCGTTGAATGTGGGAAGCGCCGTGATAGCGGGGAGCATCGGCGTGACGCTTGGAGGCGCGAAGGGAACCGATGGAACGAGGGGTACGGGCAGAGCGGGCACGACGATCTGCTGGGCTGATGCCGTTGCAAACGGATGCCACGCTGCCGCCGCCAAGAGGGCGGGCAGGAGCGCCAAAGCGAACAGAAGCCTCACGCGCGTAGAGTGACATTCTCACGCGAAGACTGCCTGGGCCGTAGGGCCTTTCCGGCGGCAGGAAAAGGACCTAAGACTCAGTTCATTCCGGGGCGGAGGAAGTGGCAGGTGCAGCCGCCGGGGTTCTTCTCGTTGAAATGCAGTTAATGCTGTGTCTGCTGAACCACTGGTTGGCCCGGCTTCCCGAGTTCAACCGGACAAGACTTCCTCATCTCAACCTGCTGATCGATCGTGCGATAGGATTTTACAAAGGGACGATACTCCTTCCAGGACGGGGGCAAAGCATGCGAAGCCTTCGTCGCCGAAGATGCGTCCGCATAATGTCCATAGATCAGAATGAACCAACCCTTTCCATCGATACAGGCCTTGTAGTCATACGCCTTCCCCTTCGAATCAAGCGTTGCCGCATATTCTCTCAACCGTGCCAAGTCGGTGCTCGCCGCCAATTGGATGCCAAAGGAATCCTCCGGCGCCGCCTCGAGCGGAGCGGTTGCTGCTTCGGCAGGGGCCGGTACAGGGGCTGCTGCAGGGACGGCTGCGGGAGTCGATATCGCCGGAGCCTCGTTGTCGGAAGCTTCCAACAATCTTAGCGCCTCGATGGCTTTCGGGTGCCCCTGGGCGGCCGCGCGACGGATCCAGAATTTCGCGTCGGAAAGACTCTTAGTCGTATCGATTCCATAGTAATACATGTAGCCCAGCGTATATTCAGCGCTAGGGTCATTGCCGCGTGCCGCGCCCTCAACTTTAGTCAGAGCACAATCATACTTAAGCAAGAAGGCATGACCTTGGCAGACTTCGGGACTTGCATGCCTGGTCAATAGACTCAATAAGGCAAACGCCGCACTGACAGTCATCCGATTCGTCATTCTGCCGGACCCAGCCATAGTCCCTCCACGGTATTGCTGACTCAGAACTTCAGGCGCAGGCTGCCGCTGAAGGTGTTCGCGTTGAAGTCCGGCCGCACGTCGCCGACGTAGGCGAGCTTGCCCGACAGTCCCCTGCCCCAATCGATGTCGAGCCCGGCCCCGATCAGCGCCCCGTCGGTGTTCGGGTTGGCCGTCGTGACGGCGAAGGGGCCTCCCGTGCCGGTGGCGAACTGGGCGTCGATGGCCTGGCTTTGGTTCTCGAACTCGTGCTGCCAGCCGGCGCTCACGTGGTACGTGATTGTGGTAGCGCCTCTCGGGATCTTCCACGAGAGCTTGGCTCCCACTCTCGAGCGCAGCGACTCGTAGTCCTGCGCGTCGACGCCGAGGTCCAGCGTGCCCGCCCCACTTTCGGTGAACCGGCTCACCCCCAGGTGATCGAAGCTGAAGCCCGCGAAGGGAGAAACGGTCCCCTGCTCGCCCTTGAGGTCATAGCCCACCGCGGCGTCCATGTTGAACTCCCGCCCGCTCGGCGTGGCCACCGCGCTGCGCGACACGCCCGCGAAGGCGATGTTGCGGGTGGTATCGAAGAAGTCCTGCGCCCCGCCGAGGTAGAGGTTGGCGTAGGCGCCGCCGCCGTACGCCGTGCCGTAGCCCCCGAAGCGCACGCTTTGGCTGTAGACCGAACCGGCGTTGGACGCGAACACCGCGCTGCCGTTGGAATAGCCCGCCGAGAAGCCGGCCGCGAAGTTCTCGTTGAAGCGATAGTCGGTGCCGAGCGCGAAGCCGCCGTCGGAGAACCTGTAGCCGGGCTGGATGCCCGAGCCGGTGTCGAGCGAGTTGCGCTGGCCGTAAGTCCCCAGCGCCGAGAGGAAGAAACCCCACCCAAGGTTCGAGTCCGGCACGGGCAGGGAGATGGCCCCGGCGCCGGACGCCGACGCGACCAGCGTGCCGAGCCCGAGGTCGGCGGCCGGGCCGCTGACGGTGAAGTTCGCGAAGCGGCCGCCGTCGGGATTGGACCCGTTCGCCTGGAGGCCGCCCATACGCTGGCCGACGGCGGCGGTATGCACCGACGAACCGGCCGAGCTGACCCCGCTCATGGCGGCCAACGACACGGGGCTGATCTGATTCAAGGCCGAGCCCGCCTGCGCTGGAGCCAGGTTGCTCAAGGCGGTCAACACCTGGTTGAAATCGGCAGAGGTGTTCGACGCAGCCGCCGAATTCATGGCGTTGATCACCGAGGACTGGTTCGGGCTCGCCCCGGATAGGGGGGCGACCCCGAGCGCGACTTGCAGCTGCAGGCTCGTATTGCCGTAGGTCGCGGTCTCCAAATACCCGGCGGGCATCCCGATGCTCGAGAACCTCCCGACGAGCGTCCCGGCCTGGACCACCGTGTATTGACCGGAGGCGGGCCTGCCGGTGACGGTCAAGTTCTGGCCGGTCAGGTTCGCGGTGCCTGTCACCTGCAGGTTGATGACCGAGGGCGCAAGAGCCACGCTGAGGTTCCCGCCTCCGCCGTAGCTGCCGGTGACTTTCAGCGCGCCCGTGCCGGTCTTGATCGTGCCGTTGTTGGTCGCGGCCGCCATGGTCTGGTTGAAACCGTTGAGGTCGAAGGTCCCCCCGTTGGAGACGAAGAGAGACCCGCCGCTCCACAAGGCGTTGTCCGCGCCCAGCTGGAGCGCGCCGGCGTTGATCGTCGTTGGTCCGGTATAGGTGTTAGCGCCGGAGAGGGTGAAGATTCCGCCGCCGTTCTTCACCAGCGAACCGGCGAAGCTGCCGTCGGAGATCACGCCCGCGAAGGTCGTGTTCGTGTTGTCGGCGCCGGCGGTCAGCTGCGCGCCGCTGAGCTCGACGGTGCTGTTCGCGTCGCCGGCCAAGGAGCCGATGGCCTGGTTGTAGCCGTTGAGATTGAGGTCCGCCGCGCGCCCGGCCGCGCTGTTCATGGTCACGGCCCCGGCGCCCAGGGCTCCCGCCGCGGACGATTGAAGGCCGGCGCCGTTGATCGCGGTGCCGCCGCTGTAGGTGTTGGCCACGGAGAGCAGCAGCGTCCCTCCCCCCAGCACGGAGGAGTCCATGACGGTCAGTCGGCCCGCGCCGCCGATCACGCCCGACAGCGTATCCGTCTGGCCGTCGGTGTCGAGAGTGCCCCCGCCGTTGTTGAGCGTCACCGCGCGGCTGGAGGTGAAGCCGGAGGACGTCGTCCGCAGCGTGCCGCCGTTGAAGGCCAGGCCGCCCGAAGAGGCGCCCAGGTTCTGATTGCCGGAAACCGCCAGCGTGCCGGAGTTGAGCGTCGTTCCTCCGCCGTAGGTGTTGACGCCGCTGAGCGTCAGCACGCCGCCGCCGACGCTCGACGCCACGCTTAGGCCGCCCGCGCCGCCGATCACGCCGGAATAGGCGTCGCTCTGGCCGTAGGTGTCGATCGTCCCGCCGCCGCTGTTGAGCGTGACGGCGCGCGAGGAGTCGAGCGTGAGTGCGCTCAGGGTCCGCAGGGTCCCGCCCTTGAAGACCAGGCCGCCGGAGGTGGGGCCCAGGTTGCCGTCGTTATCGATGGCCAGCGTGGCTGCGTTGGAGATCGTCGTGCCTCCGGTGTAGGTGTTGGCGCCGCTGAGCGCCAAGACGCCGCCGCCGACGCTCGACGCCACGGTCAAGCCGCCCGTGCCGCCGATCGCGGCGGAACAAGCGTCGCTCTGGCCGAAGGTGTCAATCGTCCCGCCGCCGCTGAGAGTGACGGTGCGAAGAGGGTCTAGCGTGACGCCGCCGAGGGTCCGCAAGGTCCCGCCGCTGAGAACCAGGCCGCCGGAGGTGTCGCCCAGGCCGCTGTCGAGATTGATGACCAGCGTCGACGCGCTGGCGACCGTCGTGCCTCCCCTATATATGTTCACGCCGCTGAGCGTCAGCACGCCGCCCCCCGCCGAGTCGGCCACCGTCAGGCCGCCGTTCCCGGCGAGGACGCCGGAGAACGTCGAGTTATTGCCGTCGGCGTCGATCGTGCCGGCGCCGGTGAGCGTGACGCCGCGAGCCGAGGTGACGCCGCTTGTCGTCTTCAGCGTGCCGCCGTTGAAGGCCAGGCCGCCCGAACATTGATCGTCGTCCCTCCCGTGTAGGCGTTGGCCCCGGAAAGGATGAAGGTCCCGTTGCCGTTCTTGACCAGCGAGCCGGAGGCGCCGCCGTCGGAGATGACGCCCGCGAAGGCGGTGCTGGTGTTGTCGGCGCCGGTCGTGAGCGTCTTGCCGTCAAGCTCGACCGTGCTGTTCACGTCGCCGCTCAAGGAGCCGATGGTCTGGTTGAAGCCGTTGAGATCCAGGTCGCCGCCGCTCATGCTCACGGCCCCCGCGCCCAGGACGTTTTGCGCTCCCGCAAGAAGGTGGACGCCGCCGGAGCCGATGATCGCGGTGCGGGCGCCGGAGGTATGGGCCCCCGTGAATGTGAGCGTCCCGCCGCCGGAAGAGTCCGTCAGGGTCAGCGTGCCCGCGCCGCCGATCGCTCCGGAGATCGTGTCCGTTTGGCCGTCGGCGTCGATCGTGCCCCCGCCGCCGTTGAGCGCGACGGCGCCCGCGTAAGTGAGGCCGGACGTCGTCTGCAGGGTCCCGCCGTTGAAGGTCAGGCTATTGCCGGGCAATGGGCTGCCCAGAGCCCCGACGCTTGCGATGCTCAAGATCCCCGCGTTGATCGTCGTCCCCCCGGAATAGGAGTTGCCGGCGTCGGTCAGCGTGAGGGTCCCTGCCCCGGTCTTCGTCAGACGGCCGGAGCCGATGACGAGGCCGGACAACGTCGCATTATTGCCGTCGGTGTCGATCGTGCCGGCGCCGGTAAGCGTGACGGCGCGCCCGGAAGCGAGGGCGGACGTCGTCTGCAAAGTCCCGCCGTTGAAGGTCAGGCCGCCGGAGGCGTCGCCAAGGCTGCTGTCGGTGTTGATCGCCAGCGTGCCGGCGCTGATCGTCGTGCCTCCTGTGTAGGTGTTGACGCCGGAGAGGGTGAAGGTCCCGGCGCCGTTCATGACCAGCGAGCCGCCGCTGCCGGAAATCACGCCCGCGAAGGTGGTGCTCGTGCCGTCGCTTCCGGTCGTCAGCGCGTGATTGTTGAGCGCGACCGTGCTGCTGGAATCGCCCCCCAAGGAGGCGAGGGCCTGGTCGGCAGTGAGGGTCAGCGACGAGCTGTTGTCGAGGGTCACGCCTCCCGTGCCGAAGTTCCCGAGCGCGCTTGCCGTCAGGGCGGCGCCGTTGAACACGGTGCCCCCGCTGTAGTTGTTGCCAGCATTGGTCAAGGTCAGCCCCGTCCCGACGATGGTCAGTCTGCCGGTGCCGGTGATCAATCCGGAGATCGTGTCGGTCTGGTTGTCGGTCTGGATCGTGCCGCCGCCGCCGCCGATCGTGACCGTGTCAAGGGCGGAGATGGTCACTCCGGACGTCGTCTCCAGCGTGCCGCCATTGAAGGTGATGATACTGAGGACAGTCGGGCTGCCCAGGTCGTGAACGTCGGCGATGCGCAAGGTTCCCGCGTTGATCGTCGTTCCGCCGGAATAAGAGTTGCTGGCGTCGCTCAGCGTGAGGGTCCCCGCTCCGGTCTTCGTCAGGCCGCCCGTGCCCCCGATCGCTCCGGAAAGCGTGTCAGTCTGGCCGTGGGTGTCGATCGTCCCGCCGCCGCTGTTGAGCGTGACGGCGAGGCCGGACGAGATCCCGGCCGTCGTCTGCAAAGTCCCGCCGCCGAAGGCGATGCCGGAGGTGCTCCCCAGGTTCCCGACATTGGCGACGCTCAAGGTCCCCGCGTTGATCGTCGTCGCTCCGGTGTAGGCGTTGGCGCCGCTGAGCGTGAGGGTCCCGGCTCCGATCTTCGTCAGGCCGGCGCCGCTGACGACGCCGGAGACCGTCGCATTGTTGCCGTCGGTGTCGATCTTGCTGGCGCCGCTGAGAGTGACGGCGCGCGAGGAGTTGAGCGTGAGGCTGCCGAGGGTCTGCAAGGTGCCGCCGCTGAGGGTCAACCCGCCGGAGGCGGCGCCCAGGTTGCCGTCGCTGTTGATGGCCAGCGTGGCCCCGGTGTTGACCGTCGTGCCTCCGGTGTAGGTGTTGGCGCCGCTGAGCGCCAGCGTGCCGCTGCCGCTGGTCGAGGTCACGTTGAGGCCGGCCGTGCCGCCGCCGCTGATCGCCCCGGCGATGCTGTCGGCGTTGCCGTAGGTGTCGATCGTGCCGCCGCTGAGCGCGCCGCCGCCGCTGCCGAGGGTGACGGCGCGCGGGGAGGCGAGCGTGACGTTGCCGAGGGTCCGCAAAGTCGCGCCGCTGCCGCTGAGGGCCAGCCCGCCGGAGGCGGCGCCCAGGTTGGCGTCGCTGTAGACGGCCAGCGTGGCCGTGTTGGCGACTGTCGTGCCTCCGGTGTAGCTGTTGCCGCCGCTGAGCGTCAGCGTGCCGCTGCCGGCGCTCGACGCCACGTTCAGGCCGCCCGAGCCGCTGACGCCCCCGGCGATGGTGTCGCTTTGCCCGTAGGTGTCGATCGTGCCGCCGCCGCTGAGATTGACGACGCGCGAGGAGTTGAGCGTGAGGCCGCCTACGGTCCGCAGGGTCGCGCCGTTAAGGGTCAGCGCGCCGGCGGTGGCGCCCAGGTCGCTGTCCGCATAGATGCCCAGCGTGCCCGCGCTGACCGTCGTTCCGCCCGTGTACGTGTTGGTCTTGCCGTTGTTGCTCGATGCGATGGTGAAGACCCCGCTTCCGCTCTTGACCAGCGCGCCGCTGCCGGAAATCGTGCCCGCGAAGGCGGTGTCGGTGTTGTCGCCGCCGGTCGTAAGCTGCGCGTCGAGCTCGGCCTTGCTGCTCGAGTCGCCGGTCAGGGAGCCGATGGCCTGGTCGCTGCCGAGGATCAGGCTCGCGTTGCTCATCGTCACGGCGCCCGTGCCCAGGGCCCCGGCCGCATTCGCCTGCACGCTGGCCCAGTTGATCGAGGTGCCCCCGTTGTAGTTATTGGCCCCCGAGAGGGTCAGCTTCCCGCTGTCGACAGCAGAGCTCATGACCGTCAATATGCCTGCCCCGCCGATCGCGCCGTACAACATGTCCGCTTTGCCGTCGGTGTCGATCGTGCCGCCGCCCGCGTTGAGCGTGACGCCGCGCCCGGAGCTGAGCGCGCCCGTCGTCTGCAGCGTGCCGCCGTCGAAGGTCAGGCCGCCGGAAGTGCCGCCCAGGTTCAGGTCGATGGCGACGGACAGCACGGCATTGTTCGAGATCGTCGTGCCTCCGGTGTAGCTGTTGTACCCCGAGAGGGTCAGTTTCCCGGTATCCGGGACGATCAAGGCGCCCGCGGAACTGCCGTCGCTGATGACGCCGGAGAGCGTGCCGTTCTGCCCGCCCATGTTTATCGTCAGGCTCACCTTGTCGGTGTCGTTGATGCTTGAGCTGGCGCCGTTGGCGGCGCTCTGAGTAAACGTGATGACGGCGCCAGACAGGTTGCTAGCATTGGTGATGGCGTAGTCTAAGGTGCCCGGCGTGCCGCTGCCGCCGGCGTTGGTGTCCACGATATACTGCGCCTGGCATTGCATCGACAGGAAGGTAAGGGCGCAGAAGGCGGCTAAAGTCTTTTTGAGAGCCTGTATCATGATGTTCTCCGATCGATTTTACTTCGCGCCGTTTCCACGCTAGAAGGCCAGGCGGAACGTCCCGCTGAATGTCTGGGCTTCGAAGTCCGGGCGGATGTCGCCGGCATAGGAAAGCTTCAGCGAGAGGCTCTTGCTGAATCCCACGATGACACCCGTCCCAAGCAGCGCTCCGTCCCGGTCCGAGTTGAGGCTATTGGTCTGGAACACGCCACCCCCCGTGACGAACTGGGCATCGATGGTGCGGCTCTGGTTCTCCAGCTCGTGCTGGTAGGCCGCGCTGAGGAACGGCGTATACGTGAGGCGGTCCGTCTTGATCTCCTTCGAGAACTTCAGGCCCAAGGTCAAGCGCGCCGATTCCGCGGTCTGCCCGCTGACGGTCAGATCCATGGCTCCGGCCCCGTGCTCGGAATAGCGGCCGATCATCAGCCGGTCGTAGGCGAGGCCCATGAAGGGCGAGACGATGATGCTCCTCTCGATGTTGTAGCCCACCTTGAAGTCCGCGTTGAACTCCGCGGCCGACGGCGCGGCCAGCGCGTCGCGGTCGCCGGACGGCAGCGAGATGGCGCGATCGGTGTCGAAGTAGTCTTGCGCCCCGCCGACATAGAGGCTCGCGTGCAGGTTCTCATCGTAGGCCGCGCCGTAGACGCCGTAACGCAGGCTCTGGCTGTAGATCGAACCGGCGTGGTCCGTGAGGGCGGCCGAGCCGTTGATGTAGCCGCCGGAGAGCCCGGCCGCCAAGTGCTCATTGAAGCGATAGTCCGCGCCGACGAGGGCGCCGGCGGAGCTGAACGAGTAGCCGTTCTGCCGCAGCCCGCCGTCGCTGAGGTTCTGCATCCTGCCGTAGCCCCCCAGGGCCGAGGCGAAGAAGCCCCACGGAGACTGCGACTCCGCCGGAGCGGGCAGGATCATCCCGTCGCCGACCCCCTCCGCCACGAGCGTCCCGGGGTAGGAGGGGCCTGAGACCTGGAAATAGGCGACACGCCGCCCGTCGGGGTTGGCCTCGCCGGCCATGAGGCCGCTCACGCGCTGGCCGACCGCCGCGGACCCCAGCCCGGAACCGGCGAAACTCATGCCGGCCATGCCGGCCATATTGACGGGGCTGATCCGGTTCAGGGCGTCGTTCAGCTGTCCCGCAGGCAGCGTGCTGAGTTGGCCAAGCACCGACTGCAAGTCCGAGGAAGGGCTGTCGCCCCCCGACGCGGCCAGCGTGTTCAGAACGCCGGCCTGAGGGCTCGCAGTGCCGGCGGCGGTGGCATTCAAGCCTCCCGCCCCGCTGTCCCCCGACGTGATGTTGAAGATGTCCAGGGTCACCGTGCCGTTGGGTCCCGACGCGTACACCGGAATGGCGGTGAGGGTCGTCGGGATGTTGAGGGCGCTGAAGCGCCCCGTGAGATTGGCGACGGCTCTGGCCACGGTGAAAGAGCCGCTGGTGACCGGGCCGACGATCGACAGCTGCTGGCCGCTCAGATTCGCCGTGCCCGTCACGAAGAGGCTGGTGACTCCCGCCGTCGGCGTGACGAGCAAGCTGCCGGTGCCGGAGTAGTTGCCGGTCACCAGCAGCGCGCCGGATCCGGCCCTGATCGCGCCGTTGTTGACCGTCGTGCCGACGCTCTGGCTGCGGCCGTTCAGGTCGAACGTGCCGGGGCTTGCCACGGTCAGCGTATTGCCGGCGGGAAGGGAGCCGCCCGCGCCCAGCATCAGCGTGCCGGCGCTGACGTTGGTCCCTCCGAGGTACGTGTTGGCCCCGGTCAAAGTCAGCGTCCCGGTCCCGAGCGAGTCAGCCACCATCAGGGCGCCGGCGCCGCTCAAGACCCCGGACAACGTCGTGCTGTTGCCGTAAGTGTCGATCGTCCCGCCGACCCCGTTGAACGTGATGCCGCGCGACGAAGTGAGGCCGGACGTCGTCTTCAGCGTGCCGCCGTTGAAACTCAGGAGGCCGGAGACCGCGCCCAGGTTGCCGTTGCTGCCGATGCTCAGGGTGGCGCTGTTGACGCTGGTCGGGCCGGCGTAGGTATTGGCCCCGCTCAGCGCCAAGACGCCGCCGCCGTTCACCGTCAGCCCGCCGGCGCCGCCGATGACGCCGGAGAACGTCGAGCTGTTGCCGTTGGTATTGATGATCCCGCCGCCCGCGTTCAGCGTGACGCCGCGCGCCGACGTCACGTTGGCCGTCGTCTGGAGGGTGCCGCCGTTGAACGACAGCGCCCCCACGGAGTTGCCCAGGTTGCCGTTGCTGCCGATGCTCAGGGTGGCGCCGTTGATGGTCGTCCCGCCGAGATAGGTGTTGGTCCCTCGCAGCGTCAAGGCGCCGCCGCCGTTCACCGTCAGGCCGCCGGTTCCTCCGATGGCACCGGAGAACGTCGAGCTGTTGCCGAGGGTGTCGATCGTTGCCCCGCCCGTGTTGAGGGTGACCGCGCGCGCAGACGTGACGCCGCCCGTGGTGTTGAGCGTGCCGGCGTTGAACGTGACCGCGCCCGAGGCGTTGCCCAGGTTGCCGTCTTTGGAGATGCTCACGGTGGCGCTGTTGATATTGGTCGGGCCGGCGTAGGTGTTGGTCCCGCTCAGCGTCAAGACGCCGCCGCCGTTCACCGTCAGGCCGCCGGCTCCGCCAAAAATGCCGGAGAACGTCGAGCTGTTGCCGTTGGTATTGATCGTCCCGCCGCCCGCGTTCAGGGTGACCCCGCGCGAAGACGTGACGCCGCCCGTCGTCTTGAGCGCGCCGCCGTTGAAGGTCAGGCCGCCGGAGGAAGCGCCCAGGTTGATGTTGTTGGAGATGCTTAGCGTGCCGGCGTTGATATTCGTCGGGCCGGCGTAGGTGTTGGCCCCGCTCAAGATCAACGTCCCAGTCCCCAGCGAGTCGGCCACCGTCAGCCCGCCGGTCCCTCCGAAGGCGCCGGAGAAGGTCGTGGTGTTGCCGTCGGTATTGATGGTCCCGCCGCCCGCGTTGAGCGTGACCCGGCGCGCCGAGGCGACGCCAGACGTCGTTTCCAAGGTTCCGCCGTTGAACGTGATCGCGCCCGCGGCGGCGCCCAGGTCGCCGTCGTTGGAGATGCCCAGCGCGCCGGCGTTGATCCTCGTCCCGCCGGAATAGGAGTTGCTTGCGTCGCTCAGCGTGAGGACCCCCGCTCCGATCTTCGTCAGGCCGCCGACGCCGCCGATGAGGCCGGAGAGCGTCGAATTGTTGCCGCCGGTGTCGATCGTCCCGCCGCCCGCGTTGAGGGTGACCGCGCGCGCCGACGCCACATTGGCCGTCGTCTGGAGGGTGCCGCCGTTGAACGATAGCGCCCCGGCCGCGTTGCCCAGGTTGCCGTCGCCGGCGACGCTCAAAATGCCGGCGTTGATGTTGGTCCCTCCGGTGTACGTATTGGCCCCGGTCAGCGTCAGGCCGCCGGTCCCCAGCGAGTCGGCCACCGTCAGCGCGCCGGCGCCGCTCAAGACCCCGGACAGAGTTGTCCTGTTGCCGTCAGTGTCGATCGTCCCGCCGCCCGCGTTGAGGGTGACCGCGCGCGCCGAGGCGAAGCCGGAGGTCGTCTGCAAGGTCCCGCCGCCGAAGGTCAGGCCGCCGGACGCGGCTCCCAGGTTGCCGTCGCCGGCGACGCTCAAGATGCCGGCGCTGAGATTGGTCCCGCCGGTGTAGGTGTTGGCCCCGGTCAGCGTCAGGTCGCCGGTCCCCAGCGAGTCGGCCACCGTCAGGGCGCCGACGCCGCCCAAGACTCCGGACAGAGTCGTCCTGTTGCCGTCGGTGTCGATCGTCCCGCCGCCCGCGTTGAGCGTGACCGCGCGCGCCGAGGTGAAGCCGGAGGTCGTCCGCAAGGTGCCGCCGTCGAAGGTCAGGCCGCCGGAGGCAGCGCCCAGGTTACCGTCGCTGCCGACGCTCACGACGCCGCCGTCGAGGAAGGTCCCCCCGGTGTAGCTGTTGTTCCCGCTCAAGACCAGCGTCCCGTCGCCGGTCTTGACGAGGCCGGCGTCCGCGCCGGCCTCCCCGGCGATGTCCGAGGCGACCGTGCTCGTCTGGCCCGCCGAGACGAAGTAGTTCGCCGCCACGCCGGCCGACAGGAAGATCGCTCCGCCCGCGCCCGTCCCGGCCCCGGCGCCGGGGCCGCCGGCCGATCCTCCCGCGACCGAGTTGGTGCCGTCGATGCCGCCGTTCTGTATGAAAAGCGTCCCGCCTTCCTGCACGAAGACGGCTCCGCCGAGGCCGGCGCCGCCGCCTCCGGCCGACGAGTCGGCCGCGCCGCCGCCGTAGCCGGCCGTCCCGGCGACCAGGCCGCTGCCCGCGGCGCCGGCGCCGCCGCCGTAGCCGCCGCCGCCGCCGCCGCTGTAGCCGCCGTACCCGAAGCCGGTTCCGCACGTGCCGGAGGCGAGCGACCCGGTGGGACAGCCGAAGGCTCCGCCGTTGGCGCCGGTGCCGCCGCTCCCCCCGTTGGCCGCGTTGCCCGTGAATCGCACGTTCGTCAGGGTCACGTTCGCGTTGTTGCTGACGAAGAGTCCGCCTCCCGCGCCCAAGCCTCCGCCGGAGGTGCTGTTGTCGGCGCCGGGTTGGCCCGCGGAGACTCCGCCCCGCACCGTGAGGTTCTCGATGGTCACGTTGAGCGGCCCGGACTCCTGGGCCTGAGCGAGGGATGCGTTGGCGACGAACAATGACTGCTGCGCGGCGTGATCGGCGTCAACGGCGCCGACCAGGGCGGCAATGGCGATAGCCAAGTTGCCGGTCGCGATGACGATGTTCGACACGCCGAGGGCTACCGCCGAGGCGCCGCAGGGAGCGACCGCGATGGCATCCGCGGCGGCGACCGCGGCGATGGAGGCCGCGAGGGAGGCGGTATTCGTGACCACGGCGGCTACGGCGGCTTTCCATGCGATCTCCGCCGCGTCGTAGGCGGCCGAGGCGGCCTGCTGTCCGGCGTAGAGGGTGGCGATGTCGGCCGCGGGTCCGCCCACGAAGAACACTTGCCGCGCGTTGCCGCCGTTGACGATGACCTGCCCGCCCGCCCCCGAGGCGTCGATGGTGACGCTGTTGTTGACGACGGGAAGGGCCGCGCTCAGATTGATGGTGCCGGCGGTCCCGGGACCGAAGACGATCTTGTTGACGCTTCCGGCGGGCGCGGGGGAGGCGTTGGCGGCCATGATCGCGCCCGCCAGGGAGCCGTCGCTGGTACAACTGCCGTCGTTATTCTGGGTGCAGGAACCGGAGCCGTTGAGGTTCGTGACCGTGAATGTCGCCGCTTGGCATTGTGCCGACATGAAGGCGGCTGCACAGAGCACGGCAAAGGCTTTCTTGATCTTCGAGATCATAGGATTCGCTCCTCGTTCCGACGGTAGGCGCAAGGCTCCCGGTCTTTACGTATCCGGATGGCGTTAGGTGTTGCCCTGGATGACGCTACGTTTCGCCTTGTCAGGATTTTACCCTGGACGATGTCAGGTTTTCTCGAGTGCAACGAATTCGCCAAGAATTCGTCACATCATCGCAACAACTATTCGCGGGAGAGAACGGCTATTCGGGCCGCAAGAAGTGGCAGGTGTAGCCGCCGGGGTTCTTCTCGAGGTACTTCTGGTGGTACTCCTCGGCGGTCGTGAAGGTCCCCGCGGCCACGATCTCCGTCACGACGGGCTTGGGCCACTTGCCGGACTTGTTCACGCGCTCCTTCACCAGTTCGGCGACGCGCTTCTGCTCCGGGTCGTGGTAGAAGATCGCGGAGCGGTACTGCGTGCCGCGGTCGTTGCCCTGCCGGTCCGGCGTGGTCGGGTCGTGCATGCGGAAGAAATAGCCGAGCAGCGTCTCGAAGCTCAAGCGGCTCGGGTCAAAGACGATCTCGACCGACTCGGCGTGTCCGGTGTCGCCGTGATGGACCTTCTCGTAGTCGGGCGACGGGGTCGTTCCTCCCGTGTAGCCGGCGCGCGTGGAGACCACTCCCGGGATCTTCCGCAGGATCTCCTCCATCCCCCAGAAGCAGCCGCCGGCCAAGGTCGCCGTTTCCGTCTTGACGGGCTTGGCGAAGAGCTTCTTGAACCGGCCGTAGCCCTCGGCGTCGAGGCGGCCCGCCGGGATGAAGCGCAGGGCCGCCGAGTTCATGCAGTAGCGCAATCCCGTCGGGGCAGGCCCGTCGGTGAAGACGTGGCCCAGGTGCGAGTCGCCGTGCTTGGAGCGCACCTCGACGCGGCGCACGAACAACTTGCGGTCTTCCCGCTCGACGACGCTGTCGGCCGCCAAAGGCTTGGCGAAGCTTGGCCAGCCGCAGCCCGAGTCGAACTTGTCCGTCGAGGAGAACAAGGGCTCGCCCGACACCACGTCGACGTAGATGCCGTCGGCGTGGTTGTCCCAGTACTGGTTCTCGAAAGCCGGCTCGGTCCCCGCCTCCTGCGTCACTTCGTATTGCAAGGGGGTCAGGCGGCTCTTGAGCTCTTTCTGATCGGGCTTGGCATCCGTGTTCACGTTGGCCTCCTTGCTTTCGGCGCGCGGCGCATCCGCCGCTCGCGCCGCCGCGGGCGTCAGCGCGAGCGCCCAGACCGCCACGATCACGCGCAGGATACTCATGGTCGCATCTCAACCGCTCCGCTGATGACTCACGCGAGCCGTCCTTCATTATACACCGCCAAAGGCCTTGTGAAGCCGCTCGATGAGTGGTAAAAACGCTGGATGACGCGCTCAAGAGGCTTTCGCGGCCTGCTATGGTCGCAAGGGCTCAGCGCCTTCAACGACAACGCGTTCAAGACCCTGGTGGCTCTGCGGGTCTTGACCGCCATGCCGGTCGACCGCGCCGCCGGCTTCATCGCGGCGACGGGCGCGCTCTTCGTCCTGCCCTTCGTCGTCTTCTCGGCGGCCGCGGGCGCCTTGGCCGACCGGATCAGCAAGCGCCGGCTCCTGCTGTGGCTCAAGGGCATCGAGCTCTTGCTCATGCTCGGCGCCACGGCGGGCTTCGCGGCCGGAAGCCTCCCGGTCCTCCTGGCCGTCATCTTCCTCATGGGCGTGCACAGCGCCTTCTTCTCGCCCGCCAAGCTCGCGATACTGCCCGAGCTCCTGAAAGAGGAAGACCTCTCGGAAGGCAACGGCTTGATGCAGATGGGCGCCTTCCTCGCCATCGTGGCCGGCACGCTGGCGGCGGGCGCGCTCGCCTTGCGCGCGAGCCCGGTCGCGGCCGGCCTGCTGCTGGTCGCTGTCGCGGCCCTGGGCTTCTGGCTGATGACGCTCGTGCCCGAGACGATCGCCCAGGACCCCGGGCGGCCCCTGCCCTGGAACTTCGTCCGCCAAACGGTCGCCGACGCGCGCGAAGCGGGGCGGCACGAGGGCGTGCTCGAATCGGTGGCCGGCTCGGCTTACTTCTGGTTCTTCGGCGCGATCTTCCAGATGAACCTGCTCGTGTACGGAAAGGCGATGATGGGGGCCTCCGAGGCCCTGCTGACGCGCTTCCAGGTCGCGCTCGCCGCGGGCATCGGGATCGGAAGCTACCTCGCCGGAAGGCTGTCGCGACGGCGCGTGGAGCTGGGCTTGGTCCCGCTGGGAGCGCTCGGCTTGGTGGCGTTCGGCGCGGTCCTGGCCTTCTCTTACCGCTCGGTGACGCTGACCCTCATCGACATCGCGATCCTGGGAGCGGCCGGCGGCTGCTTCGCCGTGCCGCTGCAGACGTTCATCCAGAGCCGCACCCCGGCCGAAAGCCGCGGCCGCGTGCTCGCCGCGGCCAACACGCTCTCGTTCGTCGGCATCCTCATCGCCTCGGGCTGCCTCTTCGCGGCCGACCGCTGGTTCCATCTCGTCTCGGGAGAGGTGTTCCTCGTCGCCGCGGCGATGACCACGGTGGTCGCGGTCTACCTCGTGTGGCTCTTGCCCGACGCGCTCTTGCGCCTGCCGCTCTACGCCCTGTCGAACCTCATCTACCGCATCGACGTCTTGGGCGCCGACCGGCTGCCCATCGAAGGCCCGGCCCTGCTCGTCGCCAACCACGTCTCCTTCGTCGACGCCTTCCTCATCGCGGGCGCCAGCCCGCGCATGATCCGCTTCCTGATGTACCGCCGCTTCTACGACCTCCCCATCGCGCACTGGTTCTTCAAGGCGATGGGCGTCATCCCCATCTCGGACACCGACGGCCCGCGCGCGATGCTCCACTCGCTCGACGCGGCGCGCGAGCAGCTGAAAGCGGGAGAGCTGGTCTGCATCTTCGCCGAGGGCGAGATCACGCGCCACGGCCAGATGCTGCGCTTCAAGAAAGGATTCGAGCGCATCGCATCGGGGCTCGCCGCGCCGATCATCCCCGTTCACCTCGACCGCGTCTGGGGCAGCGTCTTCAGCTACGAGGGAGGCCGGTTCCTGCTCAAGTGGCCGCGTCGGTTGCCGTACCCGGTCACGGTCAGCTTCGGCCGGCCGCTGCCCTCGAGCTCGAACGCGCACGCGATCCGCCAAGCCATCCTGGAGCTGGGGCCGGAGGCGTTCCTGCGCCGCCTCAAAGACCGCGCCCCCTTGCCGCTCGCCTTCATGCGCGAGGCGAAGCGCCATCCGTTCCGCTTCGCCATGGCCGACTCGCTCGGCGCGCAGCTCAGCTACCTCGGGGCGTTCGCGCGCGCCTGGGCGCTGGGCCGCGTCTTGGACCGGGCCTTGCCCGGCGGAGAGAACGCCGGTCTCCTGCTGCCGCCGTTGGCCGCCGGCGCGCTCGCGAACATCGGCCTGTCCCTCCAAGGCCGGGTGCCGATCAATCTCAACTACACGAGCTCTCGCGAGATCGTCCTCGGCTGCGCCGACCGCGCGGGGGTCGGCAGGATCGCCACCACGCGCAAGCTCCTCGAACGCCTCGAGTGGGACCTGGGAGACCGGGCGCTCTTCATCGAGGACTTGGCCGGCAAGGTCTCGAAGGCCGACGTCGTCCTGGCGATGCTCGCCTTGCTGCTCCTGCCGGAACGCCTCGCCGAGCGGCTGTTGGCGCCGAAGGCGCGGGGGCCGCTCGACCGCATCGCCACCGTCATCTTCACCAGCGGCTCGACCGGGATGCCCAAGGGAGTGATGCTCACCCACGCCAACATCCTCTCCAACACCGAGGCCATGGCGCAGGTCGTCCAGATCTGGCCGGACGACCGCATCCTCGGGATCCTTCCCTTCTTCCACTCCTTCGGCTACACGGTGACTCTGTGGTTCCCGCTGATCACCGGCTGCGCCGTGGTCTATCATTCCAACCCGCTCGACTGGCGCGTCGTGGGACACATGGCCGGCAAGTACGGCGCGACCTTCCTGCTGGCGACGCCGACGTTCCTATCCACCTACCTGCGCCGCATCGAGCCCGCGCGCTTCGCGAAGCTGCGCTGCGTGGTCGTGGGCGCCGAGAAGCTGCGAGAGGACCTCGCGAAGGCCTTCGACGACCGCTTCGGCATCGCGCCGCTGGAAGGCTACGGCTGCACCGAGCTGTCTCCCGTCGCGGCGTTCAACGTCCCGGACATCCACGCGCCGGGGCTCCATCAGCGCGGCAACAAGCCGGGCTCGGTCGGACAGCCGCTGCCCGGCGAGGTCGCGAAGGTGGTGGACCCGGACACCCGCGTCCCGCTGGGGGAAGGCGAGCCGGGGCTGCTCTTGATCAAGGGGCCGAACGTCATGAAGGGATACTTGGGCGACCCGGAGAAGACGGCGGAGGTCCTTCAGGACGGCTACTACGTCACCGGGGACATCGCCGCCCTGGACGCCGACGGGTTCCTGACGATCACGGACCGCTTGAGCCGCTTCTCCAAGATCGGCGGCGAGATGGTCCCTCATATCAAGGTGGAGGAGAAGCTGCATGAGCTGGCCGGCGTCGTCGACCAGACCTTCGTGGTGACCGCCGCGCCGGATGAGAAGCGAGGCGAACGCCTGCTGGTCCTGGTCAAGGGCTACGAGGATGTGGACGGCCTGGTCAAGCGCCTTCAGGACTCCGAGCTTCCCAAGCTCTGGCTCCCCGACCGCGCGGCATTCTTCGGCGTGGCGGAGTTCCCCCTCCTCGGCTCGGGCAAGCTCGACCTGCAAAAGCTCAAGGCGCTCGGGCGCGACCTCGCCGCCTCCACCTCGTGATCGACGTCCACGTGCATTTGGCCGCGCTGCCCACGCCGGCCAACGGCTGCCGGCTCTCGCCGCGGATGCGCAAGAGCCTGCTGGCCAAGGCCGTCGCCCTGGCCCAAGGCCTGCCGTGGGCCGATCCCGAGGCGGCCAACCGCCGCTACCTCGAGAACCTCTCGCGCGAGCTGGCCGCCTCGCGGCGCGTGAGCCGGGCGGTGCTGTTGGCCCTGGACGGCGTCTACGGCGCCGACGGCCGGCTCGACGAGCCGCGCACCCATTTTCTGATCTCCAACGACGCCGTGCTCGAGGCGGCCCGGGGTTCGAAAGCCTTCCTGGCGGGCGTGTCCATCAATCCCATGCGCGCGGACGCGCTGGAGGAAGCGGAGCGCTGCGCCGACGCCGGCGCGGTGCTCGTGAAGTTCCTGCCGAACGCGCAGGGCTTCGATCCGGCCGAGTCCCGCTTCAAGGCCTTCTATCGCGCGCTCGCGCGCCGCAACCTGGCTCTCTTGAGCCATGTCGGCTTCGAGTTCAGCCTCATCGGGCACGATCAATCGGTCGGCGACCCCGCGAGGCTGAGGCCGGCGCTGGAAGAGGGCGTCACGGTGATCGCGGCGCACGGGTGCAGCACGGGACTCTTCTTCTTCGAGAGGCACCTCAGGACGATGCGAGAGCTGGCCGCGCGCTTCCCGCGATTATACGTCGACACCTCCGCCCTCACCTTGCCCAGCCGCGCGGGGATGCTGTGGCGCCTGCCGGCCATCCAGGAGCTGCGCGGCCGGCTGCTGTTAGGCACGGACTATCCGTTGCCCGTCTTCTCCTACCCCTGCGCGTTCCGGCCCGCGGCGTGGCTGAGGGCCGTCCGGGCGAACAACCGGTTCGACCGGCAGGCCGAGGTCCTTTCGGGTCTCGGCTTGGAGCCGCTGGCCGATGACGCGGTCGCGCGAGTTCTGAAGCTCGACGGTCTTTAACCCGGATTAAGGAAGGACCTTGGCGGACTGAGCCACAACGGCGGCGCCGCCGCGGTACCGGGTGGAAAAGACGCAGCCTGAGACCTCGACGCGCTTGCCCTCCAGCTGGGCGCACCACCAAGCGCTGTTCTCTCCGAGAGCGGACGGCGGGTACAGAGGCCGCACGCGATGCGCGTCCTCTTCGATGACCGCGTAGTGGCTCTTGGCCGCCGCGACCGACAGATTCTCCTGCTCGGGCTCGGCGAAGCGGGAATCCAGCCTGTAGCTGCGCGCGTCCACCACCAAGCCGCTGACCTTTCCGAACTCCCCGCGGCCGCAAGCGGCCGCGCCTTGCGTCAGGGCGGGCGCGCCCCACGTCGGGCCGGCCTTCCTTGGCGCCGAAACCGCCCTGGCGCGCCGAGCCCCGGCTCGGGGCCGCCGCCCGACTCGGGGCCGCCGAGGCCGGCGTCGGCGCGGCGGGAACCGGCTTGGGCACGGGCTGCTGGGCCGGGGCGGGCTCGGCTGATGCCGCGACCCAGGCGGTCTGGACCGGCGGCGCCGCGGCCTCCTCGGTCCGGGTGGTCCAATAGACGGCGCCGGCGGTCAGCAGGACAAGAGCGAGGGCGGCCGATGCGACGCGCGCGGAGATCCGGAACGACCCGGGCAACCCGCGCGGCGGAGCATCCGCCTGGCCGCAGAAGACGCAGAACTTGGCACCCGCCTCCCACACGCTGTCGCAGGACGAACAGGTCTTCACGTCCGCCGCGTGGCGCAGCTCGAACGCATGGCCGTCCTTGGGGCAGAAGCGCTGGCCGGAGGGCCGAGTCGTGCCGCAAACCGGGCAAGAGATCGGATTGCCGCAGCGCGGGCAGAAGCGCCAGTTGCCCGCGAACTGCGCTTCGCAATCCACGCAGCGAGTCATTGCCGTGATTATACGACCAAATCCGGGTTTATGCCAACCGGGCTGCCAAGCGGTCCGCGCCGGGCAGGGAGGCGCGACGCGTAAGATCAGTGGCCGGCGGCGGACGGCGGCGCGCTCGCGTATCGGAGCGGCGAGTCGTTGCGCAGGCGCAGCGCCTGCCACGTGTAGTGGTTCGCCGGGTTCCAGAGGATGAAGCTCTCGATCCCCTGCTTTTGCGCGGCCATCAGCTCCGCCTGCAGCTCGAAGGGCCCGTAGTGCACGTGGAAGAGGGAGAAGTCCTGCAGGTACGGCCTCAGCTTCCACGCCTCGCCGCCCAACCGACGCTTGGCGTCGCGCAAGCCCCGGAAGATCACCTTGTACGGCTCGCGGTTCGGGTTGCGCAGCCCGTACTCGCCGTGGGCGTAGTGCGACGGGTACATCATCGGGCTGACGAAATCGGAAAGCCCGGTCATCACCTGCAGGTCCTGCCCGATGCCCATGTCGCCCTTGGCCGTGGTGGTCATGCCGAAGACCGCGATGGACATGGCGACCTTGGTCGGCTCGAGGCGCTTGCGGGCGAAGCGCAGGAAGTCGAGGATGTTAGCCACGGCGCTCTTCTCGGTGTGGTCCTCGCGCGAGTAGCGGCAGGTGGTGGTGTCCCCGTCCGAGGGGAAGCGGACGTAATCGAATTGGATCTCGTCGAAGCCCAGGCGCACGGCCGCGAGCGCGAGCTCGAGGTTGTACTCCCAGATCTCGCGGTGATAAGGGTCGACCCAGGTGATGCCGTTGTTGTTGCGCCACAGCCCTCCCCCCGCGTGCTTGACGGCGAGCTCGGGGTGCTTGCGCGCCAGCAGGTTGTCCTTGAAGACGACGATGCGCGCGATGGCGCGCAAGCCGCGCCCATGGATGTCGGCCACGAGCGCCGCGGGGTCCGGGATGGCGATGAGAGTGGTGCCGTACGCCTGGGCCTTCGGCACGCCGGCGACGTACACCTGGCCGTCGGTCTCCTTGAGGGGGACGACCACGGCGTTGATGAAGGTGCCGGAGAGCTGGTCGAGGAATTTCTTGCGCGAGTGCGGGCTGCCGGCGACCCAGGCGCTCAGATGCACGCCGCGGACCGGCTTGAACCCCGCGGGGAAGACGAGCGCCTCCACCGGCCGCTCCTCCGCCTCGGTCTGGTGGCGCGGCGCCTCAGTCTGCTGGCGCGGCGCCTCGGTCTGCTGGCGCGGCACCTCGGCCGCCGGCAGCTCCAATCCCGGCTCGTGCCCCGGGACCCCGGCGGTCGACGGCATGGTCGCCCAGCGGGAGTGGGACGTGAAAGCCTCGGTGGAGCGGGGAATCGTCGCCGAGGACGTCGAGAGGGGAATCGTCGCCGAGAACGTGGAGAGGGAAAACGTCACCGAGATCGTGGAGCTCGCCACCCCGTCCGCCGCTTTTGCGGGCGCGGGAGCCGGCGTCGCCGGCGCGCTGGTCAAGGCCACCTCCACGGGCGCCGGCGCCTCGGGGACGGCCCAAGCCAACGAACAGGCAAGGATCAAGGGGGAAAGGGTCACGGTCGGTTAGGTTATCAATTTCTCTCGCCGCCGTCCTCCCCCGTCGTCTGAACATAGTATAATCGGGCTTCCTTTCCGGAGGACCCCCATGAACGCCGTCAATTTGCAGGAAGCCGCCAAAGAGGCTCGCGCCCAGGCCGAGATCGCCCGGGCGAAGTCCGAGGACGCCGATCGCAAGGCCAAGGAAGCCAAGTCCGCGGCCAAGGCGGCCAAACAGCAGTACCGGCAAGCCAAGAAAGCGGCCAAGCTCGCCAAGAAGGCGGCGAAGAAAGTCCGCAAGGAAGCGGAGAAGGCGCAGGACGCCCTCAATGAGGTCCTCGGGAGGGCTGCGAAGTCCGGGCCTTCCCGCCTGAGCGCCGCGGCGAGGAAGCCGCGGAGAACCCTGGTCAGAGGAAGGCGGAAGGCAAAGCGAGCGGTCGAGTCCGAGGCCGAGGTCGCGCAGGAGTCCGCGGCGGCGGTGGAGTCGGAAGCGGCCGCCGTCGAGACGCCGCAGGGAAACGGCGGACCCGCCGCCTGACGAACCGCCCTCACCGGAACCCGGCGCCGCGGGCGCCCGCTGCCCGTCCCCGATATTGAATTCGACTTTGGGCTCCGCTACACTCCATTCATGGGGCGAACGCGAGCAGCTCTGCTGACGGCGGGGCTCCTCGTCTTAGCCGCCGGCGCGGGACTCGAGCTGATCCCTAGACTGCGGCCGAGGCCCCCGGTTCCCGCCCCCCCCGCCGTGGCCGCGCCCGCTCCGGCTCCGGCGCGGCCGATCAAGCCGCCGAGCCCCGGGTCGGGGCCGCCGAGCCCGGCGGCCAAGCGTCCCCGGCCCGCTCCGAAGAAGCCCAGCGAGCCCCCGCCCGCGCCGGCCCCGGCCCCGCCGCCGCAACCGAGCGCCCCGCCGCCGGCGCCCGTGGAAGAGCCCGCGGAGAAGCCCGCGTTCACGCCCGCGGTCCTCAGCCAGATCCTCGTCAAGAGCGCGCCGCCCGAGGCGGAGGCGGTGAAGCCCGACGGCGCGCCCGACCCCTCGGCGCTGCAGCGCCCCGACGCCCCCACGAGCCCTTCCTTCAGGGACGCGCTGAGATTCCTTCCTCGCTACGCGCTCTACTTCAGCTACACGACGATCCGCGACCATTTCGGCGTGCTGTGCCGGACCGAGGCCTGCGGACGCAAGGTGCGCGGCTTCGAGAACGTCGCGATCGCGGAGGGCCAGCGCGTCCTCGACCGCGACTTCGACCAGAACGCCGCGCCGATGAAGCGGTACCAGGTGATCGTCAAGGCGACCAAGGCCGTCGAAAAGAGCCTCTCCTCCGACCTCGAACAATACAAAGCGGACTGCTCGCAAGCCGGCGAGTGCCAGTAGACCCGGCAATGCTATAATCGGCCGCAATCATGGAACGAATCATGTCGGCCGTCGGCTTGCTGGTCCTGATCGGCATCTGCGCGGCGTTCTCCCGCAACCGCAAGGGGATCGACTGGAAGCTCGTGGGCTGGGGCATGGCCTTGCAGTTCGCCTTCGCCTTCCTCGTCCTCGATACGAGCCCGGGCCAGCGCTTCTTCATGCTGCTCAACGACGGCACGATGGCGCTGCTGAACTTCACCCAGGAGGGGACGAATTTCCTCTTCCGCTCCTTCATCACCGGCAAGCTCGACAACTCGCTGGTGAACTTCACCTTCAACGTCCTGCCGACCATCGTCTTCCTCTCGTCCTTGATGACGGTCCTCTACTACCTGGGCATCATGCAGAAGATCGTCCACTTCTTCGCGGTGATCATGCAGAAGACGATGCGGACCTCCGGCGCCGAGACGCTGTCGACGGCGGCCAACATCTTCGTGGGCCAGACCGAGGCGCCGCTGGTCATCAAGCCGTACCTGCCGGAGCTGACGAACAGCGAGCTGATGCTTGTGATGGTCGGAG
>JAPLKK010000250.1 GCA_026388115.1 Elusimicrobiota bacterium | reverse complement strand
GTTGCTCGGGGAACTCGTGGTCGGGTTCGAGTTGCGAGACTGGTCCAATTTCTAATCCGCCCGTGACCACAATCGTCCCCATCCTCACCCGCGAAATGCTCGCCGCGGCCCGCCGCCGGTCCACCTATGCGGCGCGGGTTTTGGTCGGTGTGGGGTCGGTGGGCTTGGCCGTCGCCATGCTCCTGGCGGGGTTTCTCCAATACCTTGCCCCCACGGCGGCGGGCCGAATGTTCTTTGCCTGGCTGACAGCCATCGGCTACGGGTTTGCCCTCTTCAACGGGGTTTTGTCCACCTGCGACTGCATCAGCCGGGAGAAACGCGAAGGCACCCTGGGCCTGCTCTTCTTAACCCAACTCAACGCCTTCGACATCGTCTTCGGCAAGTTCATCCCGCGTTTTTTCCACCTGTGTTATTGCCTGTTGGCCGCCGCGCCATCTCTGGCTTTCGTGTTCATTCTGGGCGGTGTCACGGCGGGCGATTTTTGCGTCGCGGCCCTGAACCTCGCCAATGCCCTCTTCTTCTTCGCCGCCCTCGGGATGCTCATCTCGACCTTCAGCCGGGACGAAAAACGGGTCTTTTCCGCCGCCATCGGCTTGGCCGTCCTTCTGGGGGTCGTGTTGCCCGGGTGCGGCACGGGTTTTCGGAGCCTGGGAGCGGGCTCGAGCCAGGTTTTTGCCTTTGTCTCAGGTCCCGCCGGGGTGTTGAACGCCTGGCTCAACGCCCCCGGGTCGGGGTCGGCTCAAGGCTTGGCAGTGGGTTGGACTTTTTGGGTGAACCATCTTTTGGCCTGGTTGTTCCTGCTCATTTCCAGCGGGTGTTTATCCCGCATGGTGCGCGACACCGGGGCCGGCATCCCCAAGGAGAAGCTGGAGTTCGTCTTCGAGAAGTTCTCGCAGGTCGAGGAGACGCGCGCGGCGGCCAGGAACGAGGGCACCGGCCTCGGCCTCGCCATCGTGAAGGAAGCCGTGCAGGCCCACGGCGGCCGCGTGTGGGCCGAGAGCGAGCCCGGCCATGGCAGCCGGTTCCTCTTCACCCTCCCTGTCGCGACGGCCAACCCACACCCCACCCCGGGGCCAGCCGCCCCCGCAAAGGGGGAGGAGAACAAGAGCTAGTCGCAGCGAGCCAGCAGCGCCAGGTCCGAGGCGTCGAGCGGGGGGATATGCGGCTCGCCGACCCACGTGCGCAGACGGCTGTAGAAGCGCTCGCGCAGGCCGGGGTCCTTGATCTCCGAACCGGGGTTGGAGCGCAAGGCAGCGGAGGAGAAGCCCGGCGAACGGAGGCGCAGCGCCCAGTAGCGGGCGCGCACGTCGATGACGCGCCCCTCGGTCGAATCGCAGGCGGAAGATTCCAGGAAGGCCGCGGCGGCCGCGTTCCCGGCGCCGGCCCGGCCGTCGAAGGACGCGGATCTGTCCTCGGCGAAGGCCGGAGGCAGCGGCGGCGGCCGGACGACCCATGCGCCCGGAGCGTCCGGGTCTGACCAGTCTTTCTCCATGCGGGCTGTGCCGGCCCCGAGCACGCGGGCGGTCTCCACGTCGATCAGCCGGGCGTGGACCTCGATCTGGTTACTGAGAAGCTCCAGGGCGGTGCCTGTGACAAGGGCGTCGACGCCCAACACGCGGCCCAGCCGCTTCACCGTCACCGGGTCGAAGGCGCCCGCCGACCCGAGCCGGAGTTCCTCGGTCACGGCTTGAAGTTGGTTGCGCTCGATGACATCGAGAGAGCCGCTCTCGATGAGCGTCGCCGTGAGCCGCTCGGCCACCACCACGCCGGCGCGGGAGAAATTGCCGCCGGAGTCACGAAAAGGAACGACTGCCACGCGCCGGCGGCCTTCCTTCGCGGCCGCGCGCGCGAGATGGACCGCCACCGACTCTAAATCGGTTGACTGTCGAAAGCCCGCGCCCTCCGCGGAGTTCGCAAGCGATGCGATCGCCAATAACGGTACGAGCGTGACGGCCAGGCCCGGTGCGTGCATTTCGGCGGATGCACTCCCTCGCGCATCAGTAACTATATACCCAAGGCAATAAAAGGTTT
Organism: Elusimicrobiota bacterium; assembly: GCA_026388115.1. GTDB lineage: Bacteria > Elusimicrobiota > Elusimicrobia > UBA1565 > JACRDR01 > JAPLKK01. The sequence continues at coordinate 9,932 of JAPLKK010000250.1, read as the reverse complement.
CCGGGCCAAGGATAACCCCGATGCCGGCGGCTTTCACGAAGAGATTCCGGGGGGATCGTAAGCAGGCTAAGGACGCGACCTAGTCGCAGCTGGCGAGCAGGGTCTTGTCGTTCTCCGAAAGAGGGGGGACATTCTCCTCGTCGTACCACACGCGCAGGCGGCTGTAGAAGCGCTCGCGCAGCCCCGGGTCCTTGATCTCGGAGCCGGGGTTGAGAAGAAGAGCGCCGTTCGAGAACTCGACCACGCGGTCGTCGAGGGTGTCGCAAACGGGCGCGGCGGGGAACGTCATCACGGCACGCAAGCCGTCGCGCCAGTCGATGCGGCGGCGCTCGCCGGGGAACATCGGCATCGGCGGCGCCGCGACGGCGAAGATCGCCGCGGCCTCGAAGTCCGACCAGTCCTTCTCGACCCGCCCGGTGGAGGCGGCGAGGACTTTGGCCGTCTCGACATCGATGAGCCGCGCGTGCAGCTCGGTCACGTGGCCGACCAGCTCCACGACGCTGCCGGTCACGATCGCCTCCACGCCGAGGAAGCGCCCGAGCCGCTGGGCCATCGCCGGGTCCACGCCGCCCGTCGCGCCCAGACGCAGCTCGTCCACCACCGCGGCGAGCTGGGTGCGCTCGACCACGTCAAAGGAGCCGTTCTCGAGCAGGTGCGCCACCAGCCGCTCCGCGATGATGGTGCCGTCGCGGGAGCTGCTGCCGGCGGTATCGCGGAAAGGGATGACCGCGACGTGGCGCCGGTGGCCTTTGACCGCCGCGTGCGCGAGCTCACCGGCCACCCCGGCGCAATCCGGGGGGCCGAAAACTCCGGCCTGGGCGGTCGTCCACGACGACAACAACAGAAACAGAAGAGAGCTGAAGGACTCTTTCATCGGCGCGGCCTTCAGCTTCGGCAGCCTGGCTGGCTCTTCGGCGAGCTCCACGGCTTTGCGCCCCCGGGTTACCCCGGGTTTGCCGGTTCGGCTTGTGATTAGGCTAACAGACGGACGATGTTTTGTAAATTCACGACAATGTTACATGAGGTTACGGCGCTGTAACTTCTTAGATTCAGATGGCAGAGGCAGGATTATTTTTCAGGGACGTCCAGGTACACGTAGCCGAAATTCTTGACGTTGGCGATCCTCGTCCGGACTTCCTCAGGCAGGGACTTGCGCAGCCGATTGAGCATCACGTCGAGCGCGCGGGACAACCCGGGCTCCTCGGTGCCCTCCACCAGGCGATAGAGGTCGGCACGAGCGACGGGCTGGGGGCTCCTCTCGACGAGGACATGGAGCAGGACGAACATCTTGGGCGACAACGCGCCGACACGCTCTCCCTTCCAGCGCACCTCGCGATCCTGCGCGCGAAGCATCAGGGCGCCCTTGCGCAGGATACCTTCTTCGGATTCCCGCCGGCGGAAAGCGGCCTCGAGCGTAGCCAACAGCTCGTGCGGCTTCTCCGACTTGCCGACGAAATAGTCGGCGCCGTTCTGAAGGCCGAGGACCTTCTCCCGGGAGTGCCCGGTGAACAGCACGACCGGGATGCGGCAGAGCGCCGGCAGCGCGCGCAGCTTCTGGCAGACCTCCATGCCGCTCTGGTCCGGCAAGACGAGGTCCAGCAGGATGCAGTCGGGAGGCTCGGCGATGGCGAGCTCGAGCGCCCGCGCGCCCGTCACCGCGAAACGCACCCCCACATAGCCGGCGGCCTGCAGCCAGACATGGAGCAGCTCCGTCCAGGCCTCCTCGTCTTCGACCACAAGGATGCGTTGGGGCGGCATCGTGGTTTGATTATGGCTTACCGCCTGGGGATTTGCCAGACCCAAGGGTGCCCAGACCCCTATATCTCGCGGGCGAGCTCCACCACGAGCGCGGGCGCAAGCCGCGCCGCGTGGCCGTAGCGCGGGTGCTGCGCCTCCAGCCAGACCGGCTCGGCCGCGACCCGCAGAGCGTCGCGCAGTGCGGGGGGAAGGGCGAAGCGGAGATAGTACACGCACGCCGCCAGCGGCCTCGCAAAGGCCGCGTCGATAGGGCGCTTGTCCTGCCCGCCTGAGACCGCACCGCCGGCCCGCATGCGCAGCGCGCGCTCGATGCCGGCGAGCCCGGGCAGGGCCCGGCGCCTCTCGTCCTCCTTCATGATCTCGACGAACAGGGTGCCGGACAGCTCCCCGGGTCCGGGCAAGAGCTCCGAATAGGTATCGATCTCGAACTGGATCTTGCCGGGCTCGGTCAGCCGCTCGACGCGGACCATCTCCTGGATCTGGTAGAGGACGCTGTCCCGGTTCTCGAAGACGACCGAGAGCCAGGGGCCGATCTCGACGCGCCTGAACCGGCGAGTCCGGATGACGGCGGCGCGCCGCTCGCCGCGCACGCGCTCGTACTCCGCAAGAGGGAGCAGGTCTTCCTGCCTGATCGGGTATGCCATAGGCGCGAGCGACGAGTACGAGAGCCTATCTTACATCTGTCAGCGCACGAGTGGCCCGGCCGATTGGGACGGCCGGGCCACTTTATCCGCGCTGCAGACGACTGAAGACGGCTAGCGGCTAGTTCCGCTCGACCGCGACCGCGAGGGCTTCGCCGCCCCCGATGCAGATGGAGGCGATGCCCTTCTTGGCGCTGCGGCGCTCCATGGCGTTGAGCAGGGTCACGATTATCCGCGCGCCGCTGGCCCCGATGGGGTGGCCCAAGGCGACCGCGCCGCCCAGGACGTTGACCTTCTCGGGGTCGAGGCCGGCGAGCTTGATGTTCGCCAGCGGGACCACGCTGAAGGCCTCGTTGATCTCGAAGAGGTCCACCTCGTCCTTTTTCCAGCCGGCTGCCTTCAGGACCTTCTCGATGGCGGGAGCCGGCGCCGTGGGGAACCGCTCCGGCTCCTGGCTGTGGCTCGCCCAAGCGACAAGAGTGGCCTTCGGCTTCAGGCCGAGTTCTTTCGCCTTCGACTCGGAGCACAGGACCAGCGCCGCCGCGCCGTCGTTGATCTTGGAGGCGTTGGCCGCCGTGATGGTGCCGTCCTTCTTGAAGGCGGCCCGGAGCTTCCCGATCTTCTCGAAGACGACCTTCAAGGGCTCCTCATCCTGCGTCACCTCGTCGACGGGAGTGATCTCGTTGATGAAGGCGCCTTCCTTCTGCGCCTTCTGAGCGCGCTCGTAGCTGAGCTTGGCGAAGGCGTCCTGGTCCTCGCGGGTGATGCCCTGCTCTTCGGCGCACTGCTCGCCGCACATGCCGGCGTGGATGTTAGAGAACGGGTCCATGAGGCCGTCCTTGAGGATGGCGTCGGACACGCCGCCGTCGCCCAGGCGGTAGCCCGTGCGGGCCTTCTCCAGCAGGTACGGCGCGCGGCTCATGCTTTCCATGCCGCCGGCGAGGGCCACCCGGCTCTCCCCGGAAAGGATCGAGGCCGCCGCGCTCATCACGGCGCGCATGCCGGAGCCGCACACCTTGTTGATCGTGGTCGCGCCCGTCGAGGACTTGAGGCCCGCGCCGATCATCGCCTGGCGCGCCGGCCCCTGGCCGGTGCCGGCCGAGATGACGCAGCCCATGAACACCTGGTCCACCTCTTCGGGAGCCACGCCCGAGGCTTTGAGAGCGCCGCCGATCGCCTTGGCGCCGAGCTGCGGCGCCGTATGCTTCGAAAGACCGCCAAGGAAACTGCCGATCGGCGTCCGCGAGGCGCCGAGAACAAAGATCTTCTCCATGATTCCTCCCTAAATGTAGCCCAGCTTGCGGGCCTGCGTCCTGAGTTCTTCGCGATGGTCCGAATGGGCTACCGCGATGAGATTGTGCGTGCGTTCCCTGACCGTGCGTCCCCGCATGTAAGCGATGCCGTGCTCGGTGACGACGTGATCGCAGTTCGCGCGGTGCAGCGTGACCGCCGTGCCCTGCGGCAACACCGGGACGATGGTGCTTACCGCCCCGCCCTTCGCCGTCGACGCGCAGGCGATGACCGACTTGCCCAGGCCGTCGTAGGCTTCCTGCGCGCCGATGGCCGTGTCCGACTGGCCGCCGGTGCCCGAGTACTGGTTGGTGCCGATGGACTCGCTCGCCACCTGCCCGGTGAAGTCCACCATGAGGCAGGTGTTGATGGAGACCATCCGCGAGTTCTGCCGCATCACCGCCGGGTCGTTGACCCAGGAGCCGCGCCGGAACTCGACCGCCATGTTGTCGTCGAGCCAGTCGTAGAGCCGCCGCGAGCCCATGGCGAAGGTGGCGATGAACTTGTCTTTGACGAGCGATTTGCGCTTGTTGGTGATGACGCCCTGCTCGTAGAGCTCCATCATCGAGTCCACCATCATCTCGGTGTGGACGCCCAGGTCTTTCTTGTCCTTGAGCGCCAGCGCGGCGGCGTTCGGGATGCCGCCGATGCCGAGCTGGATGGTGGAGCCGTCGGCGACCAGCTCGGCGATGTGCCCGCCGATCGCCAGGTCCGTCGCGGTCGGCTGGGGCGCCGGCAGGGTCGGCACCTCCTGGTGGTTCTCCACGAAGAGGTCCACGTCCCGCACGTGCACGTGCGTGTCGCCGAGCGTGCGCGGGAGCTGCTCGTTGACCTCCAGGATGACGATGTCCGCCGCCTCCAGGACGTCCTTCTCGTAGGTGATCCCCAGCGAGAGCGAGACGAAGCCCTTCGAGTCCGGCGGCGTGCAGGTGCCGACGAACACGTTCGGCTTGTGGGCGTGGATGCGGTCGAGGCCCGCCCGGTGCAGGTTGTTCGGCACGTACGTCACCGTGCCCACGCCGGCCGCGAGGGCTTGGCGCGAGCCCGGCGCGTGGAACCACGAGCAAAGCTCGAAGTGCCCCCGCATCTCGGGCTTCATGTAGAAGTCGTAAGGCTTGAGCGTCAGCACCGAGAAGACGCGGACGTCCTCCACCCGGCCGCCGGCCAGGTGGAGCTTCGACATGAAGCCCTGAGGCTCGGAGGCGCATTGGGCGACGATAACGTCGTCGCCGGACTTCACGCGGGCGACGGCGTCTTCGATCGAGACGAGCTTGCTGCGGTACTCGTCTTGGTGATGGGACTGATGAACCCTCACCCCGGCCCTCTCCCGCCGGAGGCGGGAGAGGGAGACCGGAGCGAGAGGGGAGTCGTCCACGGCCGCGGTCACTTTAGTACTCCAGGGCGATGCAGGCCATCGCGAAGCCGCCGCCGGAAGCGCACAGGACGACCTTGTCGCCGCGCTTGATCCTTCCCTGCGACACGGCGTCGTGGAGCGCCATCGGGATGCAGGCGGAGCCGGTGTAGCCCCACTTCTCCATGATGGTGTGCGTCTTCTCCATCGGCAGGCCGTACTTCTTCATCACGTCGACGATGGTCACCTTGCGGATCTGGGTGAAGATGAACATGTCGATGTCTTCGACCTTCAGCTTCGCCTTCTCCAGCGTCTTCTCGATCATCGGCGGCCACAGGTCGAAGTTCAGCGTCGGGGGGAACTTCTTGAGCAGGCGCACGCACTGCTTGCCCTCCGACACCACCTCGGCGCTCGCCGGCGCGGCCGAGCCGCCGCCGTAGATGCCCATGTAGTCCCAGTACTGCCCGTCGGCGAGCAGCGTGGAGGCCAGATAGCCCCGCGCCGCGTCCTCGCGCTTGAGCACGACCGCCCCGCCGCCGTCGCCGAAGAGCGGATAGGCGTTCGGGTCCTTGGGGTCGAGGAACTTGCTCATCGCGTACGTCCCGATGACGAGCGCCGTGTTGTACTGGCTGTCCGGCCCGGTGAGATACTTGCCCGCGATGTCCATCGCGGTGACGAAGCCCGCGCAGGCGCAGTTCACGTCGAACGCCGCCGCCTTCACGGCCCCGAGCGTATGCTGCACGAACGCGGCCGTCGCGGGCGAGAGGAAGGCGGGGGTATCGGTCGAGACGATGATCAAGTCGACCTGCTCGGCCGTCACGCCGGCGGCCTCAAGCGCCTTCTTCGCAGCCTTCACCGCATGGTCTCCGGCGTGCTCGTCCTTGCTCGAGTGGTACCGCGCCCCGTGGCCGATGCGCGAGAACACCTTCGTCAGCGGGTCGCGCCCGAAGCGCTCGTACATCTCCTCGTTGGTGACCAGCTTCTCCGGCAGGTGCATCCCCGTCCCGATGATCTTCGGCATAGTATCCCGCCTCCCTCTCTCAGTCCGCGATTACAGAACCAACCCGCCGTCCACGCCCAGGACCTGTCCGGTGACGAACGACGCCTCGTCGGAGGCGAAGAACAGGTACGCGTTGCCGATGTCCTCGGGCGAGCCGAGGCGCTGCACCGGCGTCTTCTCGCGGATGCCGTCCAGGACCTTCTCCGGCACGGTGGCGAGCATCTCGGTCATCGTGAAGCCGGGGGCCACCGCGTTGACGGTGATGCCCTTGCGCCCGAGCTCCTTGGCCCAGGTCTTGGTCATGCCGATCAAGCCGGCCTTGGCCGCGGCGTAGTTGGTCTGGCCGATGTTGCCGTAGACGCCGACGATGGAGGAGGTGTTGACGATGGCGCCTTTCTTCTGGGCCATCATCGAGGGGATGACCGCCTGGGCGCAGTTGAACACGCCCTTGAGGTTCACGCTGATGACGCGGTCGAAGTCGTCCTCGACCATCTTGCTGAACATCGCGTCGCGGGTGATGCCGGCGTTGTTGACGAGCACGTCCACCCTGCCCCACTTCTCGACGATCTTCTTGACCGCCATGTCGACGGACGGGCGCTTCGACACGTCCAGAGCGACGGACATGAGCGGAAGCGTGCCGGTGGGATTCAAGTCCTTCTCCGCGGCCTCGAGCTGCGCCTCGTTCACGTCGCAAATGCAGACCTTCGCTCCGCGGTCCAGGAACATCTTCGCGGCGGTCTTTCCGATGCCGCGGGCCGAACCGGTGATCATCACGACCTTGTCTTTCACGTTCATTCTGCCTCCGATACCTGTTTATTTCCGATCAGATTCCGCCAGGAGCCCTTTCCGGAACACGGTCGCGAACATGCGGATGACCTCCGCGTCGTCCATGCCATAGTGGTCCTTGGCCTTGAACAGCTTTTCCATCATGAAGTAGTTGAAGAAGCTCCAGACGACCATCATCATCGCCGCCGCCGGGTCGATCCCCTCGCGCAGGCGGGGGGGGCCGCCCGGCCGCGAGGCGAGCATCTTCGCATAGCGGTCGCGCATGCCGGCGAACATGCGCGCGATGTGCTTGGCGTCGAACTCGACGACGTCCACGTACATCAGCAGCATGTAGTCCGAGAACTTGTCGACCATCCTGCCGCTGGCCTGGCCGAGCGCCTCGATGTTCTCGGGGAAGGAGGTGTCCGCGAAGACCTTGTAGAGCGGCTGGTCCGGCCGGAAATACTCCTTCTCGTACTCCGACAACAAGTGGACGAACAGCTCTTCCTTGGTCTTGAAGTGATTGTAGATGTTGCCCAAGGAGACCTCGGCCTTCTCGGCGATATCGCGGGTCGAGGTGCCGTGAAAGCCTTGCGTCCTGAACAAGGCGCAGGCGGCCTTGAGGATGCGGTCGCGGTTCGGAGCCTGGCGGGCCGGCTGGGTCTTGGCTGGGTTCATGGCTGCCTCCATAATGAACGAACGACCGTTCATCATTTTAGGCGAAGAAGGGGATTTTGTCAAGGCCTTCATGGTCCTAGTTCAGGTTCCCCGAGGGACCTACCCGGCCCTTGGCGAGCGCGGGCTCCGCTTCAAGGGTCTCGGGCGCCGGGCGGCCGCCTTCGACCCAGCGGACGAGAAGCTCGAAGGCGCGGTGGGCGTGCGGCATCAGCGGGTCGAGGCCCGGGAATATCTCCGAGTCCTTGTCGACGTGCGTCGCCTTGTCGACGACGTACAGGCGGTGCAGGGCTGCGCCGCCCTTGGAGCTCACCGAATCCCGGTAAGTCTCGGCATGGTTCTTGAGCGTCGCCAGAAAATCCAGCTTGCCGGAAAGGGACAGGAGCGGCCTCTTCAGCTCGCCGGTGTTGGCGATCGCCCGGATGCGCTCCTCCACCTCGACGGGACGCTTCGAGAGCTGGTACTCCTCGAGCGGCCCCTCGTACGCCGGGTCGAGATCGCCCAGGCAGAGCGCGAGCGAGGCTTCCCAATAGATCATGCGGTACAGCCGCAGGATGCCCTCGCTCCCATGGTCGCCGGGGAACCCCGCGGCATCGAGAGCCGCCCTCGCGGGCGGCTGAGCGTCGGCCGCCTTGAGAGCGGAGGGAAGCTGCGTCATGAAATTATTTTCCGCGCTCCAGTGCACGCCGGAGACGTCGACGCCCCCGTCGAACAAGCCGTCGTCCTTTTCCAGGACCTTGCGCGCCAGGTAGCCGCCGTTGGAGACGCCGATCGCGTAGGTCTTGGACGGCTCCCGGCCGTAGGCGCGGCGGCACTCCTTCCGTGAAAGCTCGGCGAGCGCCTTGAGACGGCCCGTCCAATGGGCGATCCCGTTCTCGGGCGCCTGCGGCACGAAGGCCTCGTCGCCGTCGAAGACGGCGCGCACGCCCTTGTCGGTGCAGGCGAAGGCCGTGCCGCTCTTCACGAGAGCGTCCGACCAGTACAGGTCGCAGCCGTGCACGCCGGTGAGGCCGGGCGAGCCCGAGACCGCGAGCCGGCCGTTCCACTTCGAAGGCATGCGCAGGACGAACCGCGCCCGCGCGTCGCCCGGCAGCGTGCCTTCCAGCGACCGGCCCGCGACCGGGCCCGCGAGCGGCGTCCACGACGCCGCGGGCGGGGCCACCATCACCGCGTCCGCGGGCAGCCTCATGAGCGCGCGCCCGGTGAAGGTGCTCAGATCGACGCCTTCGCGCTCGACGCGCTCCGACGAGAAGGATTGCCCCAGCCGCAGGCCGAAGGCGCGGAAAGGCTTCATTTGTCGAGTTGGTCCTCCATCTCAGCCGGCCGCTTGAGCGGGAAGTAGTGGTCGCCCTTCACGATGGTAACCCGGAACAGGCCGTCGGGGCTCTGCATCACCGTGCCCACGCGCGGCACCTTGTTCGGCGCGGGGACGCCGAGCAGGTCGAAGAGGAGCTTCGCGCTCACCCACGGGACGAGCTGGTCGTCGTGAGCGTGGACGAGGTCGAGGTGGATGCCCAAGAGCCGGATCAGCTCGACGTCCGCCTTCGTGAAATCGAGCAAGGACGTGTCGTTGGCCCTCTTAAGGAGAGCCTCTTGCCAGCCGCTCTTGGCGGAGTTCGAGGCCACCCGCTTCAGGAGGTCCTGGCGGATGTGGTCGATGGCCGGGTCCCACGGCTCGGACAGATGCTTCGCCAGCTCGTCGACCGCCCCTTTCGAGGCGAGGCCCAGGACCGCCTCTCGCTGCACCTTCCACATCGCCAGGGTCGTATAGACCTGCGGGGCGATGAAAGGGTTGAGGCGCGCCGAGGCCTCCATGAAGTCGGCCCAGGAGTCCATCGTGTCGAGCCAGCCGATCAGCGAGCGGATGACCTTGGCCATCTGCGCGTACTGCGGACCCGCGGCGGTCTCGCTGTCGCCGTAATGCGTCGTGCTCATGAGCAGGATGACCCGCGCGTCCTTGAGGAGCGCCAGGGCTTTGGCGACCTCGGCGTCGTCATGCAGCTGGACCATCTTCTGGAACACGAGCACGGAGTAGGAATGCAGGACGAGGTCGATCTTCGAGGAACCGGATCTCTCGCCGGCCAGGACGATCATGCGCGCGAGGTCACGCGCGTCTTGATCGAAGACCGTCTTGCTCTGCTTCCACTCGGAGGGAGCGTGTCCTCGCAGCCAGAGGAAGAACTGGTCGGACTCGGGCTTGGCCTGCCGCTCGAACAAGGAATCGTAGCTCTCGGCGAGGGCGAGGCCGCCGACGAACACCGTCGGCGCCTTCCCCTGCGGCTCACCCTGGCGCATCTTGAAGTGGAGCGTCGCGTCGTCGGAGGTGCGGAAGGTGCCGGCCGTCCAACCGTCCTCGGCTTTGGCCGCGACGCCGCCCCAATAAGGAAGCGCGGGGGCTTCCGAGACGCCCTTCAGGATCTGCGCGCCGTCGAAAAGGATGGAAGATTCGTGG
>JAPLKK010000131.1:9498-25535 GCA_026388115.1 Elusimicrobiota bacterium | reverse complement strand
CGTCGTCCAGTTCCAGACGCCGAGGAACGCGGCGAGGCAGGCGACGGCCGCCGCGCGCGCGCGGGCCGATGCGGCCCTCGCCCCCGGCGGCCCCGACCCGGGGCCCGGCGGCATCGGCCGCGCAGGCGAGCAGCAGCCACAGGACCGGCACGTCGCTGTAGTGATAGACCACGATATACGGCTGCCACCTCAGATAAAGGATCGCGTAAGAGCAGATCCAGAACACGGCGAGCTTCGCGGCGCGGGGCCTTCGGCTCCACGCCAGGGCGGCGCCCCACAGCGCGAGACCCCACGCGGCGGCTCCCGCGGCCGCGCCTCCGCTCATGAACTCGAGCTTCACGCGGACCCAGTCGACGAGCGCGCCGAGGGAGTAGCCGCCGTGCCATTCGAAGGAGCGGTCCACCGGCAGCGCCGCGCTGCCCAAGAGCCAGATGCGCAGCTCGTCGAGCGTCCTCGGATGGACGAAGAAGACGATAGCGACAAGGTAGGCGGCCCCGGTGGCCGCGCACAACGCCCAGAGGTAGCGTCTGCGCGAGCGCCGGTCGGGCAGCAGGGCCAGGGCCGGCACCGTGAACATGGCGTGGCCGACGTGGCCGAGCACGGCGCCGGCCTGCAGCAGGCCGACGAGCACGGGGCGCGGCCTGTCGCCCGCGAGCTCGGCGGCGGCCCAGAGCAGGAAGGCGCAGCCCAACGGATAGACTTGGGCTTCGAGCGACCAGGTCCAGTAAAGGCGCGAGACCGCCAGCCCCGCCGCCGCGGCGGCCGCGAGCGGCGCCGCGAAGCCGAGCCGCAGCAGCATCGCGCAGAACCCCGCCACGCCGGCCGCGCCCAGCAGCGAGCTCAAGACCTGCAGGGTCATCAGCGCCGGCCCGCTGTAGCCGGCCGCCGCCGCCGCGTGATGCGCGAGCCAGCCCAGCGCTCCGTAGGCCACGTGATTGCCGTGCACCAGGTAGCGCGCCTCGCCGAGCTCCACCGCGATGGCGCACGCGACGCCGTCGAAGTTGAAGCGAGCGGCGGGCCGCGCGAGGTACACGAGCCCCGTTGCCGCCCCCACCAGCCACGGGAGGGACCGGGGCGAAGACGGCGCCGCGGGCGCGGCAGCGGACGCTAGGCGGCCTTGCGTGCGCAGACCTCCATCGAGTCGCGCGTGTCGAGGTAGAGGAGCTTCTCCTTGACGCCGAGCCCCTCGATCGCGGCCTCGACGGACCTATACACCAAACGAGGATAGTTGCGAAGGCGGCTCAGCCAATAGCCGTACGAGAACATGCGGCCGAAGGACTTCTCGAGCCGGACCTCGAAGCCCGCCTCCTTCAGCATCCGGCGCAGGGTCTCGCGGTCGAAATAGTGGATATGCGCGGGCCGGAGGCCCCACCAGAAGCCGCGCAGCAGCAGCGCCGACAGGCTGCTGACGTCGGGCGTGACCACGTAGAGCAGCCCGCCCGGCTTGAGCCAGTCCGCCGCGCGCCGGAAAGCGTCTTTGGGATCGATGAGATGCTCGATGACGTCGGTCATGGCGACCACGTCGAAGCTCCCGCGCGGGAAGCGGTCCGTCTCGATCGGCTCGGCGTAGACCTCGAGCTTAAAGCGCTCGCGCGCGATCTTGCAGGCCCATTCCGACGGCTCCAGGCCCACGGCGTCGAAATCCGCCCGCGCCGCGTTCAGGAAGTAGCCGGTCGCGGAGCCGATCTCGAGGAGCCTGCCCGATTGGGCGAAGCGCTTGATCACGTTGAGGCTCAGGTGCGCGTTGATCGAGCGGCTCGAGCTTTCCTGCAGGTACGCGTCGTCCACGCAGGAGCCGTAGCCCGCGAGAAGGGCGTCCCGCGCCGGGCGCGGGTTCGTGTAGACCATGCCGCACTTGACGCATCTGACGATCCGCCCGTAGGTGGCGAACTGGTCGGTCGTCGCGGCGCAATCGCTCATCGAGCCCAGGGCGTAGGGCCGGTGATAAAGCACGCTGCAGTTGTCCTCGCCGCACAGCGGGCAGTTGACCTTTTCGAGCATCACGGAAGCGGCTCCACGAGCTCGAGCTTCTCGCCGTTGACGAAGACGCGCCAGCGCACCCGCGCCGTCAGCGTGCGCTTCTTGTCGTAAGGGTATTCCACTCCCTCCCCGGACGCCTCCCAGACCGCGTCCTTGCGGCCCTTGAGCTCGGCGACCGCGGGGGTGGCCGCAAGAGCGTCGAGGAGGTCGGGCCGGTCCTGTCCGACGAGGATGTCCATCAGCTTGTCCGGCTCGCTCGAGCGTCCCGGACGCGTCAAACGCTTGTCGTCGATCATGAGGTCGCGGCATTCGCGCAGCTTCTTCTTCTGGCACGAACGACGATAGCGCACGGGCACGAAGGCGAGGCGGAGCCATTTGATGCGTCTCGTCGCCGGGTCCAGCTCGATGGTCACCGGGCAGAGCGGCAGGCGCAGTTCCTTGCTCGTGAGCTGCGGCGCCGGGACGAGGGGCTCGCCGGCGCGAGCGGGGAAAGCCGCCAGCGCCAGGACGGCCGCGAGCAGCGCCGTCACGCCGGCCCTCCCTTCCACCCGAGCGCCGCGGCGGCACGGTCCAGCGTGAACGCCGCGAACAAGATGAGCCACGGCATCAGCGCGAAGCGATAACGGATCATCGAGAACACCATGGCGTAGGGGAGGATGAAGGCGACGACGAAGGCGGCCGGATAGAGCGCCTCGCGCAAGCGCGCGAGCGCCAGGGCCAGCCCGATCAGCCCGAGCGGGACGATCCAACCGTCGGAGAGCAGGCTCACCCGCCTCAGCAGGCGGTACGACGGCCCTCCGTAGTCCCGGTCGCGAGGCAGGATGCGCCATTCGTCGATGAAGAAGCGCCAGGCGACCAGCCGCAGAAAAGCCCCGGGCGCCGCGCGGACCCGCTTGACGCCTTCCCTCCAGAAATAGCGCTCCTGCGCCACGGACTCCAGCTCCTGTCCTTTCAAGTAGATCGGGTCGGCGCCCATGATCTCAGCCTGCTTCGGCGTGCCGCCGATCTCCTGGGGCACGACGAGGTAGGTGTAGAAGGTGCTTCCGGCGCCGGCGGTCGAGCCGATGATGGGCTGATGGAACACGGCGATGTTCCGCAGCGGCCAAGGGAGGTAGACGACAAAGGCCGCGAACCCCCATACCACCGCGCGCAGCAGCGCCGCGCGGGAGCGGCCGAGGACGGCGTGGAGCGCCGCGCCGAAGGCCGCGAAGGGGGCGAAGGTGGTGTTGACGAGGCCCCCGAACCCGGCGGCCGCGCCGGCGGCGGCCGCCCAGCCCAGCGTCTTCCGCTGCTCCGCCTTGAGCGCCATCGCGACCACGGCCACGCTCGCCAGGCTCATCACCGCCTCGCGCATGCATTGGCCGCAATAATAGAGGAAGGCCGGATAGAACGCGGCGACCGCCGCGGCCCCGAGCGCCGCGCGCTCTCCGACAAAGCGGCGCGCCGTGAAGAAGAGCAACCCGATCGCCGCGACGTTCGCCAGGGCGTTGAGGACGAGAATGGTCGCGTAGCGGCGGCCGAAAAGCTTGAAGGCCGTTCCGAGAAGGACCGGGTACACCGGCTCCCGGCTGGCGCTCAGCTTGCCGTCCCTGGTCAGCGTCCAATCGCGCGACACCGAGGTGGCGAGCGCGACGTAGCCGTCCGGGTCCGCCAGCGCGCCGGCCGGCGCCTGCGGAGGCCGCGCAAGGCCATAGCCCACGCGCGCCGCGAAGCCGGCGGCCAGCACGACGAACAGAAGGGTGGGCGCCCTCATCGGCGTGCCTTCCCGGTGTCAGACGTTAAGTTAGTTAAGTTATTTGCGGTCGTCATCTGTGTTTTCATAAATAACTTAACTAACTTAACGTCTGACACCGATAGCGTTCGCGTTCGGCGAGCAGGCGCACGATGCGGCCCATCAGCCCGAAGGCCGCGAACTCGGCGCCCACAAGGGCGCACAGGCCGCCGACGATGGGGAAGGGCCAGAACTCGCCGGGGATGTGCCCGGTCGTGGCGTAAGCGACGATGAGCCGCCGGTTGAGGAAGACGGCGAGGACCAGGGCCGCCGCCCCCCACCACAGAAAGCGTCTTCCGACCCACGCCTCGACAAGAGCCGCCGCGGGCCGGGGCCGGCCCTCGCGGTTGATGATGGCCACCAGCGACTGGGCCACGGTCCCAAGAGCCGTCAGGAACGCTGCCGTGGAAAGCAATAGCGCCGCCAGCGCGACGCGGAAGATCATCCAATCCTCGAGCCGGCCCTGGCGCAGGTAGTAAGGCAAGGGCGCCGCCTCGGCGGTCCAGCGCGAGCCGAGCGCCCAAGCCGCGGCAACGGCGCACAGCGCGGCCCCCGCGCCGAAGAAGAGGAGCGGGCGGTAGGTGATGGCGGTGTCCAAGATCACGCCGAGAAAACGCAGGCCGTCTTTCACCACCGACAGCTTCGAGCGGCCGATGCGCTCCTCGTACGGCATGGGCAGCTCGCCGATCTTGAGCCGCGGATCGAGCACGGCGCGCACGCTCATCGCCGGGGTGAAATTGAGCCCGTCGGGCAGGGGATAAAGCCGCGCGAGGCTGTCGCGCTTGATCACGCGCATCCCGCTGGCGACGTCGGCGACCGAGGACCCGGCCAAGGCGTTGACCAGCGTCCGGAAGAGCCAGTTGCCGAGGATGCGCACGCGCGGCATGCGCGAGCCCGCGTGCATGCGCGAGCCGCAGACCACGTCGAAGCCGTCCTTGCGCGCGAGCTGGAGGAGCGGCGCGAAGAAGTCGGGGTCGCAGGTGCCGTCCGCGTCGATGAATCCCAGCCAATCGCCCCGCGCGGCCTCGAAGCCCGTCTTGATCGCCGCGCCGTAGCCGCGGTTGACCGGATGATCGATCACGCGGACCCCGGGCACCTCGCGCGCCAAAGACGCCGTCTTATCGCGCGAGCCGTCGTTGACGAGGATGACCTCGACCTCCCCGAGACCTAAAGAGGGGTCTTTGAGCGGCCCCTGCGCCGCCTTTAGGCTCCGCTCCAGGATCGAGCGGACCGCCTTCTCTTCGTTATAGGCCGGTATGACGATGGAAAACATCAACAAAACTCTATCGCTTTTCCCTGGATAATTCAATTTGGGCGGCCCGGCCGACGGCTTCGGCCACGGTGCCCGGCTCCAGGCGGGCAAGGCAGTCGTGATGGCCGCAGTTGGTGTAGTTGATGACCCCGGGCCCCTCGAGGGGCAGGCCGAAGCGCACGCAGGGGGCGCACGGCATCTCGCGATAGACCTCGAGATGCCGCTCGGGGTCCCATATCTTGCCGTAACCGGAGCGCTCGACGGGTCCCCACACGGCGACCGTCGGCACCCCGAGCGCCATCGCCGCCTTGGAAAGGCCCGTGTCGCTCGAGAGGAAGAGGTCGCAGCGCTCGATCAAGGCGAAAGTCTCCAGCAGCCGCGGCGTCGCGACGAAGTCCAAGACCTCGCCGCCGAAGCCCCTGCGGAAGGCCGCGACCGAGTCCTCCTCGCCCGGCCCGCCGAACAGCGCCACGCGCACCGGCGTTCCGGCCCGCACGATCTCGAGCGCCTCGGCCCAACGCTCGGCGGGCCACAGCTTCGCGTAGCCCGTCGTGGCCGCCGAGCCCAGATGCAGGCCGAGGGTCAGACGTCCCGGCGCCTCGGCGAGCCGCGCGCGCGCCTTCACCCGAGCCTCTTCGGGCAAAGCGAGCCTCGGCTTGGCCTGGGCGGCGGGCTTCGTCTCGATGCCGAGAGCGCGCGCGAGGGCGAGGTTGCGTTCGACGGCGTGCGCGCCGTCGCCGGCCAGCCAGACCTTGCGGTTGAGCACCAGCCGCCGCTCCAGCTCCTGGCGGCCAAAGGCGCGGCGCAGGCGCCACAGCCACAGCCGAGGGGCCGGCCAGCCCGCCGCCGCGGGCTCGACGCGGACGCAATGGCCCACGCGCACCGGCACCGACAAGAGGCCCGCCGCGAAGGCGCGCGGCTTCGAGGCTTGGCCGACGATGGCGACGTCGAAGCTGCCGGCGCGGATGCGCGCCGCGACCCTGCGGCGGGTGCGCCACCGCTCCAGCTCCTCGAGCTCATAGAGCCAGAGCTCGTCGACGAGGCCGAAGGCGGGCAGCAGCTCCAGATGCGACGGATAGCGGTTGGCGACGAACGTGATCTTCGCCCTCGGCCACTCGTTGCGCACGGCCTCCAGCGCCGGGAGAAGAAAGATCAGGTCGCCGATCCTGGAATAAGCGATGACGAGGATGCGCTCCGGCGAGAGTCGTTCCGGTTCGCGCGCGCGGCCCGGCCACGCGGCGAGCATCGCCGCGTATTCGAGCAAGGCGAGCACTCCCTCCCCCAGCTTCGTCACGACGCCTTCATTGTAGCGGATTCGGCGGCGGCTACCGCGCGGCCAGCTGATCGAGGTAGGTGTTCCAGGCCGGCTCCTCGGCCTTCATGTGGGCAAGGGCCTTGGCCGCGCCCCACAACGGAGCTCTCACGTGAGCGCGAATCTTGTCGGTCCGCAAAGACGAGTGCAGCGGCCGCCGGGCCGGCTGCTGCAGCGCGGCCGCATCCACCGCCTCGGCGCTCGAAGGGTCGAACCCGAAGGCGCGCATGATCGCCGCGGCCAGGTCGAAGCGGTTCAACTCCTCGGCCCCCGCGGCGTGGTACAGCCCGCGGCGGCCGCTCTCGTAGAGCTCGGCGATCACGTCCGGCAGGTTGGCGGCGTAGGTAGGGTTGTAGCGGACGTCCGTCGCCGCCCGCACGGGCTTGCCTGCGCGGCAACGATCGACGACTTGAAGGACGAAGTTCTTTCGGCTCGTTTCCCAGCCGAAGACCCCCGAGACCCGCAGGGTGAGATGGTCCGGCCCCAGGGCCGCGACCCCCCGCTCCGCCTCGGCCTTCTGCCGGCCGTACTCGTTGAGCGGATGGACGGGGTCCTCCTCGCCGTACGGCGCCGCCTTGCCGTCAAAGACATAATCGCTGGAGAAGAAGACCGTGGTCGCCCCGGCGCCCTGAGCCGCGGCCGCGGCCTGGAGCGTGGCGGTCACGTTGAGCGCGCGCGTTTCCTCGGCGTGGCTCTCGCAGTAGTCCACGTAGGGATTCGAGGCCGAGATGACGACGAGGCTCGGCCGGTCGCGCTCGATGAGGCGGCGCGTCGCGTCCGCGTCCTGGAGGTCGAGCGGCTCCACGCCGGCGAGGGGCTGGCGGTGGGAGGTTCCCGAGACGCGCCAGCCCGCGCGCCCGGCCCAGCGGCGCAGGCAGTAGCGCCCCACGAGCCCTGTCGCCCCGAGGATCAATGCGCGGACTTCGGAACGATCGCCGTTCGGCATGATACCCGCGATTTTAGCTAATTTGCCCAAGCCCCACGGCGGCGCTCCGGGCGGCCGGAGCCCGCGTCGCCGCGGATCCCGGCGGTCCGCCGGGCATTTGCTAGAATCCGGTCGTGGGGAGAGAGATCGGATTCATCGCTCTCGGCGTAGCCGCGGGTGTCCTGGCCGGCTTGGTGGGGATCGGGGGCGGCATCCTCATCGTGCCCGCGCTCGTCTTAGTCTTCGGGCTCGACCAGCACCTGGCGCAGGGAACGACCCTCGCCCTGCTCGTCCCCCCTATCGGCATCATCGCCGCCTGGACCTACTATAAGCAGGGCTACGTCGACCTCAAGATCGCGGCGCTCGTGTGCGCCGGCTTCGTCCTGGGAACCGTCTTCGGCTCGAAGATCGCCATCGGCTTGTCAAGCCGCACCCTGCGCAGGGTCTTCGGCGCCGTGATGCTCGCCATCGCCGTCAAGCTGATCGTTTCCGATTAAGAGCTAGCGACCGCC
Organism: Elusimicrobiota bacterium; assembly: GCA_026388115.1. Taxonomy (GTDB): domain Bacteria; phylum Elusimicrobiota; class Elusimicrobia; order UBA1565; family JACRDR01; genus JAPLKK01. The sequence continues at coordinate 17,783 of JAPLKK010000131.1, read as the reverse complement.
GCTTTGTCGATGCACTCCTGATGCCACAGCTCGAGCATCAGCAGGGCCCACATCCGGTAGCCGTGGTCGCGGCGCCCGGACTGGTGCTCGTCGAAGATGCGCTTGAGCGCTTCCTCTCGGAAGTAGCCGCGCGACAACGCCTTGCCTGACAGCACCCGGTCGGCCCAGTAGTCCTTCAGCCGGCCGCGGAACCACGGGCCCAGCGGGATGCCGAAGCCCATCTTGCCGCGCGACAGGATCTCCTCGGGCAGGTAGTCCTTGAAGGCCCGCTTCAAGATCCACTTATGGCCTCGCAGCCCCTTGAGCTTCCAGTCGCCCGGCATGCGGAAGACCATCTCCATCAGCTCATGGTCCAAGAACGGCGAGCGGCCCTCGAGCGAGTTCGCCATGCAGGCGATGTCCATCTTCGTCATGAGGCATTCGGGCAGATAGGTCATCGTATCGGCGTAGAGCAGGCGGTTGACGAAGTCCTCGCCCTTGGCTCGCGCGAAGACGTCCTCGAGGTAGCGGCGCGCGGCCGAGAGCTCGCCCTCCGAGGCCGCGCCCAGGCGGGCGAGCATCTCGCGGCTGTACAGCCCGTTCTTGTCCTCGTCGGAGAAGTAGCAGATCATCTTCAGGTGGCGCGCCGCGATGTCGGCGAAGGCGACCGAGCGCATGAAGCGCTTGCCGCGCCACAACAGCGACAGGGGCGCCGGGCCGTCGGGAAGGCGCTCGGCCGCGGCGGCCATCGCGCGGCGCAGCGGGGCGGGGATGACGTCCCAAAGCTTGGCCGCCTTCATCGCGAAATAGCGGATGTAGCCCGCGAAATTCTCGTCGCCCCCGTCGCCGTTCAAGGCGACGGTGACGAACTTGCGGGTCTCGCGCGCCACGTAGTAGGACGGCAGGGCCGAGGCGTCGGCGTACGGCTCGCCGTAATGCCAGGCGAGCTTCGGCAGCACGTCGGTCATCTCGGCCTTCACCACGAACTCCGTATGCTCGGTGCCGTACTTCTTGGCCACCGCGCGGGCGTAGCCCAGCTCGGAGAACTCCTGCTCTTCGAAGCCGATCGAGAAGGTCTTGACCGGCCGCTCGGAAAGGCGGCTCATGATCGCGACGACGATCGAGGAATCGATGCCTCCGGACAGAAACGCTCCGAGCGGGACATCCGAGATCATGCGTAGGCGCACCGCCTCGGTCAGCTTCTCGCGGATCTTCTCCTCGGCCTCGGCCGGGTGGATGATCGGCGAGGGTTCGCCCAGCGGCAGGTCCCAATAGCGTTGGACGCGCATGCTGCCCTTCTCGTAGACCAGCAGATGCGCCGGCGGCAGCTTCTTCGCGTGCTTGTAGACGGTCAGCGGGCTCGGGATGTACTGCAAGGACAGGTACAGATCGATCGCCTTCGGCTCCACCTCGCGGCTAAGCCCGAACTCGAAGAGGCAGCGCAGCTCCGAGGCGAAGGCGAGGGAGCCCGGGCCCTGCGCGTACACGAGGGGCTTCTTGCCGATGCGGTCGCGCGCGAGCACGAGGCGCTCCTTGCGCTTGTCCCAGATCGCCAGCGCGAACATGCCGCGCAAGCGCGTGACGAACTCGAGCCCGTAGCGCTCATAGAGCGCCAGCACCACCTCGGTATCGGTGCGGGTCTTGAAGGGATAGCCCGACTTCTCGAGCGGGGGCCGCAGCTCCTGGAAGTTATAGACCTCGCCGTTGAAGACGATCCAGGCGGTGTCGTCGGGGTTGGAGATCGGCTGATGCCCGGTGCTCAGGTCGATGATGGAGAGCCGGCGCATCGCGAGGCCGACCCGGTCGTCGAAATAGTAACCCTCGTCGTCAGGACCGCGATGGCGGATGAGGTTGTTGGCGCGCGCCAACGCATCCCGGTCGATGATCCCCGGCGCCGCGTTGACGATGCCGCAAATCCCGCACATGGCTCCATCTTATGAAATTGCCGCGGGCATCTCCCGCCCCGTCGCCGGACCTTGGAATATCGACCCGCACAAACTTGAAGTCACAACTTGTGACTTCAAGAAACGCCCGGGAACTAAATCACCCCTCATTCGTATAGATGGGTATGACCACTTTCCAGCTCAGCACGGTCGTTCCGTGGATCCATGTGGTGCGAGGTCGGCAAGTCATTTTGGACTCTGACTTGGCAACCCTCTTCGGCGTGACCACAAAGCGATTAAACGAGCAGATTCGGCGAAATCGCCTCCGCTTTCCGGAGGATTTCGCGTTTCAATTAAACAGAAGCGAATCCATTCGTTTGAGGTCGCAACTTGCGACCTCAAACGCGGGCCGTGGTGGACGGCGATACCTGCCCTTTGCCTTTACTGAGCATGGTGTCGTCATGGCGGCAAACGTTCTGAATTCCCCGCGAGCAGTCGCTGTCAGCGTCGAGGTCGTCCGAGCGTTCATTCAACTTCGCAGAGCCGCCCATGCTGGGGGACCGCTGGCAAGAAGGCTGGCAGAACTCTCCAGAGCAGTCACGCTACGCCTAGAGAAGCACGACTGCGAAATCGAACAGCTGTTCCAGGCCGTTGAGGCGCTCATCGAGAATCCCGCGGACGATGCGGACCCAAAGAAACAAATCGGTTTTGCCCCGTGATCGCCAATAGATTGCATGCCTCTCGGGCCAGGCCCAGGCCGCGCCGGATGTAAGTCCGCCGGGGCGCGTGGAGGCCGGCGCGAGCGCACATCTTAACGCGCCGGCCGTAACCGAGCGCGCGACGCACGAAGCGTCGCGCGCGTCCCCGCCGGACTTACATCCGGCGCGGCCGACGAGGCGAGGGGCCCTTTCCTTATTAAGGCTCGTCAGGACGACTGGAAGCCGTACAGCTCGAGGTAGCGCTGCGCGACGGCGGAGAGGTCGTAGCGGGCCAAAACGTCCTCGCGAGCCTTGCGGCCCATCCTCTTGGCGAGGCCGGGCTCGGTGAGAAAGCGCGTCAGCCCCTCGCGCAGCGCGGGGATGTCCTGCGCGTCGAAGAGCAAGCCCGAGCCGCCGTCGGCGACCGCGTCGGGGATGCCGCCGACGCGAGAGGCGAGCACGGCAAGGCCCGAGGCCATCGCCTCGAGCAGCGCATTCGACAGGCCTTCGGAAATGGACGGCAGGACGAAGACGTCCGCCGCGCGGTAGAGCCGGCTTATCGAAGGCGTCGGCGGCAAGAAGAGCACGCGCTTGGAGAGGCCCGCCGCCTCCGCCGCCTCGCGGATGCGCGGCTCCATCTCTCCTTTGCCGATCAGCGCCACGAAGGCGTCGGCAGGCCGCTTGCTGAGGGCGAGCCCCAATTGCTCCAAGAACATGTCGAGCCGCTTCTCCACCGCCAAGCGGCCGACGTAGAGGAAGCACAGGCCGCCCGGCCAGCCCAGCTCTTTGCGCAAAGCCGCCTTCTCGTCGGCGATCGCCGGGTGATAGGCGCGACTGTCCACGCCGTTGGGAACGATGACGACCTCGGCGGCTCCGAGCCCGTGCTCGGCCAGTTCGCCCACCAGCTCGCGATTGACCGTGACAAAACGCGGCCGAAGGCGGCACAAGGCTTTCAGCTTCAGGCGCCCGGCCCGGGTGGTCTCGCTGACCGCCAGCTCGCCGATCCCCTTGCCGCCGCCGAGCTTGACCACGACGCGCTTTCCCAAGAGGCGCCCCGCCAGGCTCGCCGCGAGCGCCGGCGAGCCCGCCAGATGGACGTGGATCGCGTCGAAGCGGCGCGGATGCTTGAGCAGCCAGAAGAACGCGCCGATCATGAACACCGTCGAGTCGACGAGGCCGCGGCCCCAGGCCGGCAGGCGGCGGATCACGACGCCGTCGACCGTCTCCTCGCGCGCCAAGCCCGGCAGGCAGCGCGTGAGCACGGTGACCTCGACGCCGCGCTCGCACAAGGCGCGCGACAGCTCCAGCGCCTGCTTCTCCGCCCCCCCGAGGTAGGGGTGGAAATTGGCGCTGATCATCACCACCGATGCCATGTTATTCCTTGCGGCCCAGGATGCCGACCTTCGGCACGACGCCGTGAGGCAGGCGGCTGAGGATCTCCACCCCAGCGCGACGACACCAATCGGCCAGCTCTTCCTTGGTGTGCTTGAACTGGTACGGCGGCGCCAGCCAATCGAAATTCTCGATGAGGCGCACCTTGAAATCCGGATGGACCGAGAAAGTGAGGTATTTCAGGCCTGGAACGACGCCCAGCGCGGTAAGAGGGTAGCACAGCGCGTAGAGCACCGGCACCGGCAAGCGCGTGGTGATGAGGCGCAAAGAGTCGCTGAAAATGCGGCGGGCCCAGACAATGAGCCACACCAAGGGCAGGATGGACTTGAGCCACCGGCGGCCTGAGCGGAGCGGGTTGGTGGAGAAGCTCTTCCAAGAGCCGGGCGAGCCGTACACCCACACCGAGACGAGGCCGCCGCGCTTGGCCAAGGGCGCCACGCTCAGGAACGCGCGCTCGGTGCTGGCGGTATGGTGCAGGACGCCTTGGCTATAGATGATATCGAAAGCGCCGGGCTTGAAGGGCGGACGCAGGAGGTCGCCTTGGGCCAGATGGAGCTCGGGGTCCTCTTGCGCCTGCTCGACCAAGCGAAGGATGCTGTCGGAGAGATCGAAGGCGACGACGCTCGCGCCGAGCGAACGCGCGACGCGCGCGTAGCGGCCCATGCCGCAGCCGGCGTCCAAGGCCAGCTTGCCCGAGAACGCCTCCGGCGCGAGCTGCGTCTCCTGCAGGAAAATCGTCCGGTCCTCCGCGAGCGCGCCCGGATAGCGCGTCCATTCCCATGCGAAGCTCTTCTGCGTGCGACGCACCTCCGCCTGGACCGAGCCTTTTGGATACAGCCGCGGGATGCCGTCCTCGATGGAGAACTCGCGCCCGCAGCCCTCGCAGCCCAGCTTTCCCTTCTTAAGCCAAGCCCCCTCATGGGGATGTTCCTCGAGAGAGACGAAGCGCAGAGCCCCCGCGCAATCCGGGCAGGCCAGCAAGGGAAGCAGCGCGGATCTCACGCCGGCTCTCCCCGCGCCGCCCGGCCGAGGCTGCCGAAGCTGTGCCCCATCTGATAGAGGAAGACGATGCCGAGCAAAGTGACGGTCAGATAACAGACGAGATGGACGATCCCCGCGTAGGCGAGCGCCTGCGGCGCCGGCACCTGCCAACTGACGAGCAGCGTCTTGACGAACTGCTCGAAGGTGCCGAAGGCGCCGGGGGCCGTCGGCAGGGCGGAGGCCGCGGCGGCCGTGGACAATACCACGACCGAGCGGCCGTAGCCGAGGTCCGGCGCCAGACCCATCGCCCGCCACGCGAACCAGTAGATGACGGCGTCGATGAGCCACAGGCTGAGGCTCAGCAAGGCGGCGGGAACGGCGACGCGCCAAGAGCGCAACGCCCGCGAGCCCAGCGCGAGCTTGCGCACGAGCTCGCCGAGCCCCCGGGGCGCCTTGGAGAGCCAGGCCTCCCAAACGCCGCCCTTCTCGAGGCTGCGGTCCACCGCCGAAACGACGACCAAGCCCGCCGCCAATCCGGCGACGACGAGCGCCGCGACGACGCGCCAGGAGGAGGGGATGGTGTCCGGGCAGTAGCCGGCCGCGACGACGAAGAGCGAGAGCAGGGACATGATGTCGAGCGCCCGTTCGACGAACACGGTCGCCAGAGCGTAGACTCCCGAGACTCCCAGCTCCAGGCCGGCCAGGTAAGCGCGCGCGAACTCACCCAAGCGCATGAACAGCACGTTGTTCATCGCTAAGCCGATCGCCTCGAGCTTGATGAGCGTGGCCAGGGGAATCGGGCCTTCCTTGTCCTCGCGGGCCGACAGCAGGAACCGCCACCGCCACGAGCGCACGAACAGGTCGGCCGCGACCACGCCGATCATCGGTCCCAGCCACAGGAGCTTGACCCGCGCCACCGCCTCGGCCACTTGGGCGAGAGAAACCCGGCGCAGCGCCAGAAAAAGGAAACCGGCGCTGATGGCGATGCCGAGCAGGGCCGACCCGTATTTTTTTACCAACCTAGCGCCCGATTATACCAATAGCCCGCCGACGCGCACAGAAAGACCAGGGTCACCGCCAATCCCCAGACGAACGCGGCGGGGCGGTAGCGCCAGACGAGCTCCCAGCGCCCCTGCGGAACGCGGACTTTCTGGAAGGCCCGCCAGGCGGGCTCCAGGCGCGCCGGGCGGCCGTCGAGCCAGGCGCGCCAGCCGGGCAAGAGCGGCTCCGAGACGTACGCCCAGCCGGCGGGCGTCTCGCCGCGGACGCGGAAGGCGCCGGGACTGGAGCGCTCGAAGCTCAGGGCGGGCGACTTCGAGACGTCCGGCAGCCCGGCCGCCGTCGTCAAGGCGGCGCCGACCTTCTCGCCGTCCTCCGGCGCCAGCCAGAAGGCGCGGCCCCACGGCCGCACGCGCCGATAGCCATGCCACAAGTCCTTGCCGAGATAAAGCAGAGGGCCGGAGGGAAGGCGCTCGCGGGTGAGGACCAGAGGCGAGTCCAGCCAGCGCAGGTAAGGCGCCAGCTCGGACAGACCGGAGAGCGTGTAGACGAGATCCATCACCTCGAAGCACGGCCGCGGTACGAGCGGCTCGCCGAAATTCGCGACGGAGGCGAGCCGGTACGGCGCGCTGGTGAGGCCGTAGAGCCGATGCTTGAAGTCGAGCACGGCCGTTGCCGCGTCCCGCCCCTCCCCGCGCGACCACTCCAAGGCCCGCGGCGAGAGCAGGTAGCGATGGTCGCCCAGGTAGGTCTGCATGCGCCGCACCAACGTCCCGCCGTCCGTGTAATAGCCTCGCGCGGTCAGCGGCTGGGAAACCGCCGCATAGGCCGCCAGCTCCAGCCCGATCGCCGCCGCCCAAAGGCCGGCTCGCTTGCGGCCGGCCAAGCCCGCGGCGGCCAGGACGGCGGCGGCCGGCACCAGCGGATAGGTCAGGTTGCCCGGATAGCGGACGAAGCGCAGGGGCGCGCTCAGCCACAAGGCTCGGCCGATGGGCGTCGAGCCGCCGAGCGCGAGGACCAAGACGGCGGCGCAGAAGGCGCCCAGCCCGAGCAGGACGCGGGGCTTGACCCGCCGCACCGACGCCAGCACCGCGAGCGTCGCGGCCGCGCCGAACCAGCACGCCTTCCACCACTCGGCCGCCGCGCCCCAGGTTGGGACCGCCGCGGCCCCCGCTCCCGACGCCAGCCAGGGAGCGATGAAGCCCGCCAGGTCCCGGGGCGTGAGCCCGTAGTTCAATATTTCGGCCGCCTTGATCCCCGCGCCGCGCTGCGAGACCAGGGCGAGCTGAACCGCCGGCGCGAGCAGGACCATCCCGAGCCCCGCCGCCGAAGCGGCGGCGAGGGTCCAACCGAGCACCGGCGGCGCGCGCCGCTCGAGGATCCAGGAGAGAGCGAAAGCGGTCAGCGCGCCCCCCGCCGCCATCAAGGGATAGCCGCTCAAGAACGCGAGGGCGAAGGACAAACCCAAGAGCCAGGGGCTGCGGGCGAAGAGCAGGAAGGCGGGCGCGTACGCCAACGTCGAAAGATGGTTCAAGAACGGCACGCGGCTCGCCAGGATGCCGCAAGCCATGAACACGGCCCCCCCCGCGAGCGCCGCCGCTTGGGCGAGGCCGCCGCGCCTGAGCCATAGATACGCGAAGAGCCCGACCAAGCCGTAGTGCAAGGCATGGAAGATGGCGAGGGCGGTCGCGAACGCGAACAGATGGAACGGCGCGGTGCCGGGATACCAGACGCCGCTCTGCATCTGCGCCGCCAGCGGCATCCCCAGATAGACATAAGGGTCCCACAGAGGAAGCCGGCCCGCCGCCAGCTCTTCGGCGGCGAAGGCGCGCCAGGGGAAATGGATATAGGTCAGGTCGCCCCAGAAGAACGTCCGGCCGGCGGCCCATAGCCCGGCGAAGGCGCCCGCGGCGCCGGCCGGCAGCGCCCATGACCCCGCTCGCGAAGCCGTCATCTGGAAGCGCCCCGGAGCTCGGCCCATTGGGCGCGGTACGCCGCTTGCGCCGGCTCGGCCTCGCAGGCCTTCTGGATCTCGAGCGCGGCCAGCCCGACGCGCGGCGGCTTCGCCGCCATCGCCTCGCGCGCGATGCGGGCGTGGATCGCGCCGTCGTCCGGAGCGAGCCTCGAGGCCTCCTGGAGGGCCTCGAGGCGCCCGTCGGCGGAAGGGGCGGCCGCCGCGCGGGCCAACGAGCGCGACAGCAGCCAGCCGGGCACGGCCGAGCCGAGAGCGAGCGCCAGGCCGAGGGCCGGGAACCAGCGCTGCAGCCGCATCGGCGCCCCCTCCTCGGAGGCGCGGACGGACCCCGATCGCGCCGGGGAGAGCGCCACCGCGGCCGCGGTGGCGAGAGCGACG